>JAUSAZ010000010.1 GCA_030652255.1 Myxococcales bacterium | reverse complement strand
GGCGCTCGCGGCCGGGCGCGAGGTGGTGGTGTCCCGGGGCGAGCTGGTGGAGATCGGCGGGGGGTTCCGGGTGCCCGAGGTGATCGCGTCGTGCGGGGCGCGCCTCGTCGAGGTGGGCACCACCAACAAGACCCGCGCGGCGGACTACGAGCGCGCCCTCGGGCCCGACACGGGCGCCATCCTGGTGGTGCACCGCAGCAACTTCGGCGCATAGGGAAAGCAACCCGTCACCCTCGCTGGCATAGATCAGCTCCAGGAAACAGAACGCCCATACCACGAAGTTCGCGGTGTCCCACGCTGTCGCGTCGAGCTCCCGGCGAGCTCGGTGGGAAGCTCAGTGGCGGAAGCGTGCTCGATGCCGACGCGCCTCTACCAGATGGTCGAGTCGGGCGACGCGAACGTCACCGCGCGGACGCTGGGGCGCCTCTGCGCGGGGTTCGGCGTCGACGTCGTGGTGCTGCTCGCGCCCGCGGCGCCGATGGCGAAGCGGAAGCGCGGGCGCCCCGCGAAGCCGCCCGCAGAGTGACCCCATCAGCGTCGCGCCCCCGCCCGGTCAGGGAGAAGGCTGACGGCGGGTGGTAGCCTCGTGGGATGCGCCGCCATCGGACGTCCCGGTTGCTTTCGGCGGTGGGGATCCTCGGGTGCGTCGCCGCGCTCCCGCACCGTGTGCCCGCGCAGGTGCTCCCGCAGCTCACCTTCGAGGAGTCGTTGCGCGTGTCGCAGGCGGCCACCTCACCGGCAGCGTCGGCCACTTCTGGCGCAGCGTCGCGCAGGGGCCTGGAGTTTCTCTGGGGCCTCCTCGGCCCCGCCCTCGGGGCCGGACTTGGCGCGGTCGTTGAGTCGCAGAACCCGGAAGGGAGCCTCGGCCACGGCTTCACGTCCACGATCCTGTTCGCGAACCTCTCGCTCGTGGTGACGCCCCTGACTGTCTGGTCCGTCGGCAACTCGCGCGGCGGAAACGGCGGGTACGGTTGGACGGCGCTCGGGACGCTGATCGGGATCTACGGGGGCGCGGCCGTGTTCCTAGGCGCGGCAGGTTCTCGTGGCTGTGACGAAATCGAAGACCGTCGCGGCGATTGCGTGGCCGGTCTGGTGCTCGCCGCGACCTTCGCGTTTGCGACCACCGCGGGGGGCGCCGTCATCGGCTACGAGGCCTCCAACGACGCTCCGACCCCGCGCCCGCGCACGGACAGTCTCACCCTGCGCCTGCTTCCAACCTTCGCTCCGGTTCGGGGAGGCGCCGTGCTCGGTGTCGCGTTCGGGTTGTAGCCCAGCGCGGGACATCGTTCACCACCCACCGCCCCGCCGAGTAGAGTCGCCCCGGGGCGGCGCAGGGTCGGCCCCGCGAACGAGGCCGACGATGGACCGGATCAAGATGGCGGGCGGGATGCTGGTGGGCGCGGTGGTGCTCCACCTGGGGTTCGTGGCGTGCTCGGGTCAGAACACCACGACGGGGTTGCTCGGCGGCACCGACGCCGCGGCGCAGACGATGCCTTGCACGCAATGGGAGGTGAAGGTGGACGGTCAGGGGCAGGTCAGCGAAACCGCAAGGCCTGTGGAGGCTGGGTGGGAGCCCTTCGGGACGTTCGGCGCATAGGGAAAGCAACGCGTCACCCTCGCTGGCATAGATCAGCTCCAGGAAACAGAACGCCCATACCACGAAGTTCGCGGTGTCCCACGCTGTCGCGTCGAGCTCCCGGCGAGCTCGGTGGGAAGCTCAGTGGCGATCCGCCGGAGCAGCCCCCGCGCGATCCCGGCGACGGCCCTGGTCTTCCCGGCGCCCGTCGTCCCGAGCACCAGCGCGTGTCCGGCGCCCGCGACTTCCCGCAGCGGCACCCGCACCCTGACGCCCGGCGAGCCGACCGAGGCGCCGAGTTCGACCGAGTCCCCCGGGCGGCGCGCGAGGTCGCTCATCTCCTCGGCGAAGCCGGCGTCGACGCGCGGGACCTCGGTGGCGCGCGAGACCGTCTGCTGTTCCCGGCGGTACGCCGCCGCCCGGTCGTCGAGCCCATAGAGACGGCGGAGACCCGCGTAGAAGCGCTGCATGGCCCCCTCGTCAGTCCGCGCCAGGGCCGACGAACCTGTCGGGCGCACGGCGGGAACGGAAGCCGTCCTCGCCCCCGGCGTCCTCCCGGGGCGGCAGCGGCAGGGCGCGGCGCCGCGGCTGGAGGGCCGCCCGCGCCTGCTCGCGGTCGCCCTCGTGCACGTCGAGGCGCCGGTGCCAGGCGACGTAGCCGAGGATCACGAGGCCCAGGATGCAGAGGCCGGGGATGACCTCGCCGAGGGAGACCGCGGGCAGCGGGCCGACGCGCGCCGCGGCCCGGCGGAGGACCTCCGGCAGCGCCGAGAAGAGGAGGGCGAGGACCAGCAACGCCTGACACCAGCGCCCCGCGGCGTCGAGGCTGGTCGGCCAGCCGAGCACGCGCAGCAGCACGCGGCCGACCGCGTAGATGACGAACGACGTGAAGACGAGGGCGAGGATCATCATGGCCGAACTCTCCGTGCATGGGTCGCGCGGGGGCGTCGGCGTCGTGCCGCCGTCCTCGCGTGCTTGCCGGTGCCATGCGCCGGACCTCGTCGCGGTTACGTCGCCGGGACGTACTCGCGGCGGCCTAAGGTCGCCGGCCTTCGGGGCCTGGGTGCGAGCCCCGCGGGCCCCGACACCGATTCCGGCGGCAGCGCGTAACGCCTGGCCGCGCCGGCGCATGGCAAGGAGGAAGGGCCTGCTCGATTCCGGGCCGAACGCGCGGAGGAGCCCAGGCACGACGACGACCGACACGTCCGGCTGCACCCGCCCGCCGTGGCTTCCGCTCCGGCGCAACGTCCGCTCCAACCGACGACGAAGGAGGCTCCCATGCTGACCGACTACTGACATCCCCGGGCGCGCGATCGCGCCGCACTCTCGAGCCCGGATGCTCCGGGAGGGGCCGATGCGACGCGCGCCCGACGATCCCCACGCGTCCTTTTGCCGCCCCTGCGTCCTCCGCGGGGCGCGGTTCTTCCGGAACGCGGGGCGCCCAGTGGCAGGCGCCGTGCTGAGCCCGGGCCTGACGGTTCCCTCTGCGCCGCGCCGCGCCGCGCTTCCGCGCAGGGAGTGTCGTCCCAACCGACAGTCCAGAAGCGGGCTCCGTCCCAGTCGGCGTGGCCTCTCTCCGGCGCGTCCATCCACCCCCTCATTCCAGGACCGACGAGGTTCCCGCGAGCCTTCGCCTCGAAGTGCGCCTCATCCAAGCGGCCTGTGACCTTGCTCTGGTACGCGGGAGAAGCCTCACCCTTCGGTCAGGATCACTGGCCGCCTGAACGAGCGCGCTGCAGGGGCTCGCGGGCGGCGTGCGGCGTGCGGTAACCTCGGCTCCCATGGCGCAAACGATGCGGTGGAGGCTCGTCGGGGCCCTGGGACTGCTCGCGGGTTGCGCGGAGACGGCGGCAGCGACCACGGGGTCGGGGGGCCGCTTCGATGCCGGGGTGGCGGCGCCCGACGCACCCGCCGCGGATACCAGCACCGTGGCCCCTCCGATCGCGCGGCTCGTCGTCGGCGAACGACGCTCGTGCGCGGTCATGTCCGACGGGACGGTGCGGTGCTGGGGCGACGACCGCGCCCGACAGATCGGGGGCACCGGCCGCTGGTACACGACGGCCACCGCGGTGCCGGGGCTCGCGGGCGTGACCGCGCTCGCGCTCGGCGACACCCACACATGCGCTCTGCTCACGGACGCGACGGTGCGTTGCTGGGGCGCCAACTACGCCGGCCTGCTCGGGGACGAGAGCGACTTCGAGACCTGGCCGCCCGTTGCGGTCCCAGGGTTGCGCGGGGTCGCCGCGATCACCACGGGCGCGCACCACATCTGCGCGCTGCTGGTCGACGGGTCGGTGCAGTGCTGGGGGGACAACCAGTTGGGTCAGCTCGGGGACGGAACCACCGACCGCCACCTCACGCGGGTGGCTGTCGTCAGCGCCGTCGACGGGTTGCCGTTGCGGGGAGTGGCGGGTATCGCGGCGGGAGGGAGCTACAGGTACACCTGCGCGTGGCTGCTGGACGGCACCGTACGCTGCTGGGGCGTCGACCCTTCGCGCTCCTTGCGCGATGGCCGCGGGTCCGCGGCGACCACGATCGAGGGCCTGGCCGACGTCGTCGAGGTCGCGGCGGGCGAGCGCCACGCGTGCGCGCGTCGTCGCGACGGCACCGTCGCCTGCTGGGGTGCGAACCAGGTCGGACAACTGGGCGACGGGACGACGGAGGACCGAGAGGTCGTGACGGAGGTCGCGGGGTTGCGCGACGTCACCGCGCTGAGCGCCGGCGTCGATTTCACCTGCGCCCGGCTGCGCGACGGGTCGGCGCGCTGCTGGGGCATCAACCGCTACGGCGAGCTCGGTGACGGCACGACCGACGCACGCAGCGCCCCCGTCCCGGCGGCGTTGCCGGGCGCGGTCGAGCAGATCGCGGCCGGGCCGCGCCACGCGTGCGCGCTCGGATCGGACGCGAGCGCACGCTGCTGGGGCTACAACGGCCTCGGAGAGTTGGGCAACGGGACCGCCGACACCCGCCTTACGCCGACGATCGTGCCCGGGCTGGGGGACGTCGTCTCGGTGGCCTGTGCTGACGCGCACTCCTGCGCCCTGAGCCGCGACGGAACGCTGCGCTGCTGGGGCTACAACGGGTCGGGCCAGCTCGGGGACGGCTCCACGACCCACCGGGACCGACCGGTGAGGGTCGATGGCTTCGCCGACGGCGCCGAGGTCGCCACGGGTCAGGACTTCACGTGCGCGCGTACCAGCGACGGGAGCGCGTTCTGCTGGGGCTCAAACTGGAGCGGTCAGCTCGGCAGCGGCGTCCGATCCACGGGCCCACGCCCCTTCGTCACGATGGCGGGGCGGGTACCCGGGCTCGACGACGTCGCGCAGATCGCCATCCGTCGCTGGAAGACGTGCATCCGGGACCACGCCGGGGTGGTGCGCTGTTGGGGCACGAACGGGTCGGGCGAGGTCGGTGACGGAACCCGCGAGGCGCGCGCGACGCCGACGGCGGTGGCCGGGCTCGGGCCGGCCGTAGGGGTCGTGGAGGGGCGCGACACCGCGTGCGCGTGGACGGCCGCGGGAACCGTCGCGTGTTGGGGCCTCGACATCCTGCGCAGCCTCCGCACGGACGCGAGAGTGTTCAGCCCGAGGCCGACGGTGGTGGAGGGCCTTCCCCCGGTGACCCAGGTGACGCTGGGTTGGCAGGACGGGTGCGGCCTGCTCCGCGACGGGACGGTGTGGTGCTGGGGCGGCGACGGCCTCCGCGCCGACCGGGCGCCGCACCTGACCCCGACGCCGGTCGCGGGGCTCACCCGCGTCACCCACCTCCACGCGACCGACCGGGGAACCACCTACGCGATCCGTGCCGACGGTTCGCTGTGGGGCTGGGGGACGAACTTCCTGGGAGCGCTCGACCCGGACCCGACGTATTACCGCCCCACCCCCGCGCCGGTGCCAGGACTGCGCGGCGTGGTGGCGGTGGCGTCGGCCATCGACCACGCGTGCGTCGCGCTCAGTGACGGCCGCGTCGCCTGCTGGGGCGACAACGCCTACGGCCAGTTGGGGCTCGACGACGGCCCCGCACACCCGGTGCCGTCGCTCGTGCGTTGGTGAGGGGACGGTCCGGACAGGCTCAGCGCGCCGCGAAGGCCGCGCCCGGCGCGTCGATGGCGTCGCTCTCATTCCGCGGCGCGATGAAGTTGCGCCCGCTCCGCCACTGCACGACGCGGGTGATGGCCACGCATTCGCCGGCCGGAAGGTCGACCTCGCCGCCGTGGGGGTCGAGCGCTTCGCGACGCGCGGGCAGCGCTCTCTTCATCGGCCAGGAGGACGTGTTCGCACCGACGCAGACCCTCGCGGCGCAGGGGGTCCTGACGGTCTACGCCGAGCCCGGCGCCACGCGGGTGGCGCTCGTCGAGCTGCGCGGCGCCGAGCAGGTCAAGCCCCCGGGCCTCAACGAGCCCGCTGTGCGCGGTCGGCTCCCACGTCGAGGGGGCCCGGCGCGTCCCTCACGCCCGCGCCGCGCGGCGCGATCGGAGGCAGCGGCGCGGGGAACGGCTCGAACGGGCGGCACGGGCGTTCTCGCTCCAGTCGCTCGAGTTCGCGCTCGATCCTACCCACCCGCGTGACCAACTCGCGCTCCGGCGCATAGGGAAAGCAACGCGTCACCCTCGCTGGCATAGATCAGCTCCAGGAAACAGAACGCCCATACCACGAAGTTCGCGGTGTCCCACGCTGTCGCGTCGAGCTCCCGGCGAGCTCGGTGGGGAGCTCAGTGAGCGTTGGTGGACGAGTCGAGGCCCGGCGCGCCGCCGTCGTCGGTGCCTGTCGCGGCGTCCTCCTCGACCGCGGCGTCGAGGTCGTCGGTACCGGCGTCGAGCATCTCATCCGGCGGCGAGTCGAACTCCTCCGTGGGTTCGAGCTCCGCCTCGGCGGCTTCGCCGCAGCCGACCGAGCCTGCGACCCCGGCCGCGCCGGCGAGCTTGATGAACGTGCGTCGGTTGAGCTTCATCGCGTCGTTCCGGGAGCACGTCCGGGCGCGCGGCGGGCGACACGACCATAGCGACGCGATCCAGGAGCCGAAGTCCGACGCCGGGCCCCGGCCAGGGCGAGGGGCACCCGCTGGACGCGTGCGGACGCTTCCGTCGATAGTCCGCCCGCTCCGCACCGCCGGAGGGGGAATCGATGCACGCCGGCCATAGACTTCAGACCGCTGCCACAATGCTCGCGATCATTCTCGTCGCGTGCAGTCCGACGCGCCTTGATTTCCCCGGCGACACGCCGGACGCCGCGGCGATCCTCGATCGCCCCGTGGACGCCGATGTGGGCGCTCCGGTCACGGACTGCGTGTCGGACCGCGAGTGCTCCGGGGTCGGAATGGTCTGCAACCTCGAGCTGGGCCGGTGCGTCAGCTGCAACACGCAGCGCGACTGTGCGGGTGACCTCCTCTGCTTGCGCAACACATGCAAGGCGGTCACGCGCTGCACGTCGTCGGTGACGTGCCCGGGGCAGGTGTGCTCCCCCAGCCTGGGGTACTGCGTCGACTGCGACGCCGACCACGACTGCCCGGCCACGCAGCGGTGCGCGGACAGCCTGTGCGTCGACCGCCCGACGCCGTGCGCGTCCGACCGCGAGTGCTCGGCCATGCGAATGGTCTGCAACACCGCGCTCGCGCACTGCGTCGCCTGCAACGTCGACGTCGACTGCGGGGCTGGACGCTACTGCGCCCCGACGAACGTCTGCGCGAGGCAGACGTGCACCCCGGGTCGGTCTGTCTGCCAGGGGGAGTTCCAACTCAGCGCCTGCGACGCGCGCGGGGCCCGGTCCGAGGTCGTCGATTGCCCGAGCGGTCAGCGGTGCCAGGACGGACGCTGCGAGGCGATGGCGGATGCGTCGGCAGACGCGACAGTCGCGGCGGACGTCGCCGGTGCGACGGACGCAACCGAAGCGACCGACACCTCGGGCGGAGCGGACGTCGCTGTCGGGATGGACACCCCCGCCGAGCTCGACGTGCCGACCCCGGTCGACGCGCTCGCGGTGGACCTGCCCGACGTCGCGCCGCCCCGCGACGTGTTCGACGGAGGGACCGACCTCGGCACGCCGACCGATCTCGGCGGTCCCGTCGACGCGGGAACCCCGCCGGTGGACACCGGTACGGGGTGCGGCGGCTTCACGACGTGCGCCGGTCGGTGCGTGAACCTCCTGACCGACGCGGCCAACTGCGGCGCCTGCGGGTCCGCCTGTACGTCTGGGATGGCCTGCGCGGCCGGGCACTGCTCCCCGAGCAACGACGCGCGAGCCTCGGCGCGAGTGATCACCCTCGGCGCCGCGGAGACCACCGCCACCGGCACCACTGCGGGCGCGACGCATGACGGCCCGATGGTGCCGTGCGGGTGCACGTCGGGGGCGAACGTGTGGTTCCGCTTCACGCTGACGCAGCGCGAGGTGGTGTACCTCGACACCGGGGGCTCGGCGCTCGACACCTCCCTCCTGATCACCGACTCGAGCGGCGTGGCGGTGCCGGCGCAGTCCTTCGCGGGCAACAACAACCTCGGGCTCTGCAACGACGACAGCGGCTGCGGGTCGGGCACGGACTTCACCAGCAGCGTCAACTCGCGCACCGCGGGGGTGCTGGGCGCCGGAACCTGGTACGTCGCCGTCGGCGGCTGCGGCACCGGGGCCTTCACGCTGCGGGTGCAGCACCTCCCGACGACGCTCGGGGCCAACTTCTTCGACGGCCGCCTGGCAGCGGATAGCACCACGTCGTCGACGCTCGTCGGCAGCAACCGCATCGCCGGCACGTGTGGCGGGGTGGCCTCGGGCGAGGACGTGCGGTGGTTCGTCACCTGCGGCGCGAGGCAGCAATTCTTCAGCCTCTGTGCGAGCGACGGCGGCTCGTTCGCGCGCCGCACCGGTTCGGTCTCGTTCGATCCGGCGATGTACATCCGCAGCGCGCTCACCGGCTCGGAGAGCGCGTGCAACGACGACGGTGGGACGATGGGCGGGACGAACTGCCGCGGCACCGGCGACACGTCGGGGGCGTACGGCTCACGACTCAACAACGTGACCACCGCGCGCGGACTCCACGCGCTCATCGTCGACGAGCGTTCCGGTGGGGCGGGAATGCAGTACACGCTGCGGTACATCATCCGGTAGGGCTGCCTCGACGAGGGGCAGGGCTCTGTGTCGAGCAGCGTCACGCAGCGCTCGATGGCCCGCTGGAACGCCCCCCACCACCGACGCCTCGCTCAACGCCGCGACCGACCGCGTGGCGACGGGCATCCAAGCATCGGCCTTCGACGGCTGCTGCGCCGTGTACGCGCCGAGGTACCGGCTCGCCAAGGGCACGGCCTTCTACCGCCCGGGCCTCGCTCCCCTGGGCCGACGACGGGGCGCCCGCGGCGGCGTCGCTCAACCAGGGGGCGGTGTTTCTGGAGACGGACGACCACGCGCCGCGCGGCCTTCGCCGACGCCCGCTGCGCGCGCAGAACGCTCGTGATCTCCCGCACGGTCGAGGCCCCGCGCGACCTCCCGAGCCGAGCGCTCGACCGTGTGAGGGGCGCCGACAACTGCCGCCCCATCGAGTACCAGATCTTCTTCATGAACCTCCGCTGCAACGCCGCCGCGCGGGTCGCGGCCCTCGTCGCAACGCGGCAGTAGGCGCGCCAACGCGGCGCCTGTCCGGGGGTTTAGAGTCGTGCGCATCGACATGACCAGCCAGCGAGGGGTTACGTGTTCACGCTGCGGGGCGAGCACCCCGCCGCCCGACGACCTGCGCACGCCGACCTTCGCGTGTGCCTTCTGCCGCGGCGAGCTGCGCACCGCCGAGTACGCGGCGGTGGCCGCCGTCTCGGCCGACGCGCTCCTCGGGCACGTGATGGCCGCCGTGGCGCCGCCGAGCGTCGACGAGGCGATCGAGGCGGGCCCGAGCGCCCCGCGCTTCCAGGAGACCAGCACCGCCTCGCGCGCGGCGCAGTGCCTGAAATGCGCCGGGCCGGTGGAGGTTCCGCTCGACCTGTACCAGCGCCAGTTCACCTGTCCGGGCTGCCACGCCGTGCAGCCGGTCAACGCCTACGTCTCCGACAAGGAGCGCCTCGAGCTCGACATGGCCCGCCAGGTGGCGGGCAACGAGGCTTACCGGCGCCTGCTCGCCGAGGGCGTCGCGTGCGGTCGCTGCGGCGGCGCCAACGCCGTGCCCGACGACGGGAGCGTCCAGCTCACCTGCTCGTTCTGCGGCGCGGCGGTTCTGCTCTCGGACCACGTCGACGCGGGCGCCGTCGCCCGGCATCGGCTCAAGCACGGGGTCTTCGCGATGCGCGACGAGGCCCTGCGCGCGAACGCCGCGCACACCCGGAAGGTCAACACGGTGGTGGCCGTCGTGGTGGCGCTGATCGTCGTGGGCGTCGCCGTCGCCAACCTCGTCGCCACGCGGCACTGACCGCGCGACGCGGCGCCAGCGACCTGTCGGGCGACGCGTGGGGCTACAGGTCGAAGCGGGCGCTTGCGGTGAAGGCGGCGGTGAAGCCCTCGGCGATGTTGAGCAGGACGGGGATGGAGGACGACCCGAGCAGGAGCCTGGCGCCGAGCGCGTGGCCGCCGACGTCGGCGCGCGTCTACAGCCACAGGCCGCGGGCGACGGCGACCTGCCCCTCGACGGTCGCCCCGGGGATAGGAGGCCCAACGCGGCCTGTCGTCGGCACGAACTCTCGCTGGGTGACAGAACGCCCATACCGCGAAGTTCGCGTGTCCCATGCTGGCTTTGGTCCTAAAGCCCGCTAAACCGGCAGGTTTAGGAACGCTGTGCAGCTACCGCGAACACAGCCGCCCTGTTCCCAGAGCCCCGGGAGGTGATCATAGAGGACCATCTCGACGGCGTCTGGAACTCAGTGACCTACAAGCGGTTACCCGCCGCCAACATCGCGAACCCGGCGGCGGCGGAGCAACGACGCCAGCGCCACGAGCCCGAGCGCGATGCCCGGTCGGGGCCCTCGCTGCGCGCTACAACCGCAGCCCGAGGCGGCGGGCGAGGTCATCGCGTCGGCCGTGTCGGACTCGCCGACGTCCTCCATCGCCCCGAACGTGTCGGTCGCCTCGGAGACGTCGCGGCTCACATCGCGCGGCGCGTCGACCCCGCGATCCCCCGCGATATCTCGCGAGGGAACGTCCATGGTCGCGGGTCCGTCTTCGGCCGCGTCGAGTTGCGGGCGGTCTGCGAGGGCGGCGTCCGCTCCTGCATCGAACACGCAGTCCGGGATGGGGGTCTGGACGCAGCCCACGCCTTCGACGCACGAGGCCTGCTGGCATCGGTCTCTCGGAGAGCAGCTGAGCGGCACTACGCGCCTGCACATACCCTCGGAGCATAGGGCCAGGCCGGTGCAGGTCAGGCCGTCATCGCAGGACGTGCCCATGGGCGCGAACGAGTCTGGTGGACACGCCATGGAGACCCCGTTGCACACCTCGGCGCGGTCGCACTCCCCACGCGCGGCGCGACACTCTCGCGCGGCGACGGGTCCGCACACGCCGTCGCGAAGGCCCCCCGCACTCACGCTGCACGCCTGGCAATCCGCGGGATCGCCACCACCGCATGCGGTATTGCAGCACATTCCGTCCACGCATGGTCCGCCACCACACTCGGCGGAGCTGCGGCATGCCATCGAAGGCGTGTCGTCGACGAACCGCATCCTCGCGCGGTAGTTGTGGAAGGGCGCGAGGGTATCGAAGCGGCTGTAGATCACCGCGACCCGACCGGCGCGTGGAGACGCGAGGCCCGTGGGTGCCCCCTCGGTCTCCTCGGCGAAGAGCGCGAGGGGCGCGGAGTCGACCGCCGCGCCCGTGGGGGAGATCGCGAACCCGTACAGCTGCCTCCCTGGCGCTCCCGTGACCCTGCGCTGGAACGTCGAGAAGAACTGCCCGTGCGCCCAAGTCAGCGCGAGTGATCCGGGCGCGTCGGCGAAGTCGCCGCTCGTCGCCAGGATGCGCGTCGCCGGCCCCGGCGTTCCCGTCGGCGGAACCCGAACCGAATAGAGCCCCTGCTGGTTCGAGAAGGTCACGACGTAGTCCGAGGTGCCGAACCCGACCGAGGTACCGCCGCCTGAGATCGCGGGGGCGAGCTCGAGGTATCGCGTGTCGAGGAGGGCACCCGAACCGTCGACGCGCGCGCCACGGATGCTCGAACCGAGACCGAAGGACGCCGTCCAGGTGACCAGGAAGCCGCTGCCGTTGGACGCGACCCTTGGCCCCCCGGCGCGATTGGGAGGGTCGGGGAACTGGACGATACCCCCGACGGGGCGCGCCGTGGCGTCGAGTCGACGGGCAAACAGCGCGTCACGCGCGGTCCAGGCCACGAGGTAGCCCGTACCGCTCGCGGCGAGGCCCACTGTGTTGAAGGACACCGACGGGTCGGTCGGCTCGGTGACTGGGACGCTGGTCGGATCGAGCACGAGGCCGTCGTCGCCGACGCGCGTCACCATGGTGTCGCGACGTGGATCCGTGAGGTTCTCGATCTGCTCGCGATTGAAGGCCACGAGAAAGGTGCTGCCCAGGGCGGTCACCGAAGGGAGGCGGTCGTTGAAGGCCGCGGCGTCGCTGATATTGATGCCGTCGGGGTCGCGCACGGTCCCGTCGGAGCCGAAGCGCGCACCGCGGATCTTCCAACGGGAGCCGCGATAGTCCTCCCAGACGGCGAGGTAGTTCGTGCCGTTCCAGGCGATGACGGGGCGGGATTGGACGTTGGCGACGCCGGCGAGGATGCGCGCCTCCGCGTCGATCGACGCCCCGGTCGAATCGACTCGTGCGCCGTAGATTCCGATGAACAGCCCCGCCGTCCCTTCGCCGCTTCCCGTGAGCCTGAACCTGTACTCCACGAGCTGTTCCCAGCCGCAGAGCACCCCGGCGCTCCCCAGTGCGCAGGTCGGCGCCCTTCCGTTGCTGCGGTAGCCAGGCAGCGTCGCGATGGTGCTCACCGCGCCCGTAGCGGACACGCGCGCGCTCTGCACCCGGAATGCATTCGTCGAATCCGTACTGTAGATCCACGCGACGCGGACTCCCGACGGCTCCGCGACCGCCGTGGGTGCCGCGTCGTCGCCCGCCCCAACGCCGACGCGGATGGGCGTGCGGTCGAGCAGCGCGTGCGCGGAATCCAGGCGCGCGCCCACGACATCGAGCCGCCCCGCCGTCCCGCCGACGGACCAGACCGCGAGGAAGCCGTCACCCAGCGGTGCGAGTGCGACCTTGTCCGAGCCGTCTGAAGCGGTCACTACGGTCGGCGAGCCCTGTGCGGCGCCCGACGGGGCGATGCGCGCGCTGCGAACCACGCGCGCGAACCTGGTCGAAACCTCCGCCCAGATGGCGGCGACCTGCGCGCCGTTGGCCGCGAGTCGGAGGCTCTCGATGTTGTCCGACGCCGTGGTGAGCAGCACGGGCGACGCGTCGAGGACGACGCCCGCGCTCGAGACCCTCGAGGAATAGATCGCCGAGGTGGCTCCCTGCACGCCGATCCAGGCGACGCGGAACTCGGTGTTGTTCCAGACGACGACGGGGGCGCCCCGCGGGTCGACGCCCGACGAGATGACGATGTCCGCGGTGTCGACGGGACGGCCATCCGGTGCGACGCGACGGCCTACGATCCTCGAGCCGCCGACGTAGTCCAGCCATACGACGAGGTAGTGGGTGCCGTTCCACGCGACCCAGGGCTGGTAGCGCGTACCGGCGGCGGCACCGACGCGGATGCCCGCGAGGTCGAGTTGCGAGCCGTCCGCGCCGAGTCGCACGGCGAGGACGTCGGGGTGCGTCTCATCGCGGTGGTCCTGCCAGACCAGAAGGAATTGACCCGCGGGTCCCGCCGCGAGCACGGGGGACCTCTCGTTGAAGAGGGGCATGACCCCGGGAACGGGCCGATCGGTTCCGAGCTCGGCCGAGATGATCGGGTCGAGCACCGCAGGATAGCTCGCTCCGTCGACGACCTCCGCAGGCACCGTCAGCGTGAGTTCGCCCTGGTCGGCGCGCACGGGAACCGGGGTCCTGCGGCCGCTCGCGTCGATCCAGGTTCCGTGACCGAAGCGGTAGTCGGCGCGTGCGCCATCGAGGTGCGCGCCCGACGCGTCGACCCGAGCCACGGTGGCTCCGCGAAGCCCGACCCGCACGGACAGCGCGCCTTCGCCCGCGGGTCGCGCGCGGAACCGCCACGCCATCTCCGCGCCGTCGCGGGTGTTGCGGATCTCCTCCTCGACCGCGCCGCGCAGGGTCGTGACGATCCCGTCGGGTGAGAGGGACGGTCGAGACCTTCGAGCGCCTCCAATGCCTTCGCGTCCGATCGAAACCGTCGAGAACGCGACGCCGTCCTCTGGGTCGCGCGACGTGACGACGAGAACACCGTCGGGCTCGACGCGCGCCGTGTGCGTTGGAGCGACGCCCTCGAAGCGTCCGCGGGCCGCGCGAAAGCCGATGGGAGGATGTGGTTCAGCGCTCGGGTGGCTGCGCAGGCACCCGCCCAGGGCGAACAGGGTGAGGACGCACCACACGCGCACGGCTGTGGTGACCATCGCGAAGCGCACGTGGGGTGTGGAGTTCATCGGGTTTCAACGACGGTATCGCAAGTGAACCGAGAGCGGTTCCCTGCGGAGGGTCGGCTGGATGGTGATCACGCGGCTCATGGATCCGGGCGTGACCTGTCGCGGCCGATCGTTGCGGTTGGCCCGCTCGCGGGAAAACACCACGGGCACGGTCTGGCCGCTGCGGGCCAGGGCTTCGACGTGGCGACGACAGAGCGCGTCGGGCGTCACCGGGGAGGGTTTGGGAGGTCGCATGACCGCGAGCGTCCCAGGTCCCCGCAACGCCTACTGCCATGGGGGTTGGGCATCGCGTACAAGTCATCCAGAGCTGTCGCCCGTCCCTCAGGCGCAGCGGTCAGTAGACGAACATGCGGAACTTCTGCGGTCGATCCATAACGCTGAACCGCACCGGCCACGTGCCCGCCATGAACTCGGTTGTCGAGACCGCCGAGACGCTGATGTCGACGCTGATTCCGGCCTCGTGGTGATAGAGGTGGGCCATCACATCGGCGGGAATGACGTACTGGCCTGCGGCGCGGTCGAGGAAGGCCTGCATCTCAACGTACCGGAAATCACTCGTGTCTTGAGCAAGCCGCAACCAGATCAGACCCTCGCCCGCCGGCCAGGTGATCGTGGCGAGCCTCGCGCGGTGGAGATCGAAAAGCCCGTCCGAGTCCGCTCCGGGGACGGTCCGCACCCGGCCGAGCGGCGTCGGGTATGGGAGGGACCTCTCGAAGGCGGGGACCACCGCGGTGCCGGTGGCTGTGGCGCCGACCGCGTCGCCGGGGTTCCAGACGGTGCGGTCGTACCGCTGAAAATACACGCGACTGCCGCCGGACGGTTCCAGGACGACGCCGCTGCTGAACCGGATCACGCCCGCGGAACCAAACGTCCTGGTCGAGGGACTCTCGCACGCGTGGATGCGCCAGGGCCCGATCGTCCGGAGGTTGCAGCCGTCGCCCTCGTTCGCCACGAACTCAGCGAAGTACACCCGCGTGCCGTCGAAGCTTGAGATGCCCTGGGCGACCACGGACCCGAAGCGGTAGCTGTTGCTCGACGGTGTCGGGCCCGTGTCGACGCCGACGTCCGCTGCCCCGACATCCGCGACCCCTGCACCCGCGACCCCTGCATCCGCGACCCCTGCGTCTGCTGTCCCCGGGCCGGGGCACGTCGCGTCGGGCGTGGCCGCGGTGCTCGTGCGGCAGGCCTCGTAGTCCGCGCGGTCCTGCCGGCAGAGCACCGCGGGCTCTCCCGAAGGGCACGCGAGCACCGCCCGCGCGGCGCAGCCGACGTAGGCCGCCTGCAACGCGCGGCAGGCGGGGCGGGCGACTTCGCGGCAGACGCACGCGGTCTCGCAGTCCACGGGCGCCGCGCCGCACTGCCGCTGGATCGCGCGACAGTGGCTCGCGCAGGGCGTCGCGAGGTCGACGGTTGGGGTGGGCGTCGCGCTGTAGGGCGTGGGGTCGGAGCAGGCATTCGCGAGCAGCGCGGCCCACAGACCTACGGAACCCACCCTGCGCGTACCGTCGCGCCCCGGTCTACGATGATCGAGCAGCCCCATCCGGACCTCCGCGGGTGAGGTCACCCCGCTTGCGCGAGGGCGTCAAGCCGCACTGCTGCGCCACCGGTCGTCCGAGGGCAGGACGTCAAGTGGCACCGTCCGCCGGCCCTTGGACAGACTACGTCCATCCACCCAGTTCTTGGCCTCGACAAGTACTTCATGCCGAGATGCCCCTGTCGCGCCTCGTCGGGCGCGGCGGAACCCCCTCCGCTGCGACCAGAGCGGCCGCGACGGGGCAGGGCCGACCTACCGCTGCGTCCTCCTCGGGGACGTCGGCCAGGCCGCGACGAGCCCGGCGACTGCACGACGTTCCGGTGCAACAACGGCGTCTGTGCGGCGCGCCCCCGGTACTGCTCCGGACCCTGATCCGCCTGGCCAGTGGGGGTGTCGGGCCCGGGCGCGGTGGTCTCACCCTCGCTGCCGCGCAGCCGAGCGCTGGTGGGCGCGCTGCGGGCGACTCTGTGGACGACGGCGTCGATCAACGGTTCAGGGACAGGACCGGCAGATCCGGGCGCTCGACCACCCTCACGGCGCCGATAGTGTCAGCGCGGCTCGAAGTACGGCCGGATCACCAAGAGCAGCGCCATCCCCGCCAACGCGAACAAGAACGCGATCGTCGCGATCTGGTGCTGCCCCGCTGGACTGAACAGCGCATCGAGAGCCGCCTCGCTCGCGATCGAGCCCTGCTCCACGCGCCCCTGGGCGTAGACGCGCCGCGCGCCGTCGAGGTCGGTGGAGACGAGACGGAGCGACACGAGGTCGTGGGCCAGCCCGAAGATCAGCGCGCTCAGCACCACCCCGAAGCCGCGCGGCCGCGGCAGCAGCAACGCCAGCACCGCGGCGACGTCGAGCGCGACGCCCAGGCCGCCCAGTACGAAGTGCAGCGCGGGCGCCCCGACCCGAGCGAAGGCGAAGTGCCCGACGCTGTACTCCCACGCGTACAGCTGATCCGCGCCCAACCACGCCGACCACGCGAGGCCGACCACCAGGACCCACGCAACAAGGCTCCTCCACATCGACGCGTACCCCTCCATCCCCTTCGCCCGAGGCCTTCGGGCCCACGATGACCTCGCTCGCGACGCCCGCCGTCGTCGACATCCGGAACGTCGACTAGCCGCAGGGGTGATCGTCGTCGCGCGGAGGGCGTGGCGCATGATGCTCTGTCAGAACGCCACACCCGCTGCCAGTCGCACGAAGGGCCATGCGCGCCCGTAGCTCTCGGCTCCCTGCCAGGACGGCGTGAAGCGCACGTACTCCCCACCGCCTCCCACGGAGAGCACGAACCTCCGCGCGAAGACGAAGGTGTACCCGACCGTGAGCCCGCCGCGCACCGCGAAGCCGTCCGCGGCGGGCTCCAGGTCCGCGACGTTCCAGGTTGCGGCGCCCATGTGCGCCCCCAGCAGGAAGCCCGACGGGGCGCGCCCAAACGGAAACACCCGCACGCCCACGTCCATCGCGAACCCCAGCGGGCGAGGGAGACCGTCGTCGACGGTGACCACCGTCGTCGGCGACGCATGCACCGAGATCCAGCGCGATGGCGCGGCCTCGAACTCGAACTGCCAGCCGTACGAGAGCAGCGACAGCGGGTGCCACGTCACCGTGAAGCGTGGGTCGGCCTGCGCCCCCGACGCTCCCATCAGCATCGCCGCCAGCGACAGCGCCCCCGCCCGCCGGGGGCTCACGCCCGGCCCCACAGCGCACCGTCGATCGCGGACGCCAGCGCCCTGGCCGCCGCGCCCGTCGGCACGCCCAGCGCGCGAGCCGTCGCGTCATCGAAGCACCCGTCGAGCTCGCGTCGCAGCGAGGCGGCCTCGTCGCGCAGCGCCCGCGCGCACTCCCTCCGCGCTGGCTCGTCGAGCCTCGACAGCGCCCACCGGTGTACCCGCCACGCCAGCGCCGCGTGCCGCGCCTCGTCGCGCGCGCTGACCCCCATCGCCCTTCGCAGCGCCGGGTCGGCCGCGCCCGCCGCCTGGAACCTCGCCACCGCCGCCCCCCACGTCTCTCGCACGCATCCCTCGCGCGCGTTCTCGATCGCCAGCTCTGCGAGCGGACGCACCCCGCGCACGGCCCGCCCCGTCACGCGCCCCACAGACCCACCCCTCGCCTGCGCGAGGCCGCGCATCGTCGCTGCATGTCGCACCTCGTCGCGCCTCGCTCGCTCCGCCGCGCGGATCAGCGACAACGGTGCGTGGTGTGCGGCGAGCTCTCGCGCGAGGCGTGCGAAGGCCGGTATCGAGGCCGCCTCCAGCGCCGCCATGTGAGCGAGCGCGCGTCCGAGCGCGTCGTCGCCGAGCGCGGTCGCGGGCCCGGCGCCGTGGGTACGCCGGCCGCAGACCGTCCTCGGGAGCGGCAGGATGTCCGGGCACTGCGTGTCGACGTAGCGGCAGGTCACCGCGCCGCCAGCGGGGTCGGCCCGCTCGCAGGACTCGATCTCCCAGGAGAGGCACCGGCCGATGATGGGCTGGAGGCAGAGCGCCTGGCAGTCGAGCGCCCCGGCCGCTGCGGCGTCACTGGTCCCGGCGTCACCGCCGACGGGCTCGGTGATCGGCCGACCCTCGAGGTCGACGAGCGCGGTGTGGTGCGTGGTCTCGCAGCACCCGGCGAGCGGCAGCGCCATCGCCACGAAGCGCGCGAGCATCGTCCCCATCCCCATGGCTCTCATGGACGGGCACAGTACCCGTAGCGAGAGTCCGGCAACACGACGACCGACGGCGTGAGGCTCCGTCACGGATGCGGCATCGCCCGCGGTCCCGTCCACCGTCGCCGCACCGCAGCGCGCCATCGTGGCGAGTGGCCGCCACGCCCCGAGCCCGCGCGCCGAAACCCCGCCCATGTGTGCACCCGTGTCGACGACATCACCGGCCGAGCGTGCGCCCGTCGAGGGCGCGCCGGAAATGTCCCGGTCTGCGGAGGCCGCGACCGCTCGCCCTCCCGCGGCCGCACGCCGCGCCCCCGGCAGGGCGTTCAGAAGCAGTACCGCTCGGCACAGGCGCCCGGCGCGTCGCGGGAGGCGCGCACGCAGTTGGAGAGGGAGCACTGCTCCGATCGCGTGCAGGCAGCGCCGGGGCCGAGCACCGGCCGGCAGCGCCGCGTCGCGCGGTCGCAGTAGAAGCCCGCCGCGCAGGAGACGTCGAAGAACTCCTGCCGGCCCTGCCCGCACGCCGAGCCCTCCTGCCCACCGCCGGTCGACCGGCACGCCCCGTCGGCGCACGCGAGCTGCGCGAGGGAGTCGCATCGCGCCCCCACGCCGCTCGCCTCGCAGCGCTCGCCCTCGCGGCTCACGACCGCGTACGGCCGGCAGAACTCGACGCCGTCGATACCGCCTGCCTCCAGCGCGCAGAGCGCGCCGGCGACGCAGGGCGCGCCCCCGGTGCACGACTCGCCCACCGCCAGCGGGCGGGTGCACTGCTGCGGCCCGCTCGCCCGCGGGCAGTAGAGGCCCTCGGCGCACTCCGCGAGGCTCACGGTCGTCGCGTCGATCGGGGTCGTCCCGCAGGGCGCCCCCTCCGCGCCCGGCCCGACGCGCCGGACGGCGACGCAGCGCTCCGAGCCGGCCTCGCGGAAGCACTGGACGTCGTCGGCCGAGCCCGCTCGAGCGCACTGGCTGACGGACTCGCACGCTTCTCCGGGCGCACGGCGTGGGCGGCAGACGCCGGGGCAGGGGCGCCCGTCGCCGCTCGGGCCGTGGTCGCACCACGCGTCGCCCGCGCACTCCTCGGTGCGCTGGCAGGCGCCGCCCGCGGTCACCGTCCCCACGAAGGCCTCGCCGTAGCCGTGCTGGCGCACCTCGCCGAAACCCCGTCGGCAGGCCGAGGCCCACGAGTTGCGCAACTCGCCCCTCGTAGCCGCGCGCGCAGGCCGTAGTTCCTGGGGATAGGAGCTCCTGCGCCACGGCGGCATCCTCTGGGTTGCTGAGACCGGAGGCACCCCATGGCGCAGAAGCGTTCACAGGAT
>JAUSAZ010000009.1 GCA_030652255.1 Myxococcales bacterium | reverse complement strand
TTTTGCCTTCGGAACAGGCAAAATCAGTTGACACTGGCAATTCTGAGACAACCTCTGAAACCCACGGCAGCCAAGGGAAAGCCCGCGGCGGGCTGGTCACTGTGCCTGGACATCGGACAGGCCGCTTGCGGCCTTCACCTTAGGCTGCCGTGGGTTTCAACCCGCGGCAGCCAAGGCGCGCGAAGGTGTGCGGATGGCTGGGGTTCCGCGCGATGGCTCGTCACCCGCAGCCTGCAAGCGCTCTACGCACGATGAGGGCAACGATGAGCGCGGGGCGGGGGCAAGGGCTCCGACGTCGTAGAAGTGAGCACGGACTGAAGGGCCACGAGCTCATCAGTTCGATCGCAAACCTGTCAGCTCCCTGAGCCCTTGCCCCCGCCCCGCGGGGGTGAGGGCGCGCGGCAGCGCGGTGAGGGGGCCGACGCTACGGACGGACGATGGAGGTGCCGGCGGGGGGCGACCAGCGGAAGGTGGTCAACGGGATGTTGAGGTTCACCTGGGGGTTGCTGAAGTCGAAGCGGTTCTGGTTGCCCTGCGCGTCGATGACGGCGGTGCGCACCACCTGGAAGCTGGCGCGGTCGACGTAGAAGACGATGCGCTCGTAGGTGGGCTGCGGGGTGGTGGGGCGCAGCTCGAGCACGTACCCGTTGGGAAACCTGAACTGGTTGGCGTCGAGCAGCCGGAAGGTGAAGCTGTCGGTGATGCGCCCGGTGCCCGCGAGGAAGGTGATCGCGGTGGGGAGCTGCGACTGCCCCATGTTCTGCTGGATGGCCTGGCGCTCGTCGGCCTGGTAGGCCCAGAGCGTGGTGCCATCGGACACGATGATGTCGCCGTTGGGGGCGGCGTAGTTCCAGCGCATGCGGCCGGGCTTGCTGAACATCACCCGCCCGTTGCGCCGCTCTTCTCCATAGAGCCGATTGCGGGACACCTGGACGAAGTCGGCCTGGAAGTCCGTGGTGCGGTCATAGAACCCCTGGATGCGCTGCGCGACCTCGTCGGCGGTGAGCACCCCGTTGGGGCTGGGCGGGGGGGTGACCCGCTGACCGGGGCCCGTCGGGTTGGTGGCAACGGGTGTGGGCGCGGGCGCGGGCGTCGGTGCGGCGGCGGGTGCGGCGGCGGGTGCAGGGCGACGCTGCGGCGCCGGCGTCGCGGGTCGGGCATTGTTGCGGGGCTGCGCGAGCGCAGGGGTCGCGGCGAGGGCGAGGATGAGCGTGAAGAGGCGCTTGTTCATGGAGAACCTCCGTGGGGTTCGGTGGGGTTATACGCGCGACCGCGGCGATCGGTGCAATCGGGGAACACTGCGCGGCGTCGGTCGGTGTCTTTACCGATCGCGTGGGGAGGTTGTAGCGTGCCGCCACGATGGCGACCCGGCGGCGGTGGTTTGGACTTCTGGTGCTCTGTGCTGTGACCGCCAGCGGGTGTGCGACCGGGAACATGGCCGACCCCGACGCCGACGTGCTGTTCGACGACGACGTCGACAAGAAGCTGCCGCCCGAGGACACGGGGGAGAAGCCCAAGGACACCGGCGAGGCCGAAGACGCCGTGGTGGACGAGGACGTGGGCGAGCCCACGGACACCGGCGAGCCCACGGACACCGGCGAGCTCGATGCCGGGACGATGGACGCGGGCATGCCCGACACGGGCCCGCTGGACACCGGGCCCCTGGACACCGGGCCCCTCGACACCGGGCCGCGCGACACGGGCCCGCTGGACACCGGGCCCCTGGACACCGGACCCGTGGACACGGGTCCGAGGGACACCGGACCCGTGGACACCGGACCCGTGGACACCGGTCCCGTGGACACCGGGCCGACGGAGCCGACGATCACCTGCTCGACCCTGGTCGGCAGCCGCATGTGTCGTGGAGACGGTACGTTCCCGCCCTGCTGCATCGCCCTGGCCGTGTTCCTCCCACCCGCGTGTGGGACCCAGGTCCCGGTCTTCGGCTGCGTGCCCAACTGATCGGCGAGAGGCGCTCGAAGGAGCTGCCGCGGCTCTGCCTGGGTAAAGCCTGGATCGCGCGTCTGCTACGATCGGGTGATGCGCTGGCTTGCAGCATCCGTGGTCGCGATCGCGCTCGGAGGGGGCTGCGAGAGGGCGCGCACGGAGATCATCGTGAGGGTGGACTCCGAGGTCCCCTGGGGCGTCGGGCGGGCGGTTCAGTCGGTCACGATCAGCGTGCGCCGGGGCGGGGCGACGGGCCCGCTGCGGAGCGATCGAACGACGGCCCTGGGTGAGGGCGGAGGGCAGCTCCCGATGGTGGTGGGCGTGATCGAGACGCGCGGCGACACCGACACGCCCGTGTGGATCGAGGCGCTCGGCTGCGGCGATCGAGGTGGTTGCACCGCGGCGACCGCGGTGGTGGCCCAGCGGGCGCTGGTGCGCTTCGTCGACGGTCAGACCCTCGAGCTACCGCTGTTGCTGGCCTCCGCGTGCGTGGGGGTGGGGTGCGCGAGCGATCAGCGCTGCGCGACGGACATGGGGCAGTGCGAGCCGGCGACGCGGGCGCAGGAGATGGTGCGGCCCTTCACCGGGATCGTGGTCCCAGGGGTTGATGATGCGGCGGTGGCGGATGCGCGCGGTGACGTCGGGACGATCGTGGACTCGTCACTGGATGGCGGAACTGCCGACCTGGGCACCGTGGACGCCGGAGTCGAGGACGCCGGGCCAGGCGATATCGCAGCGCCAGAGGCAGGACCGCCGGATGTCGGCAGGGTAGACGCGGGGATCGTGGACACCGGGGTCGTGGACGCGGGGGTCGTGGACACTGGGCCGCTCGACACCGGGGTCGTGGACGCTGGAGTCGTGGACACCGGGGTCGTGGACACTGGACCGCGCGACACGGGACCAACGGATACCGGGCCTCGCGACACGGGACCAACGGACACCGGGCCTCAGGACACCGGGCCAACCGAGCTGACGATCACCTGCACGACGCTGGCCGGTAGCCGCACCTGTCGCGGGAGCGCTGAGACCCCCCCCTGCTGCGTCATCTTGACCACCGCCCTGCCGCCCTCGTGCGGGACCCAGGTCCTAACCTTCGGCTGCGTGCCCAACTGATCGGCTCAGCCGACAGCGCCCACGTCGTCGGTCCCCGGCCTCACCGTAGCCCTGCCGTCGCAGCAGCGACATGGGCGGATGCGCCCCTCGGAGGGCGAGGCTGATGATCGCAGACGTGGGTGGGTACTAGAAGCGTCCGCCGATGAGCAGGTCGCGGCCGTTGAAGCCCACCTGCACCGTCTCCGTCCGCGGCGCCCCGAGGATCACCATCACCACGCCCGTCGCCGCGAGCACGCCGCCGCCGATGAGCAGCGCGTTGGTCATCCCGGAGAGCGTGTCGACGTCGTCGCGGCGCGCGAGGTCCGTCGAGTTCGTGCACTGCCGGTTGGGGCAGGCCGCCTCGAGGTCGCTGAACGCGCCGCCCGCCATCACGCCGGTGATGGCCCCGCCGATGAGCGCCGCCACACCGACGCCGCCCACCACGAAGCCGATGGTGCGCAGTGGGTTGGCCACGGTGCGCGTCGTCACGTTGCCCTCACCGGGCGGCGGCGTCTGCACGCTCACCGTCTGCGACGTCGTGTTTTCGACCGGCGTGGTGACCGGCGCGGTGACCGGCGTCGTCACGGGGGTCGTGACCGGCGTGGTGACCGGCGTCGCGGCGCTCGCCTGGCTCGCCCGCAGCAGCCCCTCGACCCGCGGCAGCTCACGCCGCGCCGTCTCCACCGCCGCGCGGAAGGGCGCCGGCGCGTCGGGCGCGAGCGTCTCGTTGGACAGCCGACGCCACACCTCGACCGACTCCGCGAGCCGCGGCGGCGTGAGGCGCTCGAGGGCGGTGGCGATGTACTGGAGGTGGATGGGGGCGTGGAAGCGCTGCTCGGCCTGCGTGAAGCGGTCGAGCACCACCGGCCAGTCCTGCCGGCCGTTGGCGGCCATGCCCTGCATCGCGAACTCGCGGGCGGCGTTGCGGTCGGCCCCCGTGGGCGCCGCGGGCTGGGCCCACGCCGTCGTCGAACCCAGCGCGATCGATGCCACCAGCAGACCCGACGCGACCGACGTACGCAGCTTCACGGCTGTATTGCTCTCTTCCGCCGCGCGGGCACACCTCCCGCCACCGGCCCGACCGTTCTACCCCAAACCCCCGCCCCGACGGAACGCTCTCTCTCCCCAAACGCTCTGCTACCGTCCGGCCCGCACGATGGCTCCACCCCGCACCAAGGCCCCCCTCCGCCGCCGCTCCACGCAACCCCCCGCGGGCCCCCCGTGGAGCCGCGCGCTCGCCCTCCTCGGCATCGGCATCTTCGGCGTCGGCCTCACCGGCGCGCTCGTCCTCATCGGCCTCTTCGCCTGGTACGGCCGCGGGCTGCCCGACGTCCACGGCCTGCGCACGGCGTGGCGCCCGCCGCAGACCACCCGCGTGCTCGACAGCCGCGGCGCCCTGCTCGCCGAGCTCTACATCGAGCGCCGCACGGTGGTCGACCTCGACCGCCTGCCGCGCCACCTCGTGACCGCCCTCCTCGCCGCCGAGGACGCGCGCTTCTACGAGCACAAGGGCCTCGCGTGGACGGGCATGCTCCGCGCGCTGGTGGTCAACCTCCGCCACGGCACCGTCGCCCAGGGGGCCAGCACCATCACCCAGCAGGTGGTGAAGAACGTGCTGCTCACCCCCGAGCGCTCGCTCGCCCGCAAGGTGCGCGAGGTGCTGCTCGCCCGCGCCATGGAGCGCGAGCTCCACAAGAACGACATCCTCTACCTCTACGTGAACCACATCGCCTTCGGGCACGGGCGCAACGGCGTGGAGGAGGCCGCGCGCTTCTACTTCAACAAGGGCGTCGAGCGCCTCACCCTCGGCGAGAGCGCCCTGCTCGCGGGCATCCCGAAGTCCCCGGTGCACTACTCCCCCGTCAACGACATGGACGCGGCCCTGCGCCGCCGCCACTGGATCCTCGGGCAGATGGTCGCCAACGGCTTCGTCACGCAGGCCGAGGCCGACGCCGCCGAGCGCGAGCCGGTGCGCCTCGTGGCCAACGACGACGACCACGGCGAGCTCGCCCCCGAGGTCATCGAGATCGTGCGCCGCACGCTGACGCAGCTCCGGGGCCAGGACGCGCTGCGCGTCGGCCGCTACACGGTCACCACCACCATCGACCGCGAGCTCCAGCGCGCGGCCCGCGCCGCCGTCGCCGCCGGGCTGCTCGACCTCGACCGCCGTCACGGGTACCGCGCGCCCCTCGGCGCGCCCGGCGCCCGCCGCCCGAACGGCTCGGGCAACGTGCTGCGCGCCGAGGCGCCCCCCCGCGACGGCGTGCTCAACCCCGGCCGCACCTACGCCGGCGTCGTGGCCGCCATCGAGACGCAGCCGCCCGCGCTGGTCGTGCGCGTCGGCGCCTCCACCGGCCGCGTCGCGTGGGGCCGCGCCGCCCGCTACGCCAACAGCACCACCGTGCAGACCTTCGCGCCCGTCGGGGCCGTGGTGCGCGTCTCGCCCGACCAGCGCATCACCCCCGACTCGCCCGGAACCTTCCGCCTCGAGCTCGGCCCCCAGGCCGCCTTCGTGGCCATCGACCCCCGGAGCCGCGAGCTGCGCGCCATGGTCGGGGCCTACGAGTCGACCCCGGGGATGTTCAACCGCGCCACCCGCGCCGTGCGCCAGCCCGGCAGCGCCTTCAAGCCGGTGCTGTTCTCCCACGCGCTGCACTCGCGGCGCTACACCCTGGCCTCCACCGTCGACCCCAACCCCGGGTGCTTCGGCACCGGCCGGCGGCCGTGGTGCCCCGCCGAGCCCCACGCCGTCGCCGGGGTCGTCGAGCCCGGCATGCGGCTGCGCGAGGCCCTCGCGATGTCGCGCAACCTGGTGGCCGCGCGGCTGATGGAGTCCCTCGGGCCGGAGTCGGTCATCGAGCACGCGCGCGCCCTCGGCATCACCTCCCCGATGCCCTCGGACCTCTCCCTCTCCCTCGGCAGCGGCGGCGTGACGCCCGTCGAGCTCGTCAACGCCTACGCCACCTGGGCGGCGGACGGACAATACCAGGACTGGTATGTCATCCGCGAGATCCGCGGCCCCGACGGCGCGGTGGTGCCGCTGCCTCCGAGGGCGCCGCGTCGCGTGGCGCTGCCGCCCGCGGAGGCGTGGCTGGTGACCTCGGCGATGACCTCGGTGATCGACCACGGCACGGCCCGCAGCATCACCCGCCCGCCCAACGCGTTCACCCACCCCGCGGCGGGCAAGACGGGCACCACCGACCGCTCGCGCGACGCGTGGTTCGTGGGCTACACGCCCGACATGGTGGCGGGCGTCTGGGTGGGCTTCGACGACCGCCAGCCGCTCGGGTACGGCGAGGAGGGCGCCCGCTCGGCGGTGCCCATCTGGACGAACTTCATGCGGGCCTACGTGGCGGCGCGGCAACCCCGGGCGATCGAGTTCGCGCGCCCCGAAGGGGTGACCGCGGTGCGCATCGACCCGGCGACGGGGCTGCTCCCCGCGGCGGCGGTCGACCCGGCGCTGCCGCCGCCCGCGACCATCGAGGAGTACTTCCTCGCGGGCACCGAGCCGCGGGAGTTCGCGCCGGTGGACGCGGCGGTCGCGGCCCCCGTCGACGCGGCGGCGTGGACGCCGACCGAGGTGGTCGACGCCGGCGCCGCGCCCGCGGTGGAGAACCCCGTGGCCGCAGCGCCCGCGGCGGTCGAGGAGCCCGCGGCGACGCCCGCCCCCGTCGACGCCGCGGCGCCGGTGGATTGAAGAAGCGCCCCCGCGAGGCAGAAGGGTCCCCGATGAGCGACGAGCCTGGCGTGTCCGACGAGCCCAACGTATCCGACGAGCACTTCGACCTGCCCGACCTGGGCAAGCTGTCGCCCCGCGCGCCCTCGACGCACCCGCCGCGCATCCTGCTGCTCTACGGGTCGCTGCGCGAGCGCTCGTACAGCCGGCTGCTCACCGAGGAGGCCGCGCGCCTGCTCCGGCGCCTCGGGGCCGAGACGCGCATCTACGACCCGCGGGGCCTGCCCCTGCCCGACGCCGAGCCAGCGACGCACCCGAAGGTGGTCGAGCTGCGCGAGCTCTCGCTGTGGTCCGAGGGGCAGGTGTGGTGCAGCCCCGAGCGGCACGGCGCCATGACGGGGGTGTTCAAGAGCCAGATCGACTGGCTGCCCCTGGAGATCGGTAGCCTGCGCCCGACGCAGGGTCGCACGCTCGCGGTGATGCAGGTCTCCGGGGGTTCGCAGTCCTTCAACGCCGTCAACGCGCTGCGGGTGCTCGGGCGCTGGATGCGCATGGTGACCATCCCCAACCAGTCGTCCGTGGCGAAGGCCTTCCAGGAGTTCGACGAGGCCGGGCGCATGAAGCCCTCGGCCTACTACGACCGGGTCGTCGACGTGATGGAGGAGCTGTTCAAGTTCACGCTGCTGGTGCGCGACCGCGCGGACTACCTCGTGAGCCGCTACAGCGAGCGCAAGGAGTCCGCCGCGAAGAGCGAGGCCGCGCGCCTCGCCGCGATCGCCATGTCGTCGAAGGGCTGAACCGCCCCCGTCTCAGCCGTTGCCGTCGGCGGCGGCGTCCATCGAGGCCGTCGCGTCGACGCTGGCGTCCGCCGCGCTGCCGTCGGTGCTGCTGCCGTCCGTGGCGCTGCCGTCGCCGCCGAGGTCGGAGGCCGGGCCCACGTCGGCGGGGGGAGAGCCGGTGTCCTCGTCGGGCATGTCGTCGGTGGGGTCGGGCACGTCGTCGCCGGGCGACCCGTCGGTGGCGCCATCGGCGGCGGCGTCACCCCCGGAGTCGCCGGGGCCGCCGTCGGTAAGGGTCGGGCACGTGCCGGTCATGGAGACGCAGAGCCCGCTGATGCAGCAGTACTGCACCGTCGAGGGCGTGTCGGGGGTGCGGCAGGGGTCGCACTCGGCGCTCGCGGCGCAGCTCGCCGGGCAGATGGAGGTCTCGGCGCCGCCGTTGTCGCGCGGGGGCGGCCGGTCGGTGCCCGTCCCGCGATCGGTGGTGCCGGTGTCGGTGCCGGTGTCGGTGGTCGGGATGTCGAAGCTCGGCGCGTCCTGGTCGCTCGCGTCCTCCTCGGGGAAGGCGGTCATGGTGTCGTCGCTGCACGCGCCGAGGGCCGTGACGACGAAGGCGAGGGCGAGGCGCTGGGCGAAGGTGCGGCGGTGCGACATGGACCGCGAAGATGCCAGAGAGGAGGGGCCGCCGTCGAGAGGTCGACGCGCCGGAGGGGCTACGAGCGCATGGCGAGGTGGGCCACGTCGCGCACGATGACGATGGCGCCGAGCCCCAGGAGCAGGGTGAAGAAGATGGCGGTGATGGTGGTCTCGAAGCGGGCGTTGGGCCTGCGCCGCATCACGACCTCGTACAGCAGGAACACCAGGCGGCCGCCGTCGAGGGCGGGCACCGGGAGCAGGTTGAGGAAGAAGAGCGCGACGGAGATGAGGGCCATCGCGTCGGCGCCGTAGCGCCAGCCGCCGAGGTGCGCGCCCCGGGCCGTCTCCACGACGATGCCCACCGGCCCCATCACCTGGACCTTCTCCTTGCCGCGGATCATCCGCGCGAAGCCCTCGACCTGCGCGATGGTGAGGCGCGCGGGCTCGAGCAGGGCGTGCCGGGCGGCGAGGCCAATGGACACGGGGTCGTTGGCGAGCGTCGGGGACTGCACGATGCCGATGCGGTAGCGGCGCGAGGCCGGGTCGAGGCGGGCCTGGGCGCGGAGCGTGAGCTCGCGGCCCTGGCGTCGCACGCGGATGTCCGTGGGGGCGCCGCGGGTGGCGTTGATGGTGCCGGCGAGCTCGCCGAAGCTGGACGGCGCGTTGTCGCCGATGCGGAGCACGACGTCGCCGGGGCGCATGCCCGCGACGGCGGCGGCGGAGTCGGGCTGCACCTGGCCGACCACCGGGCGCTCGACGCCGGCGAAGGCGAGCACGCCGAAGATGATGAGCGTGGCGGCGAGGTAGTTGGCGAGGGGCCCGCCCGCGATGGTGAAGAAGCGCGCGAGCAGCGAGGCGTTCTGGTAGCTGCCGCGGTCGTTGGGGTCGCTCGGCTCGAGCGGGTTCATCCCGGCGATGTTGACGTACGCGAGGATGGGCACCGCGGCGACCTGGACGATGGTCTCGCTGCCCTTCGGGCGCCACTGGATGATCGGGGGGCCGAAGCCGATGGAGAACACCCGCGCCCGCATCCCGAAGGCCCGCGCCACGAGGAAGTGGCCGAGCTCGTGGATGATCACCAGGAGGGAGAAGGCGAGCGCGGCCAGGAGGTAGTATTGCGGTGGCATCGGTGGGCTGTTGGGTGGCGACTCTAACGCGATCATGGCGTCCGCGCTTGCGGGGCGGAACCGACCGGGCAATGGTGGTGTCGGTTCGACACCCGATGCGAAGAGCGGCAGCAACCTGGGCGGCGTGGTGGGTGATGGCCCTGGCGGTGCCCGGGTCGGCGCAGTCCCCGGGGCGGCGGCTGCACCGGGAGATCCCCGGTGACCTGGGGCTCGGCGCCATGCCCGGCGAAGCGCTCACGCCGCCCCGCTCGGCCGCCGAGCTCGCCGCGACGGCGGGCCCCGGGCGCTTCGACGAGGCGCAGCGCCCGGGCGAGGAGATCATCCGCCCGCGGGAGAACTGGTCGGCCTCGGCCCGCGAGCTCGACCGCGACACCCGCTCTCCCCCCGGCACCGAGCTCCGTTATCACGAGGTGTTCAACCCCTCCATCTCGCCCTTCAAGCGCACCCACGCCTTCGACGCCGTCGACGAGCGCGGCCGCCTCGTGGTGCGCGACCCCTCGCTGCACCCGGTGGCCGTCGACGCCCCTCCGCGCTGGGGCGGTGCGCCCGCCGCGCGCTTCACCGGCGACGTGTTCATCGAGCTGTCACCGCAGTCGCCCACGCCCATCCCCTCGGTGGCCGCCGAGCAGCGCGTGGTGTCCTACCGCACCGTCCCGGAGACCCCCGTCGGGTTCTTCGAAGACTCCGCGGGCAACGTGTTCGTGCGCGCGCCGGTGACCGAGGTGCGCCGGGTGCGCCTCGCCTACGTCGTCGAGGCGCCGCAGCGCGCTTTTACCATGACGGGTATGCCCGATGGGGCGCTCTCCGCGGAGTCGGCGCACCGCGGCATGGCGGCGCCGCTGGTGCCGGACTTCCTTCGCGCGGGGGTGGGCGAGGTGCTGCGCCACGCGGGGGTGTCACCGGGCGCCTCGCTGGCCGCGGGCGTCGGCGGGCTCGCCGGGTACTTCCGGGGCTTCCGCGACGGCGAGCTGCCGGGCGACCTCGAGGGCGAGCTCTACCGGGCGCTGGCGCTGGGCGGCGTCGGGGCGTGCCGGCACCGGGCGTACGCCTTCGTGCTGACGATGCACGGGGTGGGGGTCAACGCGCGCTTCGTGAGCAACGAGGCGCACGCCTGGGCGGAGGTGGCCATCCCCGGCCAGGGGTGGTCGCGCGTCGACCTCGGCGGGTGGGACGTCCCGCTGCGCACCGAGGCGGCGTCCGCGCGCGAGGCCTTCGTCCCGGCCAACCCCGACCCGCTGCCCCGGCCGCCCGGTTACGGGGAGCTGTATTCGTCGACCCCGTCGCCGACGCGCGCCAACCAGCACCCCACGCCCGCGCCGTCGCCGGGCGCCCCGGGCCAGGAGCCCGGTCCGGAGCCGGGGGCGTCGCCGGCCGCGATGGCGAGCGCTGCACCGACGGAGAGCGGGCCCGAGAGCGCGACGTCGTCGGGCAATGCACCGAGCAACGCACCGGGCAACGCACCGGGAAACGCGCCGGGCAATGGCCCGGGGGGTGGCCCGGGGGGTGGTTCTGGGAGTGGCGAGGCGACCGCGGCGGCGGCTCCGGCGCCGGAGCGGCGGCGGGAAGACCCGGCGAGCGACGATCCCGACGGGCCGCGGGTGGAGACCACGCTGCGGGTGACGGACGTGCGCGCGGCCGACGGGGCGGCGGTGACGGCCTTCGTGCGCGGCACGCTGGTGGAGGTGAGCGGCGAGGCGCAGGACGAGACCGGCGCGGCCGCGGCGAGCCTCCCGGTGACCTTCGAGCTGTGGCGCAACGGGCGTGCGGTGCGGGTCGACCGCGGGGCCGACGCGACGACCTCGCTGGGCACCGCGGTGACGGGCGACGACGGCCGCTTCAGCGCGCGGGTGCTGCTGCCGGTGGAGCTGGGCTGGGGCCCGTACGAGCTGCGGGCGAGGACGCCCGGCGACACGCGTAGGATGCCCGCGAGGAGCGAGTGACATGAACCCATCGAAGGAGAGCGTGTGGGGCCGGTGGCTCCCGCACCCGGGCAACCTGCCGACGCAGCGGGGCAGCGGGGGCTGGGCGCTGGGCGTCTTCGGGCTGCTGATCGGGACGTATTTCCTGTTGAGCGGTGTGGGCTACGTCTTCGGGATCGCCCGATCGCCCATGGTCGGGGCCGTCGCGTTCGCGGTTGGAGGGGGTGGGGTGGGGGCGTTCTTCGGCGCGCTCTTCCTGAAGGCCGCGGAGGGGGCGCTCGGCGGCGTGTCGATCGCAGGCCTGCGCCGCTCCCGCCCGGTGGGGCTGCTGGTCGCCCGGGCATCGCTGCTGCTCGCGCTGCTCGTCGGCTTCGGGCGCATGCTCGTCCACATCGCCTGCACCGCCGACGACGTCTTCTTCGCGGCAGGCGGATCGCTCTACGAGCCGGGTTTCGTCGGACCGCGCGACTGGCTTTACGACGCGGTCGGGTGGATGGAAACCAGCGGGCACACATCGAGCGTCCTGGCCGGGACCATGACCGGCCTCGTGGCCTTCGTCCCCGCGCTCATCGTCTTCGGTCTCCTCTCCCGTTACCTCGTCGGCCTCGGTACCGTGCGCACCCGGCCCGCGGTGCTCGCGTGGGCGGGCACCGTCGCGGCGCTGTCCCTGGTCGCCGGTGTCGCGTGGGGCGCGTCGCAGCTCGGCCTGTACTCCGTGCACGGCGCCTCCACCGTGTGGCGGGGACTGCTCTGGACCGGCGCCCTCAGCGGCCTCGCCGCGGTGCTTGCCCTCGTCGCCCAGAGGCGCCTCGCCATCTGGGACCATCCCGACCGGTGGCGCGACGCGACGGTCACCCCCGAGCTGCGCATCGTGTTCGCCGACGGCTCGGGCGACCGGCCGGCGTCGGAGTACTTCCGCGGGTATGCGGGCCCCGTGGTGGTGATGCCGACGGCGGAGGCTGCGGGGGCGGTGTTCCGCGGCGACGGCGCGCCCGCGGACGGGTGGCTGGTGCCGGGCACGCGGGCGGCGCTGGAGGAGTCGGTGCGCTGCGTCCGCGCGATGGCGCACCTCACGGTGGCGGCGGTGGGGCTGATGGCGGTGGCGCCGCTAGCCGTATGGCTGGTCTCGCTGGTGGGATGACGGAGGTCGAGTGATGCAACAGGCAGGGTTCGCGTATCGGGCGCCGGAGAACGGGCTCGCGGTGGTGGGGCAGCGCTTCACCGACCTCCAGACGCTGACGGTGAAGCAGCGCAAGAACTGGTGGGAGATGATCTTCGCCTTCGAGGCGAAGAACCGCTACGTGGTGCTGGGCAACCGCATGGGCGCGGCCTTCGAGGTGGAGGAGCAGGGCGAAGGCTTCGGCACCCTGTTGAAGCGTTTGTTCCTGGGGACGGCGCGGCCCTTCACGGCCTACGTGACGGACATGCGCCGCGACTCGCTGGCGATGCGGCTGCACCGGCGCTGGCGGTGGTTCTTCCCCTTCATGGACGTGCACGACGGCGGCGACCAGCCGGTGGCCTCGCTGGAGGCGCAGTGGGCGTGGTTCCAGCGGCGCTACACGGTGCGCGACGCGCAGGGCGCGACCCTGGGCGAGATCGTCGGGCCCTTCTTCAAGCCCTGGACCTTCGAGCTCACCGTGGGCGGCCGGGTGATCGGTCACATCAAGAAGAAGTGGTCGGGTCTGTTGAAGGAGGCCTTCTCGGACGCCGACAACTTCGAGGTGGAGTTCGAGGCCGACGTCGACCCGCGGTGGAAGGCGCTCGCCCTCGCCGCCGCGGTGCTCATCGACGTGGTGCACTTCGAGCGCGCCAAGAACGGCTGACGCGAAACCCTCTACAGGTTGATGGGGATGTACAGCAGCCGGAGCTGGCTGTGCGTCCCCTGGCGCCGGTAGCCCACGAGGCCGAAGAGGACGTTCCAGGAGACGTCCTCGGGGCGGGGCCGCGCGTACGAGAAGATGGGCAGCAGGTGCCACTCGTACGAGCGCACGCCCTGCCGCTGCGAGGAGATCCACAGGAAGTTGCCCGCGAGCATGTGCACCGACTCTGGCGTGCTGAAGCGCCAGAAGAGGGGCGTGACCATGGTCGAGCGGGTGCCGGTCTCGCTGTTGGCGAAGTCGAAGAAGAGCGGCGCGAAGACCGTGTGGCGCCGCGGCCCCGAGCGCCCGGTGAACACCAGCGGGTAGATGTTGAGGTACGAGCTCCCGGGCTCGCTGTGGCTGTGGATCGTGGGGAGCAGCCACCAGGTGTTCGAGGCGTCGGTGCGGCGGTGATAGAAGAGCGGGAAGAAGGCCTCGGTGTGCGCGCCCGTCCGCGGCTCGCGCGACGAGTAGAAGAAGGGCAGCACGGCGTCCCAGTTGGTGGTGCCGCGGTGGCGCTGGTAGAGCGGGGTGATGAGCGTCGAGGCCTGCGCCTCGCGGTGGTAGTAGACCAGCGGCGAGACGACGGTGCGCTCGTCGGGCCCCGAGTAGGTGTGGAAGAGGGGGAAGAGCGTCGTGCGCGACGTCGTGCGGTCGTGGCGGTGGAAGAACACCGGCGCGAGGTTGAAGGACGTGCTGTCGGCGGAGTTGCGGGTCCAGAAGGGCCCGACGACGGTGAGGTTGGTGCCCTCGAGCCGGTTTTCGGTGTGGTAGGTGAGCAGCGGCGGGATGAGCAGGTAGTTGCCGCTGAGGTCGTTGCCCGCGAAGAAGAGCGGCGCGAGGCCCCAGTCGGTGTCTGCGCGCAGGCGGTCGTAGAAGAACGGCCCGGCGACGGTGAGCGCGTGCTCGGGCCGCCAGGTGTGGAAGGTGAGCAGCGGGGGGATGACCAGGTGCTCGCGGGCGAGGGCGCCGGTGCGGTCGAAGGAGTCGCCGTAGAAGAAGAGGGGCGCGACGCCGAAGGCCGAGCCGTGGGCGCGCGCGGGGCCCTCCCAGCTGTGGGCGTACACCGGGGGAATGATGTCGGTGGAGAAGCGCCCGCCGTCGTCGAGCAGGCCCCGCCATCGGAAGTAGAGCGGGAAGACCACGTCGGTGCGCGCCGTCGCCGAGCGGTACTGGTAGTACGGCGGGATGAGCAGCGAGACGTCCTGACCGCGGCGCTCGCGGAAGAAGAACGGGAACACCACCGTCGTGCGGCGGTTGGCCCCGCGCTCCAGGAGGAGGAAGGGCGGCACCAGGGTGCGGTGCACCAGCCGGTCGGGGTCGGGGTACGAGGGCACCGCGCCCGGGGCGACGCCGAGGGTGGCCTGCGCCTCCGGGGTGAGCGCAGGCACCGACGGACCCGAGCGCGCCGGGGTACTACCCGACGGGGTCGTGGCCGCGGGCTCGGCGTCCGGGTCGGCCGCGGGCTCGGCGGGCTCCGTCGCAGGGGGATCGGCCGCGGGGGGATCGGCCGCGGGGGGATCGGTCGCAGCGGGCTCGGTCGCAGCGGGCTCGGTCTGCGCGAGGGCGGCGGAGGCGCTGAGGCCCAGGGCGAGGCACAGGGCCCTGGTCGCGGCGGAGGAGGGCGCTCGCATGGGGCCTTACGGGGCTCCGTTGGCGGCGGCCGCGCGCTGCACCTGGGCGAGCTCGTCGCCGAGGGCCGCGCGGGTGACGGAGCGCTGCTCGCCCGTGGCCATGATCTTCATCGACACCGTCGAGGAGGCGAGCTCGTTGCCGCCGAGGACGAGCACCACGGTGGCGGCGAGGTCGTTGGCGCGGCGCATCTGGCTCTTCATCGAGGCGAAGCGGGTGTCGACGAGGGTCTCGATGCCCGCGGCGCGCAGCTCGCGCGCGAGGCCGAGCACGCCCGCGAGGGTGGCCGACTCGTCGGCCTTCGCGGCGGCGACGACGGCGACGCGGAAGGGCTTCGGCGTCTCCGGGATGGGGGCCGAGAGCAGCAGCCGCTCGATGCCCGCGCCGAAGCCGAAGGCGGGCACCGGGGCGGCGCTTCCGAGCTCGGTGAAGAGCTGGTCGTAGCGGCCGCCGCCGCAGAGGGTGTCCTGCGCGCCGAGGGCGCCGGAGGTGTCGACGATCTCGAAGACGGTGCGGGTGTAGTAGTCGAGGCCGCGCACGAGCGTGGGGTCGACGACGAAGGGCACGCCGAGGGCGGTGAGGAAGGCCTGCACGCGCTCGAAGTGGGCGCGGTCGTCGTCGGTGAGGGCGTCGAGGATGCTGGGCGCGCCCTCGCGGGGACCGTGGTCGCGCGGGTCCTTGGAGTCGAGGATGCGCAGGGGGTTGCGGTCGAGGCGGGCCTGGCTCTCGGGCGAGAGGGCGTCGCGGTGGGGCGCGAAGTGGGCCACGAGGGCGTCGCGGTAGCGGGCGCGGGTCTCGGCGCCGCCGATGGAGTTGAGCCGCACCTTGAACTGCGTGAGCCCGAGGTCGCGGAAGAACGACGCCGCGAGGTCGATGACCTCGGCGTCGACCGCGGGCGAGCCGTCGCCGTAGACCTCCACGCCCACCTGGAAGAACTCCCGGTAGCGCCCCTTGGCGGGCCGCTCGGCGCGGTACATCGGGCCCACGTAGAACCACCGGGTGACCGGCTCGCGGGCGAGCACCGAGTGTTCGAGCGCGGCGCGCACGGCGGAGGCGGTGCCTTCGGGGCGCAGGGCGAGGCGCCGGCCGCCGCGGTCTTCGAAGGTGTACATCTCCTTCTCGACGATGTCGGTGGTCTCGCCGACGCCGCGCTGGAAGAGCTCGACGTACTCGCAGAGGGGGGTGCGCACCTCGGCGAAGCCGTAGCGACGACACGACTCGCGAAAGGCGGCCTCGAGCCGCTGCCAGCGCGCGCCCTGCCCGTCGCCCGGGAGGAGGTCGTTCATGCCCGTGACGGCCTGGAGGGTTGCCATGGAATCGGGTGCGGGGTGTAATCGGGTTCTGTGCAGGGGGTCAAGGCGTCCGACGCGCCGCGGGTGCATTCGCCGCGCGCCCGCGCGGAGTACCTCGTCAGGTAATCACGGCCGCGCTTGACGCGCTGCGCCGCATCGCGGAAACGTGCTCGCCTGGCACCACCGTGAACGAGCTACACCGCTGCTCCGCCCTCGACCTGGCCACGATGATCCGCACCGGCCGCGTGAGCAGCCGCGAGGTGGTCGAGTCGCACATCGCCCGGGTGCGCCGGGTGAACCCGCGGCTCAACGCGATGGTGTGCGACCGCTTCGACGACGCCCGCGCGGAGGCCGACGCCGCCGACGCCCGGCGGGCCGCGAGCCCCGACGACCTGCCGCTGCTCCACGGCGTGCCGTGCACCATCAAGGAGGCCTTCTCGGTGACGGGGATGCCCTGGAGCGCGGGGCTGGTCTCGCGCCGCGGCCTGCGGGCGACGGCCGACGCGGTGACGGTGCAGCGCCTGCGGGCGGCGGGGGCCATCGTGCTCGGGGTGACCAACACCTCCGAGCTGTGCATGTGGATGGAGTCGGTCAACCGCATCTACGGCCGCACGACGAGCGCCTACGACGCCGGGCGCACCTCCGGCGGCAGCTCTGGCGGCGAAGGGGCGATGGTGGGCAGCGGCGCGTCGCCCTTCGGCCTCGGGTCGGACATCGGCGGATCGATCCGGATGCCGGCCTTCTTCAACGGGGTGTTCGGGCACAAGCCTTCGGGGGGTCTGGTGCCGTCGAGCGGGCAGTTTCCGCAGGCGACGGGCTCCGCGGGGCTGATGCTCTCGACCGGCCCGCTCACCCGCAGCGCGCGCGACCTGATGCCGATGGTGCGTCTGCTCGCGGGCCCCGACGTGGGCGACCCGATGTGCCGCGCGATGCACCTGGGCGACCCGGCCGCGGTCGACCTCTCGACGATCACGGTGCACGACGTCCGCGATGACAAGAGCCTCCAGCGCTTCCCCATCGAGGCCGCGCTGCTCGACGCCCAGGAGGCCGCGGTGCGGGCCCTGGCGCGGCGGGGCGCGCGCATCGAGAAGACCTCCGTGCCCGGCCTGGCCGACGCCTTCGAGCTGTGGAGCGCGGCGATGCACGTCCGCAACAAGGTGAGCTTCGCGGCGCTGCTGGGCGGCGAGGGGGCGCCGATGAGCACCGGGGCGGTGCTGCGCGAGCTGCCGATGGCCTTCGCGGGCCGCTCGGATTTCACGGTCCCGGCGCTGGGCCTGGCGCTGGCCGAGCACCTGCCGCTGCTGCTGTCGGCGCGGATGCTGACGATGACCGCGCGCATCGAGCACCTTCGCGCGCGCATCGACGGGCTGCTGGGGGCGCACGACGTGATGCTGTTCCCGTCGCACCCGCGGGTGGCGCCGAAGCACCACGCGGCGCTGCTGCGCTTCGCCGACGCGGGCTTCACGGGGGTGTTCAACGTGCTCGAGGTGCCGGTGACGCAGGTGCCGCTCGGGCTCGACGCGCGGGCCCTGCCGCTGGGCGTGCAGGTCATCGGCGCGCGCGGGCAGGACCACGTCCCCATCGCCGTGGCCATGGCGCTGGAGGAGGCGCTCGGGGGCTGGGTTCCGCCGGCGGAGTGGAGTTGAACGGCTACCGCGGGTCGAAGTGGTCGACGACGCCGGCGATGGAGCCCGCGGCGTCGACGGACACGCCCTCGATGATGCGGGCGGTCCATCGGAGCATCTCGGCGCGGCCGCGGGCGTAGTCGCCGGCGCGCACGGCGCGGAGGTCGGCCCGGTCGGCGGCGGACATGGCGAAGGGGCCGCCGCCGCAGCCGCGGCAGACGACGCCGCCGAGGTGGGGGTCGACGGTGACGCGGGCGCCGTCCGGGGCGGGGGTGTCGCAGCGCACGCAGCGGTCGAGGGCGACGGCGTGGCCGGTGTGGTCGAGCACCTCGAAGGCGAAGCGCACGAGGCGGGCGGCGAGGGCGTCGCGGTCGTCGCTGGCGGCGGCGGCGGTGTAGAGCTCGCCCAGCAGGAGGAAGAGGGCGCCGTCGTGGGGGGCGGGCTCGGCGACGGCGCGCACGATGCCGGTGGCGGCGAGGGCTGCCGTCTGCGAGCGAAGGCCGCGGGCGAGGGCGGGCCAGACCTGCTCGACGAGGGCCTCGTCGAGGCGGGTGGCGCGGGCGGTGGTGGTGTACCGCACCCGGTAGAGGGCGAGCGGGGTGAGGGCGCCCATGAAGCGGCGCTTGGAGCGCTGGGCGTTGAGGGCGACGGCGTCGACGCGGGCGCCGTGCTCGGTGAGGAGCGTGACGCGGAGGTCTTGTTCGCGGTGGGGGCGACGGTCGAGGACGAAGGCGCGAGCGGCGTGCTCGGTCACACCACGCGGAGGTCGGTGACGACGGCGCGGCGGGAGAGCTGCTCCGGGCGGTCCTGGGTGCGGGGCTTGAGGAGGAAGGACATCGCGAGGGTGGCCAGCACGGCGAACACCACGAGGGCGACGGCGAGGCCGAAGCGCCGGCCGCGGGCGTCGCTGTCGTCGAGCATGCGCGGGGGCAGCGGGAGCACCTCGCGGAGGCGCACCTCGATGGAGTAGCGCGCGAGGACGTCGTCGGTCTTCACCCCGAGGGCGCGGGCGTAGGCGCGGAGGAAGCCGCGGACGAAGGGGTCGCCCGGGAGCGACTCGAAGCGCCCTTCTTCGAGGAGGGCGAGAGACTGAGACGGGATGCGGGTGACGTCGGCGATCTCATCGAGGGAGAGCCCTCGATCTTCGCGCTCACGCCGCAGGAATGTCCCGATGGGTTCCATCAACACCTCGGTGCGGGATGGGCGGCAGCCACGGTGGGCTGCGGGTTGACCAGACGCGCGCTCATGGGGCCACGGACCTTCCGAGCGACGCGCACTCCTGGCCCTCGGGGGTGTTGGCTCCGAGGGTGACGCAGCGCTGGAGGTCTTCCCGGGCGGCGTCTGGTTGATGAAGCTGGATGCGCGCCCTGGCGCGCCAGAGGAAGGCATTCTGGAACTGATCGCAGCCCGCCACGGCCGTTCCGATGGCGAGGTCGAGGGCCTCGAGGGCGTGGGCGGCGTCGTTGGAGCGGGCGTAGGCCTCGCCCAGGCGGGCGTTGCCGACGCAGAAGGTGGGCTGCCGGCGCACGGCGCGCTGGAGCACGTCGATGGCTTCAGGAAAGCGCTGGCGGTGGATGTACGCGAGCCCCAGGTTGCCCAGCGCGAGATGCTGGCTGCCGTAGGTGATCTCCTCCGTGGCGAGTCGAAGGATGGGCAGGGCCTCGTCGTAGCGGTCGAGGTTCATGAGCACGACGCCGAGGGAGTTGCGGGCGTCGGCGAGGGAGGAGCGGAGGCTCTCGTTCTCGACGGACTGCACGGCGAAGAGCTCGACGGCGCGGCGGATGGGGGCCTCGGCGCGGTTGAAGTGCCCGAGCCGCCCGTACACCAGGCCGAGGGTGAGGTGGGCCGGGGCGTTCTCGGGGTCGAGGCGGATGGCGCGCTCGAGGTGGGGAATGGCCCCCTCGGCGTTGTGCTCTTCCGCGAACATGGCGCGTCCCAGGTTCAAATCCGCCTGTGATTGCAGTCGTGCTTCTTCACTGACGCCAGCACAGGACCATCCTGCGACAGCAAGCCAACCCACGATCAAGCAAGCGAAGCGACGGTGTTCAGGGCGACCGATGTCATTCGAAGGCATCACGTCACGTTTCTGACCGGGCCGTAGAGCAGCGCATCTAACCGAAGGGTCTGGGATGGGTCAACCAGGAATTTGACATTCCCGGGGGTGAGGTGTGTCAGCCGCGCACCTGCTCTTGCATCCCGAGCAGGGTGTAGAGACGGCGGAGGGCGTCGATGTCGTCGATGGCGACCTTCTCCTCGGCGATGCGGATGTACTGCAGCTCGCGGAGCTGGAGCACGGCGCGCTTGACGGCGTCGACGTCGAGCGAGGCGCGGGCGGAGAGCTCGAGCGGGGACACGGCGATCTGGGCGCCGCCGGAGGTGCGGCCGGTCTCGGCGGCGAGCTTGAGGAGGGTGTTGACGACCTTCGAGGTGGGGTCGCGGAGCAGCACGTTCTCGAGCTGGTCTTCGGAGTCGCGGAGCCGACGGACGAGCTGCTGGACGAGGCGCGTGGCGACCGCGGGCGAGCCGGAGAGGAGCTGGGTGAAGGTGTCGGGGTCGAGGGCCAGGACGACGACGTCGGAGAGGGCGAAGGCGCTGCCGTTGCGGAGCGACGCCGGGACGAGGGCGACCTCGCCGAAGAGGTCGCCGGGCTTGAGGATGTGCATCGAGCGCTCGACGTTGCGCACGCGCTTGGCGACGCGCACGCGGCCCTCCTGCAGCATGAACACCTCGCGGGCCGAGTCGCCCTCGCGGAAGATCACCTCGCCGTTGGCGTAGCGGCGACCGAAGTGCTCGAGCAGCCGGTCGCGTTCGTTCGGGGAGATGTCGCTCATCGGTGGATGGCGGCGGTTATATCCCCATCGGCCGCAGCGCAGGAAGGCGCGAAAGGTAGGCAAGGGGCGGAGGAATTTGTTGACAGGGCGTCGCGGATCGGTAGAGTGCGCGCCCCGACGCCGGTGTAGCTCAGTCGGTTAGAGCAGGGGAATCATAATCCCAAGGTCGTTGGTTCAATTCCGACCGCCGGTACTCTGAAAAGCCCTGATTCGTAGCGGAAACGCGCGGGTCAGGGCTTTGCTTTATTTGCACCTTTCGTCCCTTTGCCCGCCCCTTGCTGGGCACCAGCTGGGCAGAGTTCAGGGCCTGCGCCATGCGGTCGCGGAGGGCCGGGGCGGGCAGTTTCCCGTACACGCGGTGGAGCATCGTCGTGTCCTTGTGGCCGAGGGCGCGCGCGACGTCGTCGTAGGAGAGGCCGGCCTCGAGGTGCCAGTGCGCGAAGGTGCGCCGGAGGTCGTGGGCGCTGCACGCCTCGATGCCCGCGCGCTCGCAGGCGGTCTGGAGGTCGCGCCAGTTCTTGCCCCAGGCGCGGAGGAGCCGATCACCCTTCCCCTGGCCGTGGGCCCACGCGAGCTCGATCAGCTCGCGGCACGCTGGGAGCAGCACCGGGACGTGACGATCGCGCGACTCGTTCTTCTGGCCGCGCACGTGGATGAGCCTCGCGGCGCGGTCGTAGTCGAGCCGCTCGCAGCGTTCGGCGGCGGAGATCTCCGCGCCCGCGCCGATCATCAGCGCGACCCAGGCGGCGCGGTCCGGCGAGAGCTCGCGCAGCAGCTTCTGCGCTTCGGCGAGGGTGAGGGCGCGGGTTCGCGGCACGTAGTCGGAGCGGAGGTCGCTCGGCACGAGGTCGTCGAGGTGACCCGACCAGAGGCCCGTATCGCGCGCGACCTTCAGGGCGACGCGGAGGGCGGTCACCTCCTTCACGATCGTGTGTTCGCTCATGCCCTCCGAGCGTCGCTGGTTCACGAAGCGGTATGTGGTCGCGATGTCGTAGCCCGCGATGAGTGACCGGCCATCGAGGATCCGCAGGAGCTGGCCCCATTTCCTCCGGTAGAAGGACACGGTTTCCGGCGAGCAGCGACCCGCGGCAGCGTCGGCCTCATAGCGCTCGGCGGCGATGTCTACGGCCGTCTGGAGCGACGTGGAACTCCGGGCCCGACGGGCCGCACCGGCCGGGTCGGCGAGGTCGCGTTCGAGGTCGCGCGCGTAGGCTTCGGCGGCGCGCCGGTCCGTGCAGCCGGTGCTGGCCTCGATGGAGCGGCCGGCGACGGTGCCTCGAACGTGCCAGATGAGGCCGCGCTTTCGGAGGGTGAGCATGTGAGGAATTTCCTTTCGAGATAGGCGTTCCAGAGCGACTCGGGGATCATGACGGCCTCGCCGGTGCCTCGTCGGGCGCCCGCCAATTCCATCTGGCGGTACACCCAGCTCAGGCAGCGGCCCGTCTGGGCGGCGACGTCCCGCGCGGTGAGCCAGCGCCCGAGCGGACGGGGCGTGCCTGGCACGCTGTCCGACGAGGCGAAGGGGTTCCGGCGGTTCGCGCGCTCCACGACGAGCACACAGCCAGATCGGGGAGGGTCCCAGGAAGCGACTCCTGAGAGTTCGCGAGAGTCAGCGGCAGTGCGCCCGGCATCCGCCTACCGCTTGTCGAGGTACGAGAGGAAGTTGTCGGTCGTCGCCTTCGGGACGCCGTAGAGGCGAAGCGTGGCCAGCACGATGCTCTCGGCGTTCCGGGGATCTCTCGTTCTCAGCTGGGCTGCCAGCTCGTCGCGGCATCGGTCCCGGGCCTCGGCGTCCGTGGGGATGTACGCCCCCAGGAAGACCACCTCCATCACCCAGTCGAGGTCGTGTGCGTACTGGTTGAACACGTCGGCCACCGTCGGGTCGTACTCGTAGGGAGGGATCGGCGGCGTGGGATCCTGCTCCCACTCCCTGGCCAGTTGAAGCAACGCCTCGGCTGCGGCGGGCTTCCGACCCGACCGCCTGATCCGCGGGTCGCCCGCGCCCAAGGGGATCGCGTCCGGGCGTTTGTCCATCAGGTACCTATGGGCCTGACGCAGCCACGTCTCCGCGACGGCGGGATCCTGATCGAGCGCGAGATTCAGGGCGCGGAGAACCTGAACGATGGTCAGCGAGCGTTGATCTCCGGTTTCCGCGTCGGCGCGGTAGCTCCGGGCGACCTCATCGAGTGTCAACCTGGGCGGGCTGATCCCGTTCCTCGTCATCTCCCCGATCAGCAGGTCACGGAACGCGGTGATCTCGAAGAAGGGGAGGTGCAGTCCCGGGGATGGATCGACACGGTGCTGACCGTCGGCTCCGACGTTGACAAACCGCAGCCACCACGGTTCGAGGTAGCCCTCCGAGGTGATGCGGAACGATCGGGTCGGAGAGACCTCTGCGGTGATTTCGACGCCACCGCTCTCCTTCACGCTGGGTGACGGCGAGGGTGTCTTCCTGTGATCTGGAGCTTGTTTGCGGGTACTCACGGCGATCCACTGACCTGGGGTCCGGTCGCTGTCAAATGCCCGGTCACGGCGCTGTCGCACTGGCGTCGTTGCGCTCGGCGAAGCGCGCAACGAACGAGCCGGGGGTGCTCGCGGTTGGTCGCCGGGAGGTCCCCCACGTCGTCGCGGTGGAGCCGCACTTCCAGTCGCGTCCCGTTGCGGAGGTTGCGCCGGAGTTCCTCCCGCCCGCGGAGACGATTCTCCGCGAGGCGGGCCTCGAGGTCGAGGATCCGGGCGGCCGCGAGAGCGAGGCGGTGCGCTTCGATGGGCACGAGCGCCACGCGGCGACCTCGGTCGTCACCAGCCTCTTCGCCCTACGGGACGCAGGCTTCGCCGAGCCCGCAGAGGGATGGAGTTTCCCGTCGGGGCTACGGGTGGCTGCTGATGGCTGCCAGATGGGAGCCATCTGTGGCGCCATCCTCCCGAGGTGGCGACCAGAGGTGGCGATCAGAGGTAGCGACCAGAGATGGCTAGCTGCAACCTATTGAAATTGCAGGACTCTGGTTTGGATGGCGACTTGGAGAGCTAGCCGACCGAGGGTAGCTTCTCGTGCAACAGGTACGGTCGCGGCGTCGGGCACTCGCAGCCGTTGGGTGGAGGTCCTTTGGGCGATGCGAGTGCGTCGCGGAGAACGTTCGCCATCGTCGCGAGCGGCGCGGCGCGGGGAACCGGGGCGGCCGCGACGACCCTTGGTCCGTGCATCCAGAAGACGAGGTCGAGGGCATCGACGTGACGAACCGCGAGGCTGGGCGGCGAAGCGAGGCGGGTGCCGGCCCACTCGATGACCGATGCTATCGAGCGCGGCGCAGCGCCGCGGAGTGGGATGGAGGGAGGAGACTTCTTCGCGCGTCTTGCCATGGGCGCGAACGCTCGCAGAAGGCACGCGGCCTACCCAGCGGCCGACGACGCGGGCCTGCGCGGCGCTACAGGCGGACGACCTTCACCCGACGCCCACCCGCCGTCGTGACCGTCTCCACGGCCTGTCGCTCGGGCAATACCGGCGCGCCCTTCCTCTGATCGAACAGCACCAGCCACCCATCCCCCACGCCGATCCGCGCGAGGTACCCGTCGAGCTGCGTTAGCCCGTCGATTGTCGGGTCCTTCGCCTTGTCGGCGTCGCGCCAGGTCTTGACCTCGATGCCGAGCCGCTCGCTGCGGTGCGCCACGCAGAGGTCGAGCCGCTTGGAGCCAATGGCGTACTCGCGGTCGATCCTTCCGCCGCCGTTCACCACCCGGTGCAGGAACGCCATCATCACCAGGTGCGGCGCCGCCTCGTTGTACGGCGAGCTCGCCAGCATCGCCTCGCCGTGCTGCACCCAGCACGCGACGAACGCCTCCAGTAGCCGGTCGAAGTCGATCCGCCCGTCCGCCGCGAGCCACGTCGGCACCATCGCCGGCAGCGAAGCCCGCATCGTCACTGTGAGCTGCCGCGCGATGATCTCCCGGTAGATCGGGTTGGCCACCTCGACCCCGCCGTCGGCGCGCTCCCGCACGAGGCCCAGGTCGAGCACGAAGCGCAGGTCGTCCGGCGCGAGCGCCGCCAGCGACTCCCCCTGGATCATCGGCTCGATCACCGCGCGCACTCGCGGGTCGCGCAGCCGCTCGGCCAGCGAGTCCAGGTGCGTGTCCTGCCGATCTACGAGCACGTCGCGGGCGCGGTCGATGTCGGCCATGGCAATCGACGTCGCGCGGTCGGGCTTCAGCTCCGTCGTCACGACGTACGCGAGCGCGTTGACCAGCCACGGCTGCCCCTGGGTGTGGGCGAAGGCCTGCCGAAGCGCTTCGTCGTCGAACCGCTGCCCCGTGTCGGTGGTGTGCTGCGCGTAGAGCTCGGCGACCTCGTCGGCCGTGAACTCGCGCATCGTCAGCGAGCGCACCTTGATGTTGAACGGCGACGCCGTGTGCAGGTGCTCGCTGCCGCCCGAGGCGACCTTGTAGTCACGCACGTCTCGCAGCCCCACGAGTCCAAGCGCCCACGGGAAGCCCGCTGGCCTCGAACGGTGCCCCGCACGGAGCTGTCGCAGCACCGACAGCAGCACGTTGTCCCGCAGCGCGTCGATCTCATCGAGGAAGACCACCAGCGGCCGTGCGCTCGACGCCGACCACGCCTCGAGCGCCGCGCCGATGCGCGAACCCGGCAGCGTGTCCGGCCACGGCGGCGGCTGCAGGTCGGCCGGGAGTTGGTGTCGCGCCGACCGGCGCCACTCGGCGAGGATCGCGTGCTCCGCGGCGCCCACGTCGTCAGGGAAGGCAGCCCCGGTCTCCATCGACACGAGCAACGCTGCGTAGCGGCCCTCAGCCGTCAGCGCTGCGCCGAGCGAGAGCAGCGCGGTGGTCTTGCCCACCTGCCGCGGCGCATGCAGGACGAAGTAGCCCTGCTGGTCGATCAGCTCCCTGACCCCGGGAAGCCGTCGATCCGGCGGCAGCATGAAGTGCAGCTCCGGCTTGCACGGACCCGCGGTGTTGAAGTGTCGGCTCATCGCCGCCGCAGCATAGCCCACGCGCCTCGGCGCCAAGGGCGCCGACACCGACCGGTGTGTCCGAGGGGCCGCATTGCCTCGCGATGTCGTTGTCGCTCAGCACATCGGGGACCTCCCCGGCGACTGCAGCGTGAGCCTCCGACGAAGTACCCCGCTTGCGGGAGGCGTTGAAGGTCTTCGCGCCGGGTCCGCGGCACGCTCGCGGCACGGCCGACCGCCTGGGTCGATGCCTGTCTCGGCTCCGCGACGTTGAGCACGGCGGCCATGCCCTCGTCTTCGTGAGGAGCGGTACCATTCTCCGGGCCGCGGTTGTCGCCAACGTCTTCACCAAACGGGAAGCCGACTTCGCCGAGGTGTGTAGCGACTTTCTGGTCGGCGATCTGGGTGGCCACGAGGTGGCCGCCAGATGGAAGCTAGTTGTGGTCGCCATCCTCCCTGGGTGGCGACCAGAGATGGCGACCAGAAGATGGCGACCAGAGATGGCGACCTGCAACCTCTCGAAATTGTTGGGCCTCAGGTTCGGATGGCGACCTAGGGAGCTACCCAGCCGAGGCTAGCCGCTCGTGCTGCTACCCACATTCTGTCGAGGAAGAAGCGCTTGGCGTCATCCGGTCTCAACGTACGGTCGGCGGCGACGGCGGCGGCGGGGGGCGCCCATGCGGGGGGCGTCGGGCGCGCGGGGCGAGGCTGTCGAGGGGCGGCGCGAGCGCCCGCCATGGGTTGCCGGGCGGAGAACGAGGGACCTACCCTTTGGCGGCGCCCAAAGCGTGACCCACCCCGGGTCACGTCGTGAGCGCTGCGCGCGGCGCGACCTTGCCCCCGACGCCGCTGCGCCCGAGGCATGTCGCGCCCACGCGCTCTTGCGTATTTGCTGTCTGAAGTTGCTTCGCCGACCCGCTACGGGTCGGTGGTGTCGTCGGCGGGTGTGGTCGTGCTTGCGCGCGCGCTCCTGCCCGACGTGCTGGCGGTAGCGCCGCCCGTCGATGTCGAGCCGCAGCGCCCGCATCGAGAGCCGGTCGAGGATCGCCGCCGCCACCGTCGGGTCGCCGAGGTAGCGGCCCCGGCGCTGAGCTTGATGTTCGAGGTGATGGCCGTCGCCGCGTGCGTGTGCCGTCGGTCGAGCAGGTTGTAGAGCGTGTGCGCCGCCGTCGGCTCGTCCTCGCGCTTCTTGACCTGCCCGAGGCCCACGTCGTCGATGATGAGCAGCGTTGCGCACCAGCGCTTGAGCTGCGCGTGGTAGCTGCCGTTCGCGAGGCCCGCGTACAGGTCGTCGATCAGATCGACGCAGCGGGCGTAGCGCACCGACAGGCCCTGCTGGCAGGCGCGTGGCCCGAAGGCTATCGACATGGTGCGCGCCAGGAAGGCCTCGTCGCCTTCGAGGTACGTCCGCAGGGAGGCCAGAAGGAGCATTATCTCGGGTTGGTCGGGCATCGGTGCGAACAGCCCGCGCTGTTGCTCGGACTGCCGACGCAGGTCGAAGGTTGCGCCCGGGGCGTGGGTCACGCTCGCCAAGGTCGGGACGTCGCCGGTGAAGGTCGCGGTCACGGCCCGCGGGGGCGTTGCGGTCGCGGTCCGGATACATTCGGACACTTATTGTGCGCCAACAGCATCGTGCGTCGGTACGCGAGCTACTGAGCCGCAGTGCCGAACTCAACGGGGCGCGCAGGCGGTCTGCGTCGCGGGGCAACTGCCGGCGCTGCGCGCAAACGTTGTGCAGCGAGCGCCGTGACAGTCGCCGTCGGACGCGCACGTCTGCGCGCAGTAGCAGTTCCCCGCGGCGTCGCAGAGATTGCAGTAGCCCGCTGGGCACATGCCTACGCCGGGGCACTGCCCGTACGGCCTGCACGCCGGGGTCGAGCAGACGAGGGGCGCGATTGGGAACACGCTCGCATCTGCGGCGGCGCCGATTTGCGGCGTACACGAGCGCGAACTGCAGTCCGTGTTCATCGCGCAGCGACACCGCGCGTCACCGGGCGGGTCGATGCTGCACAGGCCGAACTCGAGGATCGGTCGCCCGCTGCCGTCTGTGATGGCATTGCAGCAGCGATGCCCTACCTCGCCTGGGCAGTCGAGGTTGGTCTGACACCGCCGCTGACAGACCTGACGCCCGAGCCTGTCTCGCCCACAGGAGGAGTCGGCGGCGCAACAGGCGCTGCCGCAAACGTGCCGGTCGAGGCAGCAAGCCCCGGACACGCAGGTCTGCCCGTACGAGCACATGCCCGTCGGCGCGCTCGGACTGCACCGCGGTTGGCAGGCACCCGCGGAATCGCACAGGCTGTTGGCTAAGCAATCGCCGCACCAATGATTCGCCTGGTCGAACCCGCAGGTACGGGCGCCACACGGGTCCGCCAGCTCGCCTTCGTCACCACAGCTGCCCAGCATCACCAGCAGCAGAACTCCACCAGCGCGCCACCCAGATCGCCCCATCATGTCCTCCATCACAGACGGCACTCGACGCCACGGGCAGGGATACAACGCTAGCGTTGTGGAGGCCAGCGCCGACCTGCCCTCGTGGTGGCGTCGATGGCTACACCGCGACCGCGCCGCGAAAAGCGCGTCCCCCACTACGAAAGCGCCGCGTACCTCTCGCTGGTCGCTCGAGCGGCGCGGAACCTCCGAGTCCTCCGGAACGAACGCCGCTGGACCCAGGAGGAGGCCGGCGCGCGCTGCGGCATGCTGATGCAGCAGTACCAGCGGATTGAAGGCGGCCGGGTGAACCTTACGTTCGCGACCCTTGCCCGCCTCGCGGCGGGGTTCGGCGTCGATGCCCACACGATCTTGGCCCCAGCAGAGGTCAGCGCTGCCCCAAACCACGCCGTCGAGATTGTAGAAGACGAGAACTCTGCTCCCGATGAGGTCATCGGGGAGGGCGTCGCAGAGATAAGGGCGCCCGACGACGAGTCCGAAGGGAACCACAGGGCCACTTAGGCGATGCCGCCAGACCCGGCCGCCGACCAGAACGAAAAGTTGTTGTCGCGCCAAGGCCCGCTGCTGGAGCGGGCGCTGCGCATCGGCAAGGTCGCGCTCGGCCCCGACCACCCGTCGGTGTCGATACGCCTCTCGAACCTGGCGATGGTGGTCGAGGCCCTGGGCGATGCGTGCGGCCAGGACGTGCTCGCTGCTGGAACGCGCGCTGCGGATCCACGAGGCCTCGCTCGACCCCGACCATCCCACCGTGGCGACGGTCCTCCTGAATCTCGCGGCAGCAGCGCTCCACACTCTGGGTAACGCAGCCGACGCGCGCCCCCTGATAGAGTATGCGCTACGCATCCACGAGGCCCACCCCGCCCACCCCGACGTGGCGATGGCCATCGTGAACCTTGCGACGGTGCTTCAGGCCCTGAGCGATGCGGCCGGAGCGCGTCTCCCATAGAACATGCCCCTGCTCTCTCGGAAGGTGAGCCGCTGCGTCCGCCGGTCGGGTCAGCCTCGCGGCGTCGGACGGCGTCGGATGGCGCGGCCGCGTGCCACTTCACTCCGCTATCGGAGGAGCGTGTCGCGACGCGTGGATCCGTCGTCACGACCCACGAGTTCGCCGATCTCCAACCCTCTCCCGCGGGCTCCTCGGTGCTGACTGTGGACCCCGGTTGCAGCGCGGGCGGCACCATCGGTGATGTGCGCTTCGATACCTCCGGGGGGCAGCGTCCCGCCCGAGGTCGAGCTGGTCCCTGCCACGACCCGGCGCGCTCCTCTGCCGACAGGCAGCCGGTCGCGCAGGCCCTCGGGCGCGGCACCCGCAACACGCCATCGATCCTCTACGCGGCGCACTCCGCCTGACAGATGTGGGACGGAGCACCATCGACCCGGACCTGCTCCTGCGGCACACCGTGACCGACGAGGAGGTCGAGGCGGTGGTGGCCTTTCTCGAAGCCCTCAACCCGGAGTAAAGGATGGGGGATCACGCCCGGTAGGGAGACGTGCCCCTCCCCGTCGGCCCCTCATCCTCCATGCGCGTCCCTACTCACCCGAGGAAGACCATGAAGACTCTCGCGTACGTTCTCGCCCTCTCTGCCCTGGCCGGCTGTGGCGGAGGTGGCGCTGTCGGCGCGACGCCGACGGCCGATGCGGGTGTCGATGCCGGCTCCGGCGTCACGGACGTGGGCGCCACCCCGATCGACACCGGCGCGGCCCCGGCGGAGACCTACCCCGCGGGCCCGTACGGCTCCAGCGTGGGCCGGCTCTTCCGCCCCTTCACCCTCACCGCGTGCAATCGCGAAGGCGACGAGGCCCAGTGGCGCTTCGACGGCCCTGACTTCTTCACGAGCCAGCTCACGGTGCTCGTCATCGCCGCGGCCTGGTGTGTGCCCTGTCAGCGTGAGGCCGCACAGATCCAGGCGCAGATCATCGACCCCTACGCCGACCGCGGCGTGCGCGTTGTTCAGCTCCTCGTGCAGAACACCGATGGCTCGGCCATCAGCCCGGCCACCTGCCGCAGCTGGGTTTCGCGCTACGGCATCACCTTCCCCGAGCTGATGGACCCCATGTTCATCACGCAGCCCTTTGTCCCGATGACCGCCTTCCCGGCCAACGTCATCATCGACCGCTGCGGCCGCATCCGCTGGCGCCAATACGGCTCCGAGACCGGCCTCACCTCGATCCGCGCCGCCATCGACGAGGTGCTCGCCGACCCCCGCTACCCCAACTGCCCCGCCAACGAGTAGGCGCTCCAGGCGCCGGTCTCTCCGCCACCGCGTCCGACGTGAGCTGACTTCCATCCTGCGACCGCCGCGCGGCGGTCAGCGCGACGATCGCATCGCGGCCTCCACCTGCGCCTGGAATGCACACGGCTCGCGGCCGCGGTGATGGCCCACGAGGACCAGCTGACCCCGTCAAGTGTGAGACGCTGGGACGGCGGAAGGGGCTATCTCGATCAGCCGGCCGATGCGCGCGCCTCGCGGATGCGCTCGTCGAGGTCGGGCGGAATGGGCATGGGCGCGAACGGGCTCACGTTGGAGCCGCCCGTGTTGCCGCGCGGCACCCGACCGAACACGGTCTTCGTCGCAGCGCCGCCGATGCGGATCACCTGCCCCACACACTCTCGGACGTCCCGGCGTCGCAGGCCCCAGAGGAGCATGCGCCAGTGGACGCGGACGTGCTCGACCGTCGAGGCCTGCCCGAGCACATGCGCCCGCTCGAGGTGGGTGAACGCCGCGTCGGGTTGACCCCGCGCCTCCGCCTCGTCTGCGGCCCGAAGTTCGGCGTCAACGTGCGGACGGATGTTGTGAGCGAAGGAGCCCATGCACCGGATCCTGACGACGCCCGGTGGCGGAGGTCAAGATGCACAAGGCGCCCGCCAACCTGGGTTCGCGCGAGCCCGAAGCCCCACGCCACCCCGCCGATCAGGGCGCCTCGCGTGTCCCCCCGTGCGCTGGTGCGGCCGCGGTCATCAGGCGCAGCCCGTTGGCAACCACGACCAGCGTCGCGCCCACGTCGGCGAGCACGGCCATCCACATCGTCGCCGCGCCCACGAGGGCCAGCACGAAGAACACCGCCTTGCTGCCCACGGCGATGACGATGTTCTGGGTCAGGATTGCCGAGGTGCGCCGGCTCAAGCGGATGAACTCCGGCAGCGCCCGCAGGTCGTCGCGCATGAAGGCGACGTCGGCGGTCTCGATGGCCGTGTCCGTGCCCGCCGCCCCCATCGCGAACCCCACCGTGGCCCGGGCCAGCGCCGGCGCGTCGTTGACCCCGTCGCCGACCATGCCGACGCTCCCGTGCGCTGCGAGCAGCGCCTCGATCGCGGCGAGCTTGTCCTCCGGGAGCAGCTCCCCCCGGGCGTCGTCGATCCCCACGGCGCGCGCGATCGCCGTCGCGGTGGCCTGGTTGTCGCCGCTCAGCATCACCGTCCGCACGCCCAGCGCGTGCAGCTCGCGCAGCGCCGCCACGCTGGTCTCGCGGGGCGCGTCGGCGACGGCGAGCACCGCCAGTGCCTCCCGTCCGCGCATGAGGACGACGGCGGTCCGGCCCTGCGCCTCCTGGGCCTCAAGGGCGGCCTCGACGCGCGTGCCGCACGCCCCCGCCTCTTCCGTGAAGCGGTGGTTGCCGAGCGCGTAGGCCTCGCCGCCGATGCGCCCGCGGACGCCCCGCCCCGCGATGGCCGCGAAGGCCTCCACGGGCTCCAGGGCCCCCTCCCACGCCGCGGTCACGGCCCGCGCCACGGGGTGGTCGGAGCCCGCGTCGAGGCTCGCGGCGAGCCGCAGCACCTCGTCCCGCGTGCCGACCAGGGGCACCACCTCGACGAGCCGGGGCCGGCCCTCGGTGATCGTGCCGGTCTTGTCGAGCGCCACGACCGCGAGCTTGCGGCCCTGCTCCAGGTGGACGCCGCCCTTCACAAGGATCCCGCGCCGGGCCGCCGAGGCGAGGCCGCTGACGACCGTGACGGGGATGGAGATCACGAGCGCGCACGGGCAGGCGATCACCAGCAGCACCAGTGCCTTGCTGAACCAGGCCAGGAAGGGCTGGTGGAAGAGGAACGGGGGGACGGTCGCGACGAGCGCCGCCAGCGCGAAGACCGCGGGGGTGTAGACCCGGGCGAAGCGGTCCACGAAGCGCTGGGCCGGGGCGCGCTGCGCCTGGGCCTCCTGCACGCTGCGCACGATGCGGGCGAGGGTGGTGTCGTCCCGGCCGCCCGTCGTGCGGAACTCCAGCAGCCCCTCGCCGTTGATCGATCCCGCGAAGACCGCGTCGCGTACGCCTTTGGCGATCGCGGCGCTCTCCCCGGTGATCGGCGCCTGATCGACCGAGGACGCCCCCGCGGTGACCACGCCGTCCAGCGGCACCCGCTCGCCCGGGCGGACGCGCACCACGGCGCCCGTCGCGACCCGCGCGGCCTCGACCTCGCGCCAAGCGCCGTCCTCCTGCCGCACGCTGGCCGTGTCGGGGCTGAGGGTCATCAGCGAGCGGACGGCGTTGCGCGCGCGCTCCAGCGAGTGGGCCTCGATGAGCTCGGCGACGGCGAACAGGAACACCACCACGGCGGCCTCGGGCCACTGGCCAATGGCGGCCGCGCCGATCACCGCGGTGCTCATCAACAGGTTGATGTTGAGCGTGAGGGTCCTCAGCGCCGTCAGCCCCTTGCGGAGCGTGGGCAGCCCGGCGAGCGCGATCGACGCCAACGCCATGGCGATGACGAGGGCGGAGTTCTCCCGCCCGCCCGCCCAGACGACCGCCTCGGCCCCGAAGGCGAGCGCGCCCGCGCCCCCCAGCCGGACCAGCACGCCGCGCGAGGCGATCACCCGCGCCGCGGTGGGTTGAGCAGCGGGTGTCTCGTCGTCGGTGCCGTCGGTGGCGCACCCCGCGCCCGCGGCCCACGCTGCCGCGTCGCTCCGGGGCCTCGGGGCGTCCCCCGACGGGGGCATCCCCACGTCGGTCAGGGCGGCCACGATGGCCTCGTCCGAGGGCAGGGTGTGGTCCACCGTCAGTCGTTGGTTCAGGAGGTCGAACGACAGCGACATGACCCCGGGCAGGGCACCGACGCGGCGACGGATCACGGCCTCTTCGGACGGGCAGTCCATCGCGGCGATCGTGTACGAGTGGGTGGCCAAAGGACTCCTGCAGGGAGACGGACGGTTGAAGGAGGCGGCCCACCCCATGCGACGCTTGCGCCGTCGGGGCGAACGGGTAGCCTCATCCCATATGAACAGCTCGTCATATGTTGGGTCCGACGAGGCAGCTTCGCAAGCCACGCCGGCCCGGTGCGGAGACGCCTGCGGCGAGGTGTGCGATGTCGAGGTCATCCACGCCGAGACGGTTCGGGTAGCGAGGGCGGCGTTGCCCACGGCCACCGAGCAGAGCGCGCTCTCGCGCCTCTTCGCGCTCTTCTCCAACCCCACGCGCTTGAACCTCCTCGTCGCCTTGCGCTCCGCGTTCGGGTCTGGGCGACCCGAGCTCTGCGTGTGCGACCTGGAGGCCATCACCGGTGCCTCGCAGTCGATGGTGAGCCACCAGCTGGGCGCTCTCCGCGAGGCAAGGCTGGTCACGAACCGCCGGGCGGGGCGGCTGGTCTACTACCGGCTCACCGAGGCGGCCATCGCGACCCTGCTCGACGACGCGCTCCACGCCGTCCGCAAGGAGGCCGCATGAGTCGCTCGCTGTGCGCGGCCCTGGTCCTGCTCGTGGCCCTGAGCGGGGCCTGCTCCCGCCGCGAGACCCCCGCTCCTGCCCCGCGACCCGCGGCGACGGCGCCGACCTTCCACGGCGGGCCGGCGGCGCACCCCAACGACTGGTGCGGGAGCCACGGTGTGCCGGAGTCCGAGTGCACGCGCTGCAACCCCGAGCTGATCCCGCAGTTCCAGGCGCGCCACGACTGGTGCGGCGAGCACAGCGTCCCGGAGTCGCAGTGCGCAGCCTGCCATCCCGAGCTCCTCCGTCAGGGGGTCGCGGCCCCGCGGCCCCGCGGCGCACCGCCGACCCCGGCGGAACAGGGCGAACACGGCGATCGGACCCCTCGCAGTGACGCCAGCGCGGGCCTCGCGCCCGGGACGATGGTGCGCCTCGCCTCGCCGACCGTCGCCGCGCAGGTAGGGCTCGAGACGGTGACCGCGACGACCCGTCCGCTCACCGACGAGGTCGCGGTGCCGGCGCGCCTCGCCTTCGATGCGACGCGCCTCGCACGGGTCTCCGCGCGGGTCCCTGGCGTGGTGCGGACGGTGGCCGTCGGCGTCGGCACGGTGGTGCGACCGGGCGATCTCCTGCTCACCCTCGACAGCGCCGCGGCGGCTGCCACCCGCGCGGACGTCGAAGCCGCACGAACGCGCACACGCATCTCCGAGACCGCGCTCCAACGAGCGCGCACGCTCCAGGCCGAAGGGATCGGCAGCCTCGCGAGCGTGGAGCGCGCCGAGGCCGAACACGCCGCCGCGCGGGCCTCGTTCGCGGGCTTCGTCGCTGCCGGGACGGCCGTGAGCGGCACAGGTCGGGCCGTGCGGGTGCTGTCGCCGCGCGCCGGGGTCGTCGTCGCTCGCGCCGCGGCCGTGGGCCAGCAGGTCACCGCCGAAGAGGTGCTCGTGGAGGTCGCCGACCTCTCGCGGATGTGGGCGATCCTCGACGTTCCCGACGCGCAGGCGCCGCGGCTCAGCGTCGGTCAGTCCGTCGCGATCGAGCTCGATGGCTTCGCTGCGCCCCTCGTCGGGACGATTGCATTCCTGGCACCGGTGGTCGATCCACACACACGTACCGTCGAGGCGCGCGTCGAGCTCGCCAACCCCGACGGCCGACTGCGGGCCAACGCCTTCGGCCGCGCTCGGGTCACGGTCGCGGCCGCCTCCGAGGGCGTGGTGCTGCCCCGCGACGCGCTCCAGCGGGTCGAGGCCCAGGACGTCGTCTTCGTCGAGCGCTCGCCCGCCGTCTACGAGGCCCGCGTGGTGACGATCGCCCGCCGCACGACCGACGACGTCCTGCTGCGGGAGGGCGTCGCCCCCGGCGATCGGGTGGTCACCACCGGGGGCTTCCAGCTGAAGACGGAGATCCTGCGCGACAGCATCGGCGCGGGCTGCTGCCCCGACGAGGGCTGACGGCGCGTGCTCGGCCAGCTGATCGCGCTCTCGCTACGGCATCGCTTCGCCGTGCTCGCCCTCACGGCGGCCATGGCGGCGCTCGGCGTCTGGTCGTTGCGTGAGCTGCCCATCGACGCCTTCCCCGACACGACGCCCGCGCAGGTGCAGGTCAACACGGTGGCCCCGGCCCTCGGACCCGAGGAGATCGAGCGCCTCGTGACCTTCCCCGTGGAGCAGTCGCTCTCGGGGCTGCCGGGCCTCGTCGAGGTGCGCTCGCTCTCGCGCTTCGGACTCTCGCAGGTGACGGCCCTCTTCGAGGACGGCACCGACCTCTACCGCGCCCGCCAGGTCGTGGGCGAGCGCGTCGCCACGGCGCGCCTGCCCGAGCGCCTCGGTCCGCCCGCGCTGGGCCCTGCGGCGACGGGCCTGGGGGAGGTCTTCCACTACCTCGTGACGGGGCGGGGGAAGTCCCTCGCCGAGCTGCGCACCGTCCACGACTGGGTGCTGCGACCCCAGCTGCGGAGCGTGCGCGGCGTCGCCGAGGTCAACACCTGGGGCGGCGAGGAGCGGCGGGTAGAGGTGCGGGTCGATCCGATCGAGCTGCGGCGACGAGGGTTCGCGCTCCACGATGTGGCCCAGGCTCTGCGACGCAGCCACGGCAGCGAGGGTGGGGGGAGGCTGGTGCGATCGGGCGAGGCGACGCTGGTGCAGGGCGTCGCGCTGCTCACCACCCTGGGCGACGTCGAGGGCGTGGTCATCGGCGCGGAGGGCGGGGTGCCCATTCGGGTGCGGGACGTCGCGCGGGTGGTCGATGGGGCCGAGATCCGCCGCGGCGCGGTGACGGCCCACGGGCGCGGCGAGGCCGTGCTGGGCCTCGGGTTCATGCTGCTGGGCGAGAACAGCCGCGAGGTGAGCGCCGCCCTTCGCGCGCGGCTGGACGAGGCCCGGGCGTCACTCCCGCCGGGCATCGACGTGGAGGTCGTCTACGACCGGCGCACCCTCGTGGACGAGGTGCTCACGACCGTGCGCACCAACCTGCTGGAGGGCGCGCTGCTGGTCGTGCTGGTGCTCTTCGCCTTCCTGGGCAACGTCCGCGCGGGGCTCGTGGTGGCGTCGGTGATCCCGCTCGCGATGCTCTTCGCCTTCACGGCCATGCGCGTGACGGGCGTCGCCGGGAGCCTGATGAGCCTCGGCGCGATCGACTTCGGGCTCGTGGTGGATAGCGCCATCATCGCCGTCGAGAACGCCACGCGCCGACTTCGCGAGGACGGCGGTCGTCGCCCGGTAGTCGAGGTGGTGCGCGAGGCGTCGCTGGAGGTCCGCGGGCCGACCCTCTTCGGCGAGCTGGTGATCGCCATCGTGTACCTGCCGGTGCTCGCGATGGCGGGCCTGGAGGGCAAGCTCTTCCGGCCGATGGCGCTGACGGTGCTCTTCGCGCTCGCGGCCTCCATGGTGCTCTCGCTCACCTACGTGCCCGTCATGACCAGCCTGGTGTTGCGCCGTGGCGCGCGCGGCGATGAACCGCGGCTCATCGGCTGGCTCCATAGGCTGTACAGACCCGTCGTCGAGATGGCCTTGCGCCGCCGCGGGTGGGTGGTCGTGCTGGCGGCGCTGCTCGTGGCCAACGGGGCGGTGCTGGCGACGCGGCTCGGCGCCGAGTTCGTTCCGCGGCTCTCCGAGGGCACCGTCGTGGTCAACACGGTGCGCCTCGCCAGCGTCGACCTCGACGAGTCGGTGCGCTACGGCACGCAGATCGAGCGGGCGCTGCTGGCCGCCTTCCCCGACGAGATCGCGCGCATCTGGACGCGCACGGGGACGGCGGAGACGGCCACCGACCCGATGGGCGTCGAGCTCTCGGACGTCTTCGTGACCCTCCAGCCGCGTGCCCGGTGGCGCCGCGCGCGCTCCCAGGATGAGCTCGTGCAGGCGATGCAGGCCGCGCTGCGGGACCTGCCCGGGATGCGCACGGTGTTCACGCAGCCGATCGAGATGCGAGTCAACGAGATGGTCGCAGGCATCCGCGCCGACCTTGGGATCAAGATCTTCGGCGACGACCTCGACGAGCTGCGCGCCGCGGCGCGGCGGGTGGACGCCATCGTGCGGACCATCCCGGGGAGCGCCGACGTCTCCGTCGAGCAGGTGACGGGCCTGCCCGTGCTCCGCGTCGAGCTCGACCAGGCCGCTGCGTCTCGCTTCGGCATCCCCGCCGAGGCGGTGCTCGCCACGGTGGCCGCGCTCGCCGGCGTGGAGGTCGCCGAGCTCCGCGAGGGCCAGCGGCGCTTCCCCGTAGCGCTGCGCATCGAGCCCGCGCGCGCGGTGGACGCCGACGCCATCGGCGCCCTGCTGGTGGCGGCCCCGGACGGCGCGCAGGTGCCTCTCTCGCAGCTCGCCCGCATCCGGACGGAGTCCGGGCCCTCGACCATCCAGCGCGAGTGGGCGCGGCGGCGCATCATCGTGCAGGCCAACGTGCGCGGGCGCGACATCGCCTCCTTCGTGTCCGAGGCGCGGCGCCGCATCGGGGCGGAGGCGCAGCTCGCGCCCGGGTACTCGGTGACCTACGGCGGACAGTTCGAGCACCTGGAGCGCGCGCGCCGCCGGCTGCTCTTCGTGGTTCCGCTCGCGCTGCTGCTGGTGTTCTCGCTGCTGTACCTCACCTACGGGCGGGTGCTCGACGCGCTGCGGGTCTTCACCGGCGTGCCCTTCGCGGCGCTCGGCGGCGTCGTCGCGCTGTGGCTGCGGGGAATGCCCTTCTCGATCTCCGCGGCGGTGGGCTTCATCGCCGTGAGCGGCGTGGCGGTGCTGGGCGACATGGTGCTGGCCTCGACCATCCGGCGCTCGCTCGACGCGGGCGTCGAGGCGCGGGAGGCCATCCGCGCGGCGGCCCTGGAGCGACTGCGCCCCGTGCTGATGACGGCGCTCGTCGCGGGCCTGGGGTTCCTCCCCATGGCGTTGAGCCGGGGCATCGGCGCGGAGGTGCAGCGGCCGCTGGCGACGGTGGTGCTCGGGGGGCTGCTCTCCTCGACGCTGCTCACGTTGGTGGTGCTTCCGGCGCTGTACTCCTTCCTCGCGCGGCCCCAGGTCGCGACCCGCGAGGCCTCCGACCGATGACCACGCGCGTTGCTCCGTCGGGAAGCGCTTCGGGACGGACCGGCCTCCCGTTGGCGTGCGCGTCGCTCGTGCTGGCCCTCGGCGCCTGCAATGGGACCCCAGCGCCTGCGGAAGATCCGCGCGTCTGGTTTCGCGCGGCGGTCATCGGGGCCCCCGGCGGCGCGCTGCTCAGCGTCTGGGGGGACGCGCGTTCGCAGCGAGCGTTCCTGGTGGGCGGCTTCGTCGGGGTCGATCCCGCGAGCGTGCCAGGCGGCACGGCAGGACGCCTCGTCGAGTATCGCTGGCCCGGGCGCTTCATCACCCGATGCACCGCCGACAGCGCGCTCTGGTGGGTGTCGGGCGTGGAGAACGCCGCCGGCGCGCTCGAGCTCTGGGCGGTGGGCGACCGCGCCCGCGTCCTGCGGATGCGCGGGGATCGCTGCGAGCCCGTGGCCACGGGGCTTCCCTCGACCGGCGGCGAGCCGACCTTCTGGGGCGTCCTCGCGCGCTCGCCCGACGACATCTGGATCGTCGGCGGCTCGGCGCGACCGGACGGACCCCACGGCGTCCTCCTGCACGGAGACGGAACCTCGTGGCGGCAGGAGCCCATCCCCGAGAGCGCCGCTTCGGAGAACCTCTACAAGGTCACCGCGGACGGCGACGTGCTCTATGTCGTGGGTTCTGGTGGACTCATCCTGCGGCGCGGGGCGGGCGACGGGGTGTGGCGTCGCATCGACGTCCAGCTCCCCACCTCGGACCATCGGCTCTTCACCGTCTCCTGCGCGGGCGGTGCGTGCTTCGCGGTGGGCGGCAGCGCGTCGGGCCTGCTGCTCACGGGCGGCGACCAGGGCTGGCGCGCGCTGTCCACGGTGGGCGACGCCTCGCTGGAGACGCTCCCCCCGCTAAGCGGCGTGTGGGCGCGCGGGGCCGACGACGTGCTGATGGTGGGCGCCAACGGGGCGACGCTGCACCTCGGTGGCGGTGGCATCCGCCGACCTTTGCGGTCCCTCACGTCGGCGACGCTGCACGGCGTGGGTGGGTTCGGCGAGGTGGTGATCGCCGTCGGCGGTGAGCTCTCCAACGCGACGACCTCCCAGCGCGCCGTGATCCTGGTGCAGCACGACGACGCGCCGGACATCACCCTCGACGGCAGGACCTACGTGGCAGGCGCAGTGCAGGGGTCGCGGCCCGGCGCCGGGCAGTAGTCGCGTCTCCGGGGCGACGCGAGGAGCCGTCACCACGGCGTCATCGCAGCGCCCACTGCCCCGCGGCTGCGGTCAGCAGCACGACGAGCCACGGCGGCGCCTTCCACAGCTCCAGCAGACCGAAGGCCACCAGGGCGGCCGCGAGATCCCGCGCGTTCGTCACTGCCTCCGCCATGACGGGCGTGTACAGGGCCGCGAGCAGCACGCCGACGACGGCCGCGTTCGCGCCTCGCAGCGCGGCCTGCATCCAGGCCTTCGAGCGCAGCCGATGCCAGAACGGCAGCGCTCCGCCGATCAGCAACCAGCCAGGCAGGAAGATCGCGAACAGGCACCACAGACCGCCTGTCCAGGCATGGGGACCGCCATGGATGATCGCTCCGAGGTAGCCCGCGAAGCTGAAGAGAGGCCCCGGGACGGCCTGGGCGGCGCCGTAGCCCGCGAGGAAGGCGTCGTCGCTCATCCAGCCGCGGGGGATGATGGCCTCCCGGAGCAGCGGCAGCACCACATGCCCGCCGCCGAAGACGAGGGCGCCGGGGCGGTAGAACGCATCGAAGACGTCGACGGACTTCGCGCCGGTCGCCGGCGCGACGAGCCTCGGTGCGACCAGCAGCACTGCGAAGGCGACGAGCGCGGCGACGGCGGCGACGTGGCCCCGCGCCCGCTCCACCACCGTGGGGCTCACCGGGTCGGGGAGATCGCGGTAGAGCCAGCAGCCGACCGCCGCGCCACCGACGATCACGCCGACCTGGCCGAGCGCTCCGGGGAAGATGAGCGTCGCAGCGGCGGCGGCCAGACACAGCGTCAGGCGCGGTCGGTCAGGGCAGAGCTTGACCCCCATGCCCCACACCGCCTGGGCGACCACCGCGACCGCCGCGAGCTTGAGCCCGTACCGCCAGCCCGCGCCGTGCAGGTCGCCCAGCGCAGTGACCCCGTACGCGAACGCGATCATCAACGCGGCGGACGGGAGCAGGAAGCAGAGCGAGGCGGCGAGCGCGCCCGCGAGGCCAGCGCGCTGCATCCCGATGGCGAACACGACCTGACTGCTCGCCGGTCCAGGGAGGAACTGACACAGCGCGACGATGTCGGCGTACTCGTCGTCGCCGAGCCAGCCGCGCGTCTGGACGCACTCCGCCCGGATGTAGCTCAGGTGGGCGATGGGCCCTCCGAAGGAGGTGAGCCCGAGCTTCAGGAACGCCCCGGCGACCTCCGCCACCGCACTCAAGGCGTTCATCTCGCGGACTCCTCAGTGCATCCAGGAAGGTTGGTGGATCTGCGACTCCCCACGCGTCGAGGCCCAGCAGGTGATCGCGGCCTCGTCCATCGCGGCACCTCGCTGCGCATGAATTGCCGTACCCGCGCCCGCGCTCCTGCTTCGGGACCAGCCGTGCGATGGCTGCTTTGAAGACGGAGTCCTGCGCGCCCATGCTGATGGCCCAATACGCCGCGCCGACCTTGAGCGTCCACCCAGTGGCGCCTACCCCGTCTTGATGTGGCGCCAGGAGCGGGCGAGGGCCTCCGCCGCGCGCTCGACGTCGCCCTCCGTCGTGCCGCGTCCCAGCGTCAAGCGCACCGATCCGAGCGCCTCATCGGGTGTCACGCCCATCGCGAGGATGACCGCGGACGCTCGCTCATGGCCCTCGTGGCAGGCCGATCCCGTGGACGCGGCGACCTCGGACGCCCCCGCGAGCACGGCCTCTCCTGACGCGCGAGGGAAGCGGACGTTGAGGGAGTTGGGCAGGCGCAGCTCGCCGTGGCCGTTGAGCGCGAGTCCCGGAACGACGGCCGAGAGGCGAGCCCACAGCGTGTCGCGGAGCGCGCGCATGCGAGGACCGACGTCCGCCGTGTCGATCGACGCCCGCTCGCACGCGACGCCGAGGCCGACGATGGAGGCGACGTTCTCGGTGCCGGGGCGCATCCCGCGCTCATGGCCCGCACCGAGGGCGAACGGAACCAGGGGTGTTCCACGCTTCACGTAGAGCGCGCCGACGCCCTTCGGCGCGTAGAGCTTGTGGCCCGCGATGGAGAGCAGATCGACGCCGAGTTCACGCACACGGACCGGCACCTTGCCGATCGACTGCGCCGCGTCGGTGTGGACGATGGCACCCGCCGAGCGCGCGAACCCTGCCAGCTCGGCGACGGGCTGTAGCACGCCGGTCTCGTTGTTCGAGTGCATCACCGTGACCAGCGCGGTGCGCTCGTCGAT
>JAUSAZ010000008.1 GCA_030652255.1 Myxococcales bacterium | reverse complement strand
TTTTGCCTTCGGAACAGGCAAAATCAGTTGACACTGGCAATTCTGAGACAACCTCTGAAACCCACGGCAGCCAAGGGAAAGCCCGCGGCGGGCTGGTCACTGTGCCTGGACATCGGACAGGCCGCTTGCGGCCTTCACCTTGGCTGCCGTGGGGTTCAACCCGCGGCAGCCAAGGCGCGCGAAGTGGTGCGGGTAGCCCGGAAGCCGCAGCCTGCAAGCGGTTTGCGCACGAAGAGGGCAACGATGAGCCCCCACTCGTGGGGGCGGGGCCGGGGGTGGGGGCTCGCGCAGGCGCGTACCCAACCCATCAGGCCACCGCTCTACGCCACGCCCACCAGCCGCAGCAGCCCGAAGACCACCCCGAACACGCCCGCGACCGCGCGACAGCGCGCCCAGGAGCACGAAGACCGTCGCGATGAGCGGGTGCCGGTCGATGGCGTGCATCAGCGTGTGCCCGAGGCGCTTGGTGGCCGAGATGTGGCACTGCATCTTGATGCGCCCCGACAGGATGTCCTCGAGCTCGCTGGCCATCTCGCCCGCGTTGGCGTGGCGGTCGGCGGGGTTCGCGGAGACCCCCTTGCGGATGTAGTGCAGGCACTCCATCGGCGCGCCCGTCGCGACCGCGTCGGCCACCCAGTCCACCAGGCTGCGGTCGCTCGCCGAGGCCACCGCGGCGAGCACCTCGTTCACGCTCTTCTTGCCGTCGAGGTAGTGCCGCAGCGACATCATCTCGTGGAACATCACCGCCAGGCTGTACACGTCGCTGCGCTCGTCGATGCGGTCGGTCTCGCCGCGCGCCTGCTCCGGGGACATGTAGTGCGGCGTGCCCATGATGGCGCCGTGCTGCGTCTCCAGGCTCGACGCGGTCGCGTGCACGGGCCGCGCGCCTCCCCCCGCGAAACCCGCCGCCTGGGCGACGCGCACCGGGCGCGCGAGGCCCCAGTCCATCACCATCACCTCGCCGTAGGGGCCCACCATGATGTTGGCCGGCTTGATGTCGCGGTGGATGATCCCGCGGGCGTGGGCGTACTGCACCGCCCGCAGCACCCCGAGGAAGACCTGCGCCCGCACCTCGAAGGGGAAGCGCCGCTCCGTCGCCGGGTCGCGCGCCTGGAGCTTCTCGATGTGGCGCCCGCGTCGAAGGTGGAGCGCTCGGGCGGGAGGCGCACCGCGACGGTGGGGCCGTCATCCGCGAGGGTGTTGGCGGTGGCGGGCGGGTCGACCAGGGTGTCGAACTTCCGCGAGGGGACAGGCGGGTCTTCGAACGCGATGGTGCGGGCCATGGTCATCGCTGCCTCCGGGGCATCGGGGGTGTCGCGATGCCACGCGCTCCCGAGCTCGACGGTGACAACAACGCCCCGGAGGGGGGGGCTTACACCCCGTAGTACTCGTGGGCCTTGCGCCGGAGGTGGGCGAGCAGGGGCTCGACGGAGGGCGGCGCCCCGGTGGCGCGGGCGATGAGGTCGCGCGGGAGGTAGCGCTGGCCGTGGCGGTGCACGTTCTCCCGCAGCCACTCGCGCAGCGGCGCGAACTCCCCGCGCGCGAAGGCCGCGTCGAGGTCGCCGAGGTCGCGCGCCGCCGCCTCGAAGAGCTGCGCCGAGAACAGGTTGCCGAGGGTATACGTGGGGAAGTAACCCAGGGCGCCGCCGCTCCAGTGCACGTCCTGGAGGCACCCGCGGTCGTCCGTGGCGGGGCGCACCCCGAGGAGCCCGTGGAGCTTGTCGCTCCAGGCCGCGGGCACGTCGTCGGCCTTGAGCTCGCCGGACATCAGCGCCTGCTCCAGCTCGTAGCGCAGCAGGATGTGCAGGTTGTACGTGGCCTCGTCGGACTCCACCCGGATCTCCGACGGGCGGATGACGTTCACCGCCGCGACGAAGTCGTCCTCGCGCACGTCGCCGAGGGTGCCCGGGAAGGCCCGCTGCGCCTTCGGGTAGAAGTAGCGCCAGAACGACCGCGACCGGCCGACGAGGTTCTCCCAGAAGCGCGACTGCGACTCGTGCACGCCGAGCGAGACGGCCTCGCCGAGGGGGGTGCCGTAGCGCTCGCCGGGGAGGCCCTGCTCGTAGAGGGCGTGCCCGGTCTCGTGCAGCACCCCGAAGAAGGCGTCGCTGAAGCGGTTGGCGTGGTAGCGCGTGGTGATGCGCGAGTCCCCGGGGCCCAGGGAGATGGAGAAGGGGTGCACGCTCACGTCGAGGCGCCCGCGGGTGAAGTCGTAGCCGAGGGCCTTCGCCGCCTCGCGCCCGAGGGCCTCCTGCGCGTCGACGGGGAAGTCGCGCGCCAGCAGCTCGCCCGGCACGGTGCGCCCGGAGCCCATCACCCGGCCCACGAGCTCGACCAGCGGGGCCCGGAGCGCGCCGAAGATCTCGTCGAGGTGCGCGGCGGTCTCGCCCGGCTCGAACTCGTCGACGAGCACGTCGTAGGCGCGCTGCCCGGGCGCCGCGAGGCAGGCCGCCTGCTGCTGCTTCAGGGCGACGATCTTCGTGAGCCACGGGGCGAACTTCGCCGGGTCGTTGTCCTTGCGGGCCTCGACCCACGCGTGGTGGGCGTGCGCCGTGGTGCGGGTGAGCTCCTCGACGAGCGCCCCGGGGAGCTTCACCGCCCGGTCGTAGGCCCGGCGCGCCTGGCGCAGCACGGCCCGCTCCTCGCTGTCGTCCGCGGCGCCGGCCTGCTCGCGCTCGGCCTCGGCGAGGGTGTCGCCGAAGTCCGCGGCGGTCTGCCGGGTGTGCGCGGTGCGGGCCAGCCAGGCCTTCTGCTCGGCGCGGTGCGCGGCGCCGCCGGGCGGCATCATCACCTGCTCGTCCCACTCGACGACGAAGAACACCGAGTTCACCAGCGCCACCTCGCGGAGCGCGCCCAGGAGGCGGTCGTATCGTTCGGTCATCGTGGAGCTTCGAACCTCGTGTCGTGGGGGTGGTGGTCTCGGTAAGGGGACCCGCAGGGGCGCTGGAGTGAACACCACCTCGGTGGCCTTTCCAAGCGCGCAGGAATCCGTCGCCGCGCGGTGGCCTTTCGGTGCAGAACATCGGTGAGCCCAATGAACGACCCAGAACTCCTCGAACTCGCGCGCAGCGGCGACCGGGCGGCGCTCGAGACCCTGCTCCGCCGGCACCAGGCCCAGGTGTACCGCTTCGGGCTGCGCATCTGCCGCAACCCCGACGACGCCCAGGACGTGCTCCAGGAGACGCTGCTCGCGATGGCGCGCGGCGTGCGCGACTTCCGCGGGGCCTCGTCGATCTCGACCTGGCTCTACACGATCGCCCGGAGCTACTGCATCAAGAAGCGGCGGCGCAGCGTGTTTGCGCCCGCGGGGGAGCAGTCGCTGGACACCGACGCGGCCTCCGAGGCGTCGCAGCTCGCGGACCCGGCGAAGGCCCCGGACGAGGCCCTCGCGGGCCGCGAGGTCGAGCAGGCCCTGGAGCAGGCCATCGGGTCGCTCGACCCGATGTACCGCGAGGTGCTCGTGCTGCGCGACGTGGAGGGGCTGACGGCCCCGGAGGTGGCCGAGGTGCTCGGGGTCAACGTCCCGACGGTGAAGAGCCGGCTGCACCGCGCGCGCCTCGCGGTGCGGGCGCAGATGGCCCCGCTGCTGGGCGCCCCGGCCGCGGACGAGGCGGCCCCGGCGGGGCAGTGCCCGGACGTGCTCACGCTGTTCTCGCAGCACCTGGAGGACGAGATCAGCGCCGACGTCTGCGCGGAGATGGAGCGGCACCTGCAGTCGTGCGCCCGCTGCCGCAACAGCTGCGACTCGCTCAAGCGCACGCTCGCGATGTGTCACACGGGCGGCCCGGCGGTGGAGGTCCCGCCCGGGGTGCAGGCGTCGGTGCGGGTCGCGCTCCGGGATTTTCTCTCCGAGCGGGCCTGAACCCTTTCGCCGGGGCCCTGGCTCCTACGAGGCACGGAGGTCATCCATGAAGACGACACAGGTGAACGAGAAGAACTTCGCAGACACCATCAAGCAGGGCACCGTCCTGCTCGATTTCTGGGCCTCGTGGTGCGGGCCGTGCCGGGCCTTCGCGCCGGTCTTCGAGGCCGCGGCGCAGAAGCACCCCGACGTGGTGTTCGGCAAGATCGACGTGGAGGCTGAGCCCGGCCTCGCGGCGGCCTTCGAGGTGCGGGCGATCCCCACCCTGGTGGTGGTTCGCGACGGCGTGCTGCTCTCCTCCCAGGCGGGCGCGCTCTCCGCGGGAGGCCTCGAAGACCTGCTGCGCAAGGTGGCCGCGCTCGACATGGGCGAGGTGCGCCGGAGCATCGAGTCCAAGGCCCAGGCCGAAGCGCCCGCCGCTGCCCCGGGAGGCGTCTGATGTGCCGCCGGGTAGCGTGTGCGAAGTGCGGGCGGCCCACCTTCGCGGGCTGCGGCGCGCACATCGAGCAGGTGCTCGGTGACGTCCCGGCGGCGGAGCGCTGCCGGTGCCGCGAGGAGAAGTCCGCGGGCGCCCCCGCCCCCGCGCCGGACGCCGAGGGCTCCTCCTGGATGCAGCGTCTCTTCGGCAAGAGCTGACGAGCTCCCGACTCCCCCCATCCGTGGCGTTGACCGCCGCGGCGCCCTCGCGGGATCTTCTCCCGCGATGAAGCCGCCCCCCTCCGAGCCCGCCGCCCCGGCCGTCGAAGCGTCGCCCGACCGTGACGCCCTCGCGCGCGCCCGGGGCGAGTGGCTCCGCCGCGTCGAGGCGGAGTACCGCTCGTCGGTCATCACCCAGCACCTCACGCTCTGGCTCACCCAGGCCGGGGCCTCGCCCGACCTCCTGCACGCCGGGCTGCGCATCGCGGCCGACGAGCTCGAGCACGCCGACCTCTCCATGGCCGTGTACCGCGCCGCCGGCGGAACCGGCACGCCGCAGCTCGCGCGCGAGTCCCTGGAGCACCCGAAGCGCTCCGGCGACCCGCTGGAGTGGGACATCACCCGGGTGGGCCTGGACGTGTTCTGTCTCGGCGAGACGGTGGCGGTGCCCTTGTTCCGGTACCTCCGGGAGGGGTGCGAGGAGCCCACGGCGAAGGCCGCGCTCCGTCGCATCCTCGCCGACGAGGTGCGCCACCGCGACTTCGGCTGGACCCTCCTCGACGCCATGCTCGACGGCCCCCTCGGACCGGAGCTGCGGGCGCTGGTGGAGCGCGAGCTGCCGGGCTGCTTCGCGCGCATCCGGGCGAGCTACGCCCCGGCCTTCGCCGCAGCGCTCACGGAGGTCTCCCCGGACGACCGCCGCTGGGGCCTCATGCCCCCCGCCCGCTACGCCGAGGTGGTGGAGAAGACCCTCCTCCGCGACTGGGTGCCGCGCTTCCGCGAGCGGGGCATCGACGCCCGCGCCGCGTGGGACCGCGTCGGTCACTAGCTGGCCATCCGCCCGCGGCGTCTGCTACTCCCCGCGGCAACAAACCCTATGCGCGTCATGAAGTTCGGCGGCACCTCCGTCGGTGATCCCACCCGCATCGCCAACCTGTGCGACATCGTGAGCCGCTCGCTGCCGCGCCGACCCGTGGTGGTCGTCAGCGCGGCCTCGAAGGTGACCGACATGCTCCTCACCGCGGCGCGCCACGCCAAGGAGGGCCGCGTCGACGCCTCGCCCATCGAGGCCCGGGTCGCGGCGCTGCTCTCGGCCTTCGACCTCGACCCGGCCATCGTGCAGCGCGAGCTCGCCGGGCTGCGCGCCGCCCTGGAGTCCATCGCGGCGCGGGGCGAGTGTTCGCTCGAGCTCCTCGACGCCGTGGCCTCCTTCGGCGAGCGCATCTCCGCCCGCGGCATCGCGGCGACGCTGCGCAAGCGCGGGGTCGACGCCGTGCACGCCGACGCCTTCGACCTCGGGATGCTCACCGACGCCAACTTCGGCGGCGCCGAGCCCCTGCTGGAGAGCGGCGACCTGCTGCGCGCGGGCGTCACGGCGCTGGTGGCCGAGGGCAGGGTGCCGGTGGTGACGGGCTTCATCGGGCGCACCCTCGACGGGCGGGTGACCACCCTCGGGCGCGGCGGCAGCGACTACTCCGCGGCCATCGTCGGGGCGGCCATCCACGCCGACGAGATCGAGATCTGGACGGACGTCCCCGGGGTGATGTCCGCCGACCCGCGGGTGGCGCCCGACGCGCGCACCATCCCGGTGCTGTCCTTCCACGAGGCCGCCGAGCTCGCGTACTTCGGGGCGAAGGTGCTGCACCCGAAGACCATCCACCCCGCCGTGAAGCGGGGCATCCCGGTGCGGGTGAAGAACACCTTCGAGCCCGATCACCCCGGCACGGTGATCACCGCCGAGGGTGACCGCGAGGCGCGCGGCGTGCGGGCGCTCGCCCACAAGCGGGGCATCCGGAGCGTCAACGTGGTGTCCACCCGGATGCTCCTGGCGCACGGCTTCCTCGCGAAGATCTTCGAGGTCTTCGCGCGGCACCGGGTGGTGGTCGACCTGGTGAGCACGAGCGAGGTGTCGGTGAGCTGCACCGTCGACAAGGAGGACGGCCTCGATGGGGCCGTGCGCGAGCTGCGCACCTACGGCGAGGTGACGGTCACCGCCGACCACACCCTGGTGTGCGTCATCGCCGCGGGCCTGCTCGACGACCCGAAGCCCTGCGCGCGCATCTTCGCCGTGCTGGCCGAGGAGAACATCCCCGCGCAGCTTCTCTCCATGGGCGCGAGCGCCATCAACCTGAGCTTCCTGGTGCCCGACGCCCACGGCGAGCGGGCCGTGCGCTCGCTGCACCGGGCCCTCTTCGCGGAGCCGTCATGATTTCCCCCCCTCCGTGGCGCTCGTGGCTCGGCCCGCGGCGCGCCCGCCGGCTCTGCGAGCGCTTCGGCACGCCCCTCTACGTGTACTCCGCGCCGGTGCTGCGCAACCGCTGCCGCGCCCTCTTGCGGGCCTTCCCGGGGGTCGGGCTGCGCTACGCCATGAAGGCCAACGGCAACCCGACGCTGCTGCGCATCGTGCGCTCGATGGGCCTCGGGGTGGACACGGTCTCGCCCTGGGAGGTGCAGCTCGCGCTGGAGTGCGGCTTCCGCAAGGCCGAGATGATCTACTCGGGCAACAGCCCGAGCGACGACGACCTGCGCGCCGTGCACCGCGCGGGGGTGCTCATCAACCTCGACGCCCTCTCGTCGCTCCACCGCTACGGCCGGATGTTCCGCGGGTCGCGGGTGTCGCTGCGGGTCAACCTGGAGGTCGGCGGCGGGCACCACCCGCACGTCGTCACGGCCGGTCCCGACAGCAAGTTCGGCCTCGCGCCCGAAGACCTCCCGGAGGCCCGCTCCATCGCCGCGCGCCACGGGCTGCGCATCATCGGGCTGCACCAGCACATCGGGTCGGGCATCTTCGACCCGCAGCTCTTCCTCGACGCGCTCGACCCCCTTCTCGCCTTCAGCGAGGCGCTGCCCGACCTGGAGGTGCTCGACGCGGGCGGCGGCTTCGGCGTGCCGTACCGCCCGGAGGAGTCACCCCTCGACCTCGCGGGCCTCGGGTCGCGGGTGATGACCCGCTTCCGCGCCATGCAGAAGGGCCGCAAGAAGCCCTTGAAATTCCTGCTGGAGCCGGGGCGCTACGTGGTGGCCGAGGCGGGGGCGCTGCTCACGCAGGTCACGACCCTCAAGCGCACGCGCGACCGGGTGTTCATCGGCGTCGACTCGGGGATGCACCACCTCATCCGGCCGGCGCTCTATCAGTCGTACCACCCGGTGAGCATGATCCCGCCGCGCGACGGCGCCGCGCTGCGGAGCTTCATCGTGGGGCCCATCTGCGAGAGCGGCGACGTGCTCGCCGAGGAGCGGATGATCCCGATGCCCGAGGAGGGCGACCTCGCCATCGTGGGCAACGCCGGGGCCTACGGCTACGCGATGGCGTCGCACTACAACCTCCGGGCGCGCCCCGCGGAGGTGCTCATCGATCAGGGCAAGGCGACGTTGATCCGCGCGCGGGAGAGCTACCGCGACGTGGTGCGCCGTCGCGACCTCCGGGCGAAGCGGTAGCCGAGGAGTTCCGCGATGTACTTCGGGTTGTTCAACGCGATGGAGACGGACCCGGGGCTGTTCGTCAATCGCAGCGAAGAGTGCGAGTGGCTCACGCAGAGCATCCTCGCGTGGCTGGCCCGACCGAAGGACGCGACGGTCAAGCAGTCGTGGTGCGTGCACGGCTCGAAGGGCAGCGGGAAGACCATCTTCGCGAAGAAGGTGCTCGGCGACGTGAAGACGTCGGCCCCGCAGAACCTCAAGAACACCCTCTTCCTGGAGGTCGACTGCCGACGATTGAACAGCAGCCGCGCGGTCTACAACGACGTCGCGATGCGTCTGGTGCAGGAGCTCGGTCGGCTCAAGGACGCGCGGGTGAAGGTGCCCGAGGAGATGGTCGGGCTGTGCCAGGCCTTCCTGGCGCTGACCCGGCTGGAGGGCAACGTCGAGGCGCAGATCGCGCACGAGAACCTGGTGCGCTTCCAGGCGGCGCTCGGCGGCAAGACCTCGATGCTGCGCAACGTGCTGGAGGGGTCCTTCGGGCTGACCTTCGAGAAGACGCAGAAGACGACGCAGAGCCTGAAGGGCTCGTTGCGCTTCGACGACGCGGGCTTGTGCTCGGCCTTGAAGGCGTACTTCTGCGACCTGCGGGACGCGGGCTTCCGGGTGCTGCTGTTCCTCGACAACGTCGACGAACTCCAGCACGAGTATCGCACCGACGAGGTACGCGGGAAGACCAAGGAGCAGGCCGAGTGGGTGCTTGAGCTCGCGGACGCGCCCATCGCAACGCTCGTGTGCATGCGGAGCTACTTCTCGGGCATCGCGCGCACGATCCCGAAGCGGGCGCTGCCGCCGTTGAAGGGCAATCACCTCGTCGGCATCCTGGAGAAGCGAATCAAGCTGGAGTCGAAGGAGATCCAGAAGCAGTTCGCGGAGGAGGCCGGTCTGAAGGTAGGGATGCACTGGCTCGCCGATCGCGCGCCGACGCCGCTGGCGTATCTTCAGTGGTTCCAGAACCTGGCGGAGCGCGACGCGTGGGGGACGGAGGCCCGCAAGAAGGCCGTGCGCGAGGTGATTCGCAGCGAGTACGCCAACGTGCCCTACGAGCTCGTCGAGCGGGTGGTGCGGCTCTACACGAGCTCCGACAGTGAGGTCGATCGGGAGAAGATCCTGGCGGCCTGCGAGAAGAACGACGCCGACTTCGCGCTCATCCAGGATCGTCAGGTCATCCTGCCCAACGACTTCTGGAACCCGTCGCGCTTCACGCTCGATCCGCTGCTGTACATCCTTCATCCATCAGGCGACTGAGCGGAGAGACCGCCGTGTGGATCCTACCCCCGGAGCTGGGACCGATCGCGCTGCCGGAGGGGGTGTTGCTGCTCCCGTACCACTACGGCGCGGAGGACCGGGAGCGCCTGTTGGCACTGCTGGGGGTAGCGCTGCCGGGGTGTCCGCAGCTGGTGGTCGAAGGCGCGGCGCTAGAGGGGTTGATCGCGCGGCGGTTGGAGTGGGCGGGCGGGATCGTGCTGGTGCATGGGCTGGCGGCGGAGACCGAGGTCGACGGGCTGCGGGAGCTGGTGGCGCCGCTCGGGGCGAAGCACGCGCTGGTGCAGCTGCCGCAGCCGCAGGTGGCGGGCACGTCGTGGATGGAGTCGCTGCTGAAGGTGCCATTGCTGCGGGCGCTGGAGCGCGCGTGGAAGAACCCGGCGCACCCGCTGCGGGCGATCGGGATACACGAGTGTCCATTGCGGGAGGCGGCGCAGTACACGGATGAGCCGGTGGAGCTGCTGGCCATCGTGACCGCGATGGTGGAGCACCGGATGGCGCACGCGGGCGTCGGGGTGGGGAAGGGGGATTGGGAGAGGAGCCTGGATCAGGCGCTCGCGGCGCGGCTGCGGGCGCGGCTGCCGGTGAGCGCTGGCGAGGCGGTGTCTGGACACCCCGAAGGAGGTCCAGAGCCCTCCCCGGGCACCACTCAGGAACTCGAACAGCGTGGGCTCGGTATCGGCGCCGGCGAACACTTCCGGTTCGGACCGCTCCACGCTGCGTTGGCCCGGCCGACTGTTCGCGCCTATGCGACACCGTTGTCCCAGCCGCTTCGATGGGTAGATGCAGCCGGGGCGGGCGCGGGCAGGCTGGGCGAGTTTCATCATATGTCCCTTGAGCTGTGGCCCGCTGATGACTTTGTATCCTTTGAACTTTCACTTCCTCAGCCCCTCTTTCGCTCGATCGGATTTCCCGTCGAAGGGCTATCCCTGGGGATGTATCAGCCACACATCGTGATGGAGCTGGCGGACGGGCGAAGAGAGCAATTCGGGTCAGCAATCACCGCGCTTCAACGTGCTGTAACATCTGCAAAGGGAGCGAGACGCACGGCGCTGTCGGCGCAGCATGTCCTGGTGGGTGGCATCGCATGCGAGGGCCCCGATGCACCCGCATCTCTTGCACAGGCGCTGTCGAATCTATTGGCGTTGAGAGTGCGTGCGGGCTGGTGGCCGGAGGCGGTGAGCGCCCTCGCGAAGACGTGGGCCCTGAGAGCATGGATCCAGAGGAAGTCCCGTGCTGACGTCCGCGAGGTCGTTCGCCGTCTCAAGGAACTCAAGGCCTCGCTGAGCGAACTGGCGTTGCAAGACCGCTTGCGCGCGACAGTCCGCAGCATTCTATCCGCTGACCGGTTTCGGTCCCGGTCCTCTCCAGAGAGCGATGCCGACATGGGTTCCCCCCATCACGGAGCCTTCACTGGTGCGCCCGATAAGCCGGGCTTCGCTTGGGAGTATCTGAGGGATGGCGACGTCCATCGTGTGGTCCAACTCGCCGCAAGTCTCGGAACGCGGTCCGGTGGAAGGATGACGATCGAGCATCTTCACGGTGACCTCGCCGCAGGGGTTGCAGCCCTCGTTGTCGGTGACGTCGACGCCGCCACCACCCGCGCCCGCACCGTCCTCGACCTCGCCACCCGCTACGAGATCCCCGTCCTGCGCGCCTTCGCCCGCGAGCTCCTCGCCGCCGTCCACGAGCTCCGTGGCGAGTACGACGTCGCCGCGAAGCTCCTCTTCCAGGCGCGCGCCCGCTACATCGCGCTCGAAGACACCTCTCGCATCCTCGGCGTCGAGCAGCGCCTCACCCGCATGGGCATCACCTTCGACCCGGCCGGAACCCCCCGCCGCAAGCGTCCGCCGCGCTCCCGCTGAGCCGCCGCGCCCTCCCCTCCGGCGCTCGCCGCTACCGCCGCCAGGTGCGGCCCGCGGGCCCCGACTTGAGCCCGCGCTGCTCCAGCACCAGCGAGCGGTAGGTGGTGCCGCGCTCCTTCGGGAGCAGCTTGTACAGCACCATCCCCGCGGCCTCGGCGTCGTCGGTCGCGCGGTGGGCGTTGGACAGGTCGACCCCCAGCCGAAGCGACACCTCGCCCAGCTTGAAGCCCTTTACCCCGGTCTGTAAGGCCCGGGCCCACACCAGCGGGTCGAGCCACTCGGTGCCGCGCAGGGCCGGCGGCGTCGCGGGGGTCTTGGTGACCTCCACGCCGGCGCGCACCAGCTCGGAGCGGATGAAGCCCCGGTCGAAGCCGGCGTTGTAGGCCAGCGGGATGCGCCCCTGGAGCAGCTCCAGGATCTTCGGCGCGAGCTGCTCGAAGGTGGGCTGCCCCTTCACCTGCGCGTCGGTGATGCCGTGCACCGCCGCCGCGTCGGCGGGGATGGGGATGCCCGGGTTGACCAGCATGCCGTAGCGCCCCTCGACCACGCCGTCGCGCAGGTGCACCACGGCGATCTCCACGATGCGGTCGCCGCGGCCCGGGTCGCGCCCGGTGGTCTCCGTGTCGATCGCCGCGATGGGCAGCGTGTGCCACGGGGCGTCGGGGTCGAGCTCCTCCGCCAGCCCGAGCTGCGCGGGCGGCGCCGTGCGGAGGAAGGGCATGATCCCCGGGTACGGGAGCCCCGTGGGGAAGCATGAGTTCACCTTCGAGCCGTGCGCCATGGCCCGCATCGCAGCACGCCGCGGGCGCCTCTGCCAACTTCGTCGATGAACTCCGACGCCCCAATCGGCGCTGACCGACGACCGGCCGCCGTGCCCGCAGGTTGAAAGCCTGATCCTTCCCGGAATGTTCTCGGCGATGCCCGCAAGGCCGAAGTCGCTGTTTCGCGGGCCCCCTTCCCCGCTGCCGCGCGCCCTCACCCCCATCATCCGATCTCATCGTTGCCCTCTTCGTGGGCGAACCGCTTGCAG
>JAUSAZ010000006.1 GCA_030652255.1 Myxococcales bacterium | reverse complement strand
CCGACCTGCTGCGCGCTGCGACCGAGGCCGGTCGCGCGGTGCTGTTCGCAGCCGACCACGGGCACGTCCCGGGCGCCCGCCTGCGCTCGGTGGGAGCGCGGGGGGAGGGCCACGAGGCGCGCTGGCGGGTGCTGCGCGAGGGCGAGTCGCCGTCGGCGGCGGAGGCGGTGTTTCAGGGTGACGGGGTGTGGTCGCCGAGGGCGGGGCAGCGGGTGGCGCTGCGCACGCAGGAGACGGACGTATGGGGCATCGCGTCGGGCGACGGCGCTCACGGCGGCGCCACGCTGGCGGAGGTGGTGGCGCCCGCGGTGATGGTGGTGGGGACCAACCTCGCGCGCAGCACCCTGGAGGCCGAGCAGGACGCCGGGCTCGAAGCGCAGCCGCTGCCCCGGCCGCGCTGGTGGGAGCTGGAGTGGTCGGCTCCGGCGAAGCGCCCGGTGGAGCCCGCGCCGCCGAGAGAGCCGCCGCGCCAGCCTGCGCTGCCGACGATGGTGATCGAGCCGCCGCGACCGGCGGTGGTGGCCCCGGCGCCTGTCCCCGTGGCATCGCGATGGTCGAAGGTGCTGCTCGGGTCGGCGGCCTATGTCGAGCTCCCGACGTCGCAGAAGGAGCGGCTCCGTAGCCAGGTGGTTCCGCTGGTGGATGCGGTGATGGAGCGCGAGGGTCGGATGGACATCGGCGCGCTGGAGCGGGCGTTGAAGCTGCTGCCGGGGCGCGGCGAGGGGGTGGTGTCCGTGGTGTCGGAGATCCTGAACCTGGAGGGCTACCCCGTGCTGACCTTTGACCCGGCGACGCGGCTGGTGACGCTCGACGCCACGCAGCTCTCGCTGCTTCACGGAGAGGAGGCGCCCCGGTGAACCCGAGCGTGATGCGGCGCAAGGAGATCGTGGCGGCGCTGCGCAACGGCACCGTCCCGCGGCGTGGGGTGGAGGTACTGGCCACGGGATTGGAGCGCTATCAGGGAGCGCTCGACGAGGAGCTGGAGCGCGCGGCGCTGGGGCAGGGCGTCTTCAAGGCGGTGCGCGGTGATTACGGGACGGGTAAGACCTTCTTCGCGCGCTGGGTCGAGCACCGGGCGCTGGCGCGCGGCTTCGCGGTGAGCGAGGTGCAGATCTCCGAGACCGAGACCCCGCTGCACAAGATGGGCACCGTGTACCGCCGCGCGATGGAGTCGCTGCGCACGGCGGAGTGGGAGGAGGGGGCGTTCCGGGCGCTGGTGGGGCGGTGGTTCTTCGCGCTGGAGGAGGAGGCGCTGGCGGCCCCCGGCATCGACGCGACGGACGCCCACGCCGTGGCGACGGTCGCCGAGGAGCTGCTGGAGCAGCGCCTGAGTCGGGTGAGCGCGAGCCAGCCGTCCTTCGCGGCGGCCCTGCGAGGGTGCCACCGGGCGAGGGTGGAGGGCGACCACGCGACCGCCGAGGGCCTGCTGGCGTGGCTGATGGGTCAGCCCAACGTGGGCGCGGAGGTGAAGCGCCACGCGGGCATCAAGGGCGAGGTCGATCACTTCGCGGCGGGGGCCTTCCTGCGGGGATTGCTGGCCCTGCTGGCGCAGACCGGACGCAAGGGCCTGGTGCTGGTGCTCGACGAGGCGGAGACCATCCAGCGGATGCGCGGCGACGTGCGGGAGCGCTCGCTCAACGCGCTGCGACAGCTCCTCGACGAGATCGACGGAGGCAGCTACCCGGGCCTCTATGTGCTGGTCACCGGGACGCCGGCCTTCTTCGAGGGCCCCCAGGGCATCCGACGCCTGCCCCCGCTTGAGCAGCGGCTGCACGAGGATTTTTCCGGCGATCCGCGCTTCGACAACCCTCGCGCGGCGCAAATCCGGCTGCTGCCCTTCGATCGCACGCGCTTGATGGAAGTGGGACGACGGGTGCGCGACCTCTATCCCGCGAAGGACGCGTCGCGGGTGGCAACCGCCGTCGATGACGCGGTGCTGGGCGCGCTGGCGGACACGGTCACCGGGGCGCTGGGCGGCAAGGTGGGCGTGGCGCCAAGGCTGTTCTTGAAGAAGCTGGTGGGCTCGCTTCTCGACAAGGTGGACATGTTCGCGGACTTCGATCCGCGCGTGGACGGGCGCCTCACGGTGAGCCCGTCGGAGTTCAGCGCCGACGAGGCCGCGGCGGCGGGGGTGGTGCGCGACGCGAGCGCGCTGTCGGCCGTGGACGACCTCGACGTGGGCGACGGATCGGACGGCGCGGGCGCGTGACCGACGCGGGCGTCGCGGCCTTCGAGCGGCTCGCGCCGGCGGTGCGCTACCAGATCGTCAACGGCCTCGGCTTCGCGGCGCTGCGGCCGGTGCAGGCGCTGGCGATCCCGCCGGTGCTCGACGGTGAGCACGTGGTGCTGCTCGCGCCGACAGCGGGAGGGAAGACCGAGGCGGCGTTCTTCCCGCTGCTCTCTCGCATGGACGCCGAGGACTGGCGCGGCCTCTCGGTGCTCTACGTCTCGCCCATCAAGGCGCTGCTCAACAACCAGCGCGACCGGCTGGAGCACCTCACGGGCCTGCTCGGGCGGCGCGCGGCGACGTGGCACGGGGACGTCGGACAGGCGGCGCGGCGGGCCTTCCTGCGCGACCCGTCGGACGTGCTGCTCACCACGCCGGAGTCGCTGGAGGTGATGCTGATGTCGCCGCGGGTTCCGGCGCGCTCGCTCTTCCGGGGACTGCAGGCGGTGGTCATCGACGAGGTGCACGCCTTCGTGCGCGACGACCGCGGCGGCCACCTGGCGTCGGTGCTCGAGCGCCTGGTGCGGCTGTGCGGTCGCGACCTGCAGCGGGTGGCGCTCTCGGCGACGGTGGGCAACCCGGAGGTGATCCTGGAGTGGCTTCGGGGGAGCTCGAAGCGGGCGGGGCGGGTGCTGCGTGCGCCCGGCGCGACGACCGAGCCGGAGGTGGTGATCGACTTCGTGGGCAGCGAAGGGGGCGCGGCGAAGGCCGCGGGGGCGCTGTTCGCGGGCGACAAGCGGCTGATGTTCGTGGAGTCGCGGCGCGCGGCGGAGTCCATCGCGAGCGCGCTCAACACGCAGGGCGTCCCGGTGTTCGTGTCGCACTCGTCGCTCTCGCCGGACTCCCGGGCGCAGGCCGAGCGGGCCTTCTCCGAGGCGCGCAACTGCGTGATCGTGGCGACCAGCACGCTGGAGCTCGGCATCGACGTGGGCGACCTCGACCGGGTGCTGCAGCTCGACGCGCCGGGGACCGTGGCGTCCTTCCTCCAGCGCATGGGGCGCACCGGGCGGAGAGCGGGCGCGCGGGCGAACTGCACCTTCCTGTGCACCGAGCCCGAGACGACGGTGCACGCGGCGGCGCTGATGCGATTGCACCAGCGCGGGTACGTCGAGCCTGTGCGTCCGCCGAGGAAGGCGGCGCACCTCCTGGCGCATCAGCTGATGGCGCTGTCGCTGCAACTCGGGGGACTGCCGGAGAGCGACGCGTGGGCGTGGGTGTCGGGGGCGGCGCCCTTCGCGGGGCTCGGGCCGGGCGACGTGAAGACCCTGGTGGAGCACATGCTCTCGAAGGGGATCTTGCACCGCGACGGGGGGCTGCTCTCGCTCGGTCCCGATGGAGAGAAGCGCTACGGGCGGAGGAACTTCGAGTCCCTCTACGCGGTGTTCGACGCGCCGCGGGTGCTGACGGTGATGTGGGCGGGGCAGGAGGTCGGGCAGGTCGATGCGACCTTCATCGCGCTGCAGAAGGAGGATGGCGAGGAGGCGGGGCCCGACGATCGGCCGAAGGGTCCAGCGGCCTTCGTGCTGGGCGGGAGGGCGTGGAGGGTGACCTCGGTGGAGTGGCCCAAGGCGCTGCTGCACGTGCGCCCGGTGGAGGACGCGAAGATGGCGCGCTGGACGGGCTCGCCGAGGGTGCGGGGGAGGGTGCTGTGCGAGGCGATTCGCGAGGTGCTGAGCAGCGAGGACGTGGACCCGTGGTGGTCGAAGCGGGCGAGGGCGGTCATCGCGGAGCAGCGGGCGGAGCACGAGTTTCTAGCGAGAGAGGGCACCTGCCTGGTGGAAGCGCCCGGGGGGCTGCGCTGGTGGACCTTCGCGGGCGGCGCGGCGAACCAGCTGCTGGGGCGGGTGCTGGAGGGGATGCTGGGGAAGAGCGTGGCGGCGGACGACCTCGGGGTGACGCTGCGGGAGGGCGCGGGGGCGAGCGAGGCGGGCGTGCGGATGGCACTGGCGAAGCTGCGGGCCGAGGGGCGGCCGAGCGAGGCGGACGCGCGCGCGGCGGCGCTGAGGATGCGGGCGGCGGCGCGGGTGTCGAAGTTCCAGCCTTGCCTGACGGCGGAGATGGAGGGCGACCTGCTGGTGGAGGCGCTGGTGGATGTCGAGGGGGCGCGGGCGGTGGTGGGGTGAATGAATGGGCTATGTCGCAATCAAGTTCCATCACCCCGGGATCGCGAAGGTGTAGAACGGCGACATCGACGAGCAGGACGGTACTGCTCTCCGCCCGCCGATTCCGCTCACTGCGAGCAAGGGTTCCCCACCCTCATCGATCGTGGCAACTGAAGGCGGGATCTGCCCCCGTCGCTCGCCATGTCGGTGGCCGACCGCCGACGCACCGCTCTACGGCTTGTTCCTTGCGGGACTGCGGGTCGGCTTCACTTCGCGCTTGAGCGACAACAAGCGGTCGCGAGTATCACGGAAGCTCGAACTCCGATCCGACTTCTCAACTCTCTCAAAGTAGTAGATCGCCTCGCTGACATCCCCCATCTTTTCGTAGACGTTGCCAATCTCATAGTAGAGAGCTCGGTCCTCATCTTGAGTGCGGTGAGGCGCCGCGAGCGCCTCGCGAAAGTACGAGATAGCTGCGCCGAATTCGCCCTTGTCGACATGGCATACACCTAGCATCAATGCACTGCCCGAACGCCTCGCAGGACTCGCCGACGCAAGCCGAAACTCCGCGATCGCTCCGTCGATGAGGCCCATCCCTCGATATGCAATGCCGAGATCGTAGTGAGTGTCGCAGTCTTCGGTGGATGGCGACGGGGTCGACGGGTCATGATCGATGGTCGGCTGTGCAGAGATTTTCACTCCGGAGTCTATCTTCTGGGTCGTTTCTTCCCACCGGTCGAGTAGCTTTGGGTGACCTGGATAGACCTCCAGAAGTCGGATCAGGACGTCGGTCGCCCCATCGCTCATTCCACGCTCGATCATGTGGTCTACGTCATCTAGCACCTCCTCAAGGAACAGCCCAGGGTCCGTCCCTTCCAGAGCGGAATGCCTCGCAGGAACATTCTCGGGCACCACGGGAGAGGGACGTGGACTCGGTGCCTTCCCACCCGCCTCTGCATGGATCGCGTGGGCGTCGGTATCGCGAGCGACCCCGTCAGGATCATCGATCAGCACATAGAGGTCGCGCGCTCGTTGGAGAACGGCGGCGTTTTTCGGGTCCACCGCGATTGCGTCCTTCACTCGGCGGCGCGCCCAGATGAGCAATCTACGTCGGATGAAGAGCTCGGCTTGAGCGAAGAGACTGTCGGCCTTTGATTGAGCAGTTTCAGTACTCGAGTGAAAGACATTGTCGTCTCCTGAAACAGCGATCTCGTTGTTGTCGAGTACGTCAACTTCCAGGGAACTGAAGTCATGAACGCGAGTGATGTCCTCGCTGCCAATGGTCGCTGTCGGCCTCTGGTTCGTCACGGCCTCCGGTGGTGTGATGGACCTCGGCAGCGCAGAAATGTGACGTAAAGTATTGCAGAACTCCTCCGCGGAGACGAACCGATCGGACGGGTTCTTTGCGACGGCGCGCGCGTAGACATCCCGCAAGGCAGGCGAGAGATCCTCCAACGGGTTTTCGACGTCGTCCGGCGCTCGACCGGTACACAGTGTCCTGAGAAGATGCCCGGCCGCGAAGATGTCGCTGCGTGGCGTCGCGTCCCCGCTATACTGTTCGGGTGCAATGTAGCCTCGGGTACCGAGCACTTCATTGGTTCGGGTCCCACGCGTCTCGACGTTGTGAAGAGCGATTCCGAGGTCGAGTACCCGAACCTCTCCACGGCTCGAAAGCATGACATTCCTGGGGTTGACGTCGCGATGCACGACTTCGACGGCATGGATCGCTGCAAGAGCGTCGAGTAGGTCGATCACTACGGAGATCGCCTCCGCCTCCGGGAGAGGGCCCGCGCGCTCCAACCGTTGCTGGAGATTCTCTCCCTCGACGAGTTCCATCAGGAGGAACGGCTGCCGCTTAGCATTGACCCCCCTATCGAACACCTGAACAACCCCCGGGTGGCGGACCTTGGCGAGCAAACGCCCTTCACGGTGAAAGCGCTTGAGCATGCTAGGCGAGCTGTTGTGCAATGAACGTAGGATCTTCAACGCGCAGCGGCGGTCGAGGTCGGCGTCGTGTACCTCCCAGACCTCGCCCATTCCACCCTCACCGAGCTTGCCGATCACGCGCAGTCGTTGATCAATAGAAGGCGACGCTGTGGGAGCCTCAAGGGCGGAGGCCGATTCGACCGAAAGCATCCCCGACACCTGTTGCGGCCACGAGCCGGGCCGCTCAAGTAACTGTGCGAGCGTCGGGCGTTCGTCGGACCCGGGATCGAAGAAGCCGCACATCTGCGCGGCCGCTGCCGCGACGGTCTGGTACGTCACCAGGTGTTGGCCGTCGGAAGGGGTGAGTTCGCGAAGCCAATGCAGTTCCTTGCTGCGACCTCGCTCGGCAGAGTCGACGTAGAAGAACGGAGTCAAATAGAGCAGATTCCCGGAGCGAATGTCGAGGATCGCGACCTCGTGCTCCCTGGGCTTTCGCTGGCAGCGAAGAGAGACGGATTCGCAGGTCTCCTCCATTCCACGCGAGGCAAACCAGAGCGCTCGAAATGTGTCGCCGCTGGAACGGACCTCGGCAAAGGCCCCGAGCTGGTATCTCTGGAGCCAGGTGAGCCCTCGGGTGAACTCCCGCCAAGGCTCATCGAGGGTGGGTAGAATCTTCCTCGCAGATGCCTCTGTCGGGGGCACCCGTCCGTGCGCCCAATCGTTGCGGGTTCCGATCAGCGAGATGGTTGCAGACTCCCAAGGTCCGCCAAGCGCCCCTCGGAGTTCGGGAACGAAGGGTTGGTCCGAACGCCGCGCGGCTGATTGCAGTGCCTTCAGGAGCTTTCCGAGGCTGGGAGTTTCGAACGCCTTGAACCAGGTGCGTGCCTGCCTCTTGTCGGCACCCCGCGCGAGGGCGTCGGAGACTGCAAGGAGGGCGAGGAAGCGCAGTGTTTCCTCGACAAACCTGAATCGGAACCCGAGTCGGTCTCCGCTGAGATGACTGATGCGGGTGAGATGAAAGAACGCCGCGATCGGGTGGGGAAGAAGATAGTGGACGACCTCGTCGTCCGACGCGTGCGCGATGGCTTCGTTGGTTGGCTGCACGCGTTCGTCCTCGGGCGACGAGGCTACACCTGAAACGGAGGCCTCGCGAGATGCCAGATGCCACGGCCGTACAGGCGTTCGGTCGCGCAGGTGGGTGCGGCAAGGCGGGACGTGATGAGCCTCCGGAGCGGGAGCATCTCGCTCGGGGTCCTGGTCGACACCCCCGGGGGTGTTGATGACGATGGAGAAACGCGGTTTTCGTGATGGACCTGAGGGCCCCTGACACCGCGGCCTGACTGCGATGGAGCGCCGGGGTCTGGCCGGTGAGAACTTGAAGACCCGGGAGCTTCTATTTCCAAAGCCTTCGGTCGCCGCGCGGAGAGCTCCGCGCCGGGAGCCTGCCCAACAGGTGGCTACCTCTCAGGTGAGGTGCTTCGCCAGGGCGAGGCCGACCTGGGCTGCGCTGAGGGGGCGATCCTGGTAACCGACCCGAAGGCACTGCTGGACGATGTCACTGATCGCCGCCGGGACCTCGGGCGCATAGACGGATAGCGGCGGAGGCTCGTCCTTCAAGCGCGCGGAGACCTCCGTCGCGCGGTGCTCACGCTGGAAGGGACGCCGACCCGAGAAGAGCTCATAGAGGACGAGGCCCAGCGAGTACAGGTCGGTAGCACGCGGAAGCTCGCGGCTTCCATTCAGCTGCTCGGGGGACATGTAAAGGTCCGTGCCCGCGCCGTAGGCGGACATCGTGGCGCTCCGACTATCGATCGGCCGCGCAAGACCGAAGTCTGTCAGCTTCACGTGTCCGTCATCGAAAAGGAGGACGTTCGACGGCTTGATGTCACGGTGGATGATTCCCAGGCCGTGCATGTGGTCTATAGCTGCGGCCAGCTCGCCCGCAACGGAGATGGCGTGCGGGAGTTCGAGGGGGAGAGGGAAGTCGCCAAGGTCGAGTGCGCGGCCGCCCGGCTTCGCCCAGCCGCTCGCGAGCTCCATAACGATGTATCGCTCGCCCAAGGCCTCCCGGAACTCCACGATCCGCACGACGTTGGGGTGCGCGAGCTTCTTGAGTTGCTGGGCCTCGCGCCGGAAGCGATCCACCGCACGGCGATCGCGGAGCATGTGCGATGGGAGGTACTTGAGGGCGTGCTCTCGTCCGAGATCGATGTGCGCGACCTTGAACACCTCGGACATGCCTCCCTTCCGGAGGCGCTCGATCACCCTATACCTGTGATCGATCACGTAGCCGGGGGGATGCTCCTCCGGCTCGTCGGTGCCCTCGTCGCGCAGGTACTCGGCCGCGGTAGGTCTTGGCTCGTACGCGTCATTCGAGAGCGCCGCCTCAAGCTCCTCATACGCCTCCCGCAGCCGCAGGCTGTGACCCTGCATCGAGACGTACACGGCCTTCCTCCTCTCGAAGCGCTCGAAGCAGAACAGGTGCGTCTTGCCGCATGCACCGCCGCCCTCGCACCGCGCCAGTATATAGAATGGATGCAGGGACAGCGCGCGGCGATCCTCCTTGCTGAACATGTACACGCGCCCCTGCTCGAGATCGAGGTCGCACTCGATGGTCATCTCCTCGAAGTCCTCGGCGTGGCCAGCGAGCCGTATGCATCGGTGGGTCTTGAGGCCGTCACGGAAGTGAGCGCTGCGCGGAACCGCCAGGATATGCTCCCCGACCGGCGCGAATTCGCGGAGCATCTTCAGCAAGAGTGCGCCCAGCGACTCCTGATCGTCGTCGCTGGGCCCAACCCCCTGCTGACGATGGATGAGCTTGTTTCGCAGCGCAACGAAGTCGCCCGCCACGCGGAGGAAGGGCACCGCCGCGAAATCCCCCTCCGGCGCGCCCCGATCGATTAGCCCGGTCAGCATCCCGAGTGCGTTGGAGCCCGCCAGGACATCGCCGTCGCTCCGCACGGAGTTCAGGTTGGTTCCATCCGACCTGGATTGCGCGAAGTCCTCCAGCGTCTCCTCGATGACGCCCTTACCGGCGCCACAAAGCGCCATCCGCTCGGATCGCGCGACCGCGGCGAGGAACCGCAGGGCCACCCCGCCGACGTTCGTACTCTGGAGCAGGGGGTGGGTCAGGCCCGCGCTGGTGCGCAGCGTGTAGAACGCAAAGGCGATCGGGTGAGGGAAGAGGTGTTCGACCTCGTGGCGAAGGCCCGGCGAGCCGTTGGCGTCGCGCGCGGAACTGGCCGCGAGGCCGGCGGGCAGTCGGGCGACCACGCTGAAATTCCCTGCGACCGGCGTCGCCGTGGAAGGCACCGGAATCCTGGCCATGAGCGAGCCATCGAACGTGGCCCCTGTCACCGGGGCGCCTGCCACCCCGAAGAGTTCCAACTCGGGATCGCTCGGCGCCAGCATGATCAGCCTCTCCCGGATCTCCTGGAACGTTGCCGCGTCGCCCTTGCGGCCCGCGACCACCGTCATCTCCTTGAGCACCCGGACGACCCGCGCCGGCTCATCAAGGATCTCGAAGTAGCGAGCCAGCAGGCGGAGCGTCGGGAGGTCGTCCCTGTCCGCCTCCAGGGCGCTCTTGAGTGCCGGAAACGCGAGTCTCGCCTCCTCCCGGGTCCCCTTCTCGAGTCTGAACTCCGCGAGACGTCGAGCGATTTCCGGGTCGGGTTGGAGGGCGAGGATGCGCTCGTAGACCCGCCCGACGTCGTCGTGCCCGAGCTGCGCCAGCGCCGCCGCGCCGATCCGCCAGTACCCCATGGCGCCCGCCGTATCGTTCTGCGCGAGGCGAAGCTCGGCTAGGTGAAGGTTCGGCTTCGGAGCGTGCGGCGCGATGCCCAGCATGAACTGGAGGTGCTGCTCGGCCTCGGAAGGTCGGCCCGCCGCGATCAACGATTGGACGAGACGATCGAAGACCGTGAAGGCCTCCTCCATCCGGTCGAGGAAGGCGTAGGTGTTGGCGACCTCCAGCGCCCACTCCGTGACTTCCGGGTCTTCCATCGGGCGGCCCTCGATGAGACCCCACATGCTGGCGCAGACGCGCGCGGCCTTGCCCCCTTCGCCTCGCGTGACGTGGTGCCAGGCAGCGGTCTGGTACGCAGAGAGCGCCTCCTGCCATTCGCCGAGGTGACCCTGCGCGTCGCCCAGCTTGATGTGCGCGTACACGTCGCTCGGGTCGCGCCGCACCACCTCGCCGAAGAGCGTCGCCGCCTCCCTAAACTCGCCGTGGAGCGCCGCCACGATCGCGCCATTCCGGATCTCGCGAGCCACCGCGTCCGATGCGGGTCCCTGCGCCGCGATCTCAGTGGACTTCGATACCGTCATCGCGCCATCCGCCTCCCTCCTCCGCTCCCACCCCCCGCAGCGCAGGGGGACTCCATCAACCTATCGAGACTCCGAGGCAATGGCCATCCTACCGTACGGGGAGGCGCCCATCCCTCCGATGGCTTCGTCTTCTTCGCCCGCGCGGTATTCTTCTCCGCCGTCGTCGCGGGGCTCCACGCGCACAGCTGCCCATCGGTCCACTTGAGTGCGTGCCGCTCGTTCTCGGCGAACTCCCACGAAAACGCTCCCGCGGCCCTGCCCGTCGCGCCCGGGTCGGGCGAGGAGGTACCGCTCACCGTCGATGGCCGCCACGGCGGCGAGGCGGTCGGGCCGGTGGCGAGGTCGCCGCTTCGGGCGGCGGGGCGACGGCCGCGGCCGGCTCCGGTGCCGACGCGGGTTCGCTCACGGGCGCCGCCGGGGCGACGGGCTCGGCGGGCGACGGCCCGGGGGCGTCCTCGCGGGCGAGCATGACGACGCGCTGGGTTTCTTCGTCCTGCAGCACCAGCCCGTCGTCGGTGACCGAGTAGTGATCGAACTCCATCTGCCCGGACCCGGGACACTCCACCCGGAACATGATGCGACTGCCCGCCATCATCCGGACCGTTCCGCGCGAAGCCAGCGGCGACTCGGAGCCCCGCACGGTGACGGCCTCGAAGGTCCCGGCCTGCACCCGCAGCACCATGCGACGCTCGAAGAGGTTGGCGAAGGAGCGGTGGCTCTCCGTGCGCACCAGCACGTAGAGCCCGTCGCGCACGACTCCCCCCGTCGCCGACGGCAGCGCCCCGCGCACGGTCGTGTCGGTGACGGGGCGCGCGACGTCCGGCAGCGCGAGCGAGTGGCACGCCGACGCCGCGGACCGCAGGGACGCGGCCTCACCCTGCGTCGCGGTCGGTGACGGCGTCGCGGCCCCGCGCGCGGCCTCAACCCGCGCCCCCGAAGCAGGCGCCGCCCGCGCCTCGGCGGCGGGGGGCACCGGCCCGTCGATCACGGCCTCGCGACAGGTCGTGGGTCCCGGTCGCGTGGGCGCGGGGCAATACCAGACGCTCGCCGACGTCTGGAGTCCGAAGAACGAGGTCGCCCGTTCCCTTCGCGCCGCGATCAATCCTCGAAGGAAGCGACAGACCTCCGCGATTCCGTCACCGCAGCTCTGGCTCTTCCGCGTCGCGTAGACTCTGCCCATTCGCCTCCCCGGCAATGCGCGGATCGCCTCCGCCATGCGCGCCTCGACGGGTGCCCTCCCGTCAGCTCTCCTCCTCGTAGGCATAGCAATAGGGATAGGGGTCCGGCGCGGTGAGCTCCGCGCGGATCACGCAGCGATGCCGGACCAGCTCCACCCACGTGGTGGTCTCGACCCCCTCGACCACCCCGCTCGCTTCATTCAGCGACTCTGCGCCGTCGACGTTGTAGCTGTACCCCGTCGGGGTCTGGTAGTCGCGCCGCAGCGCCGTTCTCCATTGGGAGTTGGACCCCCAGCCGTAGGACTGGTCTTCACACTGCCGGTGCTTCCGGCGGTCGGCCCAGTACAGGATGCTGTGCTCGGCGACGTCCTTGACGATGTGATCGCTCCCCCCGGCGACATGGCAGCCGCCGCGGGAGAACATCATGTCCCCCAGCATCAGCGGCGGCCACACCTGCCGGATCAGCTCGATCGGACGCTCGGTGGGCTCGACCATCTCGACGCTGACGATCTCGTGGAAGAAGGGGTGGAAGCGGGTCGCACCCGGCACCCGCAGCCCCAGCGCTTCGTGGAATCGCCTGAAGTCTTCCAGGGAGATG
>JAUSAZ010000001.1 GCA_030652255.1 Myxococcales bacterium | reverse complement strand
GTCAAGCCCTCCAGCGTCGATGGTACTGCACAGGTGACTGTGTGGGAGAGTAGAACGCCGCCGGGGTCCTATCACGGCAACAACCCCGTGGAGTCAGTGTTTCCCAAGAACACTGCCTCCACGGGGTTTTGTCATTTCTGGCCTGCGCTCATCGCGCGTCGGCGCCCCGGGGGCGTACCCCCGCGGCTTGATTCCCACATTGATTTTCGGCCTGCGCCGTCCCTGTGGGTGGTTTTTCGCGTCAGACGAAGGCCCCAGCCCCCATGTACATTCGGTACCCAAGGTCCGCGCGCTGTGCGCGGAGCCGTGCGTCGGGCGGAGCACCATGCGCAACCGATCCTTCCCCCTGCTCGCGTTGGCCCTGGTCGCCCTGACGGGCTGTTCGTTCCTGGTGGACCCGGACGGCTCGCGGCTCACCCCCGGGGCGACCGTGGACGCCACACCCGCCCCCGATGCGACAGACGTCCCGGCCGCCGAACTCCCGGGCCTCGATGCTCCCACCTTCGACACCCCCGGCCTCGACGTCCCTGCGATGGATGTCCCGACCATCGACGTCGCCGTGCTCGATGTTCCTCTCGCCGACGTCCCCGTCGCTGATGTTCCCCTCATCGATGTCCCGGTGGTCGATGTCCCGATGGTCGATGTCCCGGTGGTCGATGTCCCCTGCACCGGGGGGACCCCCTGCGGCGAGGCCTGCGTCGACACCGCGACCGACCCCCGTAACTGCGGCGGCTGCGGCATGGCCTGCGCGGGCGGCCAGATCTGCTCTGCGGGCGTCTGCGCATCGGCCCCCTGCGCCTCGCCTCGCGCGATGTGCGGCGGCGCCTGCGTCGATGTGCGCTCCGACCCTTCCCATTGTGGCTCTTGCAACTACGCCTGCCCCGCCGGGGCGCCTTGCGTCGCCGGCTCGTGCGTCTGCCCCGCGGGAAACACCCACTGCCTCGGTGCGTGCGTCGATGTGCAATCCGACGGCGCCCACTGCGGCCGTTGTGACAACCCCTGCGCGGCCGATCGGGCCTGCGTGGCGGGCGCCTGCGTGCGGGTGTGCACCGGCTCGCTCCGCCTGTGCGGCGACGCATGCATCGACGTGCTCAGCGACGCCGCCCACTGCGGCGCCTGCAACAGCCCCTGCGCCGCCGGCGAGGTGTGCTCGAGCGGCGCCTGCGTGGCCACCTGCGCCGCGCCCAACCGCACCTGCTCCGGCGCGTGCGTCGACGTCTCCACGAGCGCGGCGCACTGCGGCGCCTGCAACAGCCCCTGCGCCGCTGGCCAGGTGTGCGCCGATGGAGCGTGCCGATCGGTGTGCGCCGCGGGGGAGACCTTCTGCAACGGAACCTGCGTCAATACCCGCGCCGACGCGCGGCACTGCGGGGCCTGCGGGGTCGCGTGCCCGACCGCCCAGTCGTGCCAGGACGGCGCGTGTCGGCTGGTGTGCCCGGCGGGGCAGGTGCTCTGCAACGGCGCGTGTGTCGACCTGCGCGCCGACGCCGCCAACTGCGGCGGCTGCGGCGCCGCGTGCGCCGCGGGCCTCGTCTGCGCGGCCGGGGCGTGCACCTGCGACTGCCCGCCGGGCAAGGCGTGCTGCCCCAGCGGCGGCAGCGTCGCGTGCGTGACGCCCGCCACCGATCCGGCGAATTGTGGGGCGTGCGGGCGGGCCTGCGCGGCCGGTGAGCAGTGCACCGACGGCGCGTGCGTGCTGGCGTCGTGCGCCGCGCCGCGCACCCTCTGCAGCGGCGCCTGCGTCGACGCGCAGACGGACCCGACGAACTGCGGCGCGTGCGGCAACCGCTGCGCCGCGGGGCAGTCGTGCGCGGCCGGCCGCTGCGCGTGCCCGGCGGGGCAGACGAGCTGCGCCGGGCGCTGCGTGGCCACCGCGACGGACCCGGCCCACTGCGGCAGCTGCGGCAACGCCTGCGGCGCCGGGGCGTCGTGCGTCGCAGGGCGGTGCGTCTGCGCGGCGCCGCGGCTGAGCTGCGGCGGGGCCTGCGTGAGCGTGCTCTCCGACGCGGCCAACTGCGGCGGCTGCGGGCGCGTGTGCCCCGCGAGCGCGACGTGCAACAACGGCGTGTGCGCGTGCCCGGCGGGCTCGGTCTCCGACGGACGGGTGTGCCGCAGCCTGCGCTACGACCCCTCGAACTGCGGGCGGGTCGGCAACGCCTGCCGCGCCGACCAGGTGTGCGCCGCGGGCGCCTGCGTCTGCCGCCCGGGGCTCACCCCAGGCGGCAACGGGAGCTTCTGCACCGACCTCCAGTCGAGCCCCAACAACTGCGGCGCGCTCGGCCGTCGGTGCAACGAGAACCAGTTCTGCGTGCGGGGCTCGTGCGCGGGAATGGGCGCCTGCTCGTCGCCCAACACGCGCTGCAGCGGGTGGTGCGTCAACACGCAGACGCACCCCTTCCACTGCGGGCGCTGCGGCGAGGTCTGTGCGCGCAACGAGGTGTGCGTCGCCGGAGACTGCCGGGCGTACTACGCGGTCAATCCCTGCCTGACCTGCCCGTGCCCGGGCTGCCGCGGCTCCGAGGCGTGCTGCCTCACGCCCGACCGCGCCGCCACCACCTGCGTCGTAGGCGGGCGCTGCCCGTAGCGTCAGGAGTGCGAGCGGATGAAGTGGTAGAGCGTGAAGGTCAGCGTGACGAGCCCGGCGCCCTTGAGCAGCAGCGCCAGCGGGTCGAGGCCCGCCTCGCGGTTGGCGCGCTGGTTGCCGATGCTGGTGCCGAGCCCCAGCAGGGCGCAGCCCGCGAAGAGCCCCGCGGCGAGCATCTGCAACGTCATGGCGGACATCATCGAGGATTCCATCGGGGGCCCCGAGCCTAGCGCGATCTCGACGGCTCCGTTGCGGGCGTATGGGGTGTTGCCCGACGCACGACTCCGCGCCCACACTGAGGGGTGATGACCCCGACAGTCCGTTCCAGGGTCGGCGCGTGGCGTGATCGCGTCCTCGCGCGCTGGCGCCCGTCGTCGCGCGCGCTGCCCCGCTCGCCCTACCGCGTCGCCGCGCCGCCGCCGCGGATGCGCCCGGTGCGCCCGTCCCCGCTGCGCGCCTCCCTCGCGGCGCTGCGGTCCCTCTGGAGCGCCGAGCGGCTGCGCTGGATCGCCGCCGCCGCCACCCTGGGCGTCTGCTCGACGGCGTGCTTCGTGCTGCTCGAGCGGTCGGCGCGCGCGGCCGCCCCGCACGTTCCGACCCCCATCTCCCACCTGCTCGCGCTGCCCTTCGGGCTCGTCGTGGGGCTCATCGCGGCGGTGGTGTTCCTCGCCTTCGGGGCGGCGGTCATGTCCCTCGGCGCGATGCTGCTGATCTCCGTCGTGCACGCCCTCGTCGGCCTCGCTCGCTCGGCCTGGGCGCTCGTCGTCGTGCTGCCGCGGGAGTTCTTCGCGCGCGACGGCGGCGACTGAGCGAGAGGGGGGCGCCGCGGCAAAAGGCGCCGCGGTCCGACGCCGCCACCCGGAGGATGCGCCGACGTGCGATCCTCCCCGGACGATGCCTGACACCTCGCCCAATGAACTCAGTCCCCGCTTTTTGAAGAACCTCGAAGCGCTCGCCGCGCCCGCCCCCGCGCTCCATGAGCTCGTGAAGGCCGTGCTCGCGATCAACGATCGGGACAAGCGGGTCTTCGTCAGCACCGCGACCAACGCGCACCTCTACGCCGGCCTCGACTACCTGCTGCGCATCGAGTTTCCGCGCGGCAGCGAGCTGCGGCTGCACCGCGACACCACCAAGGCCATCAGCGCGGGCGCCAACAAGCGCCGCGCGGAGGAGTTCTTCCGCGAGGTGTACACGCTCGCGATGACCCACAAGGGCTACAAGGCCGGCTGGGCCGATCTCAACACCACCCGCGACGTGCTCACCCTCCGCGGCCCGGTGCCGCAGACCTTCGCCGACGCCCTCGTCGCCCTCATCGCCTCCGCCCCCATCGAAGACGAAGAGGAGGAGACGGAGGAGGAGACGGAAGAAGAGGCCGACGTCGAGGAGACCACGGCGCCCGAGAGCCCCGCGGCGGCGGAGTAGCGGCCAGGCACGACCATGGCGACGCCACGCTCGGCCGACGTCCGCGATCCGCTGCTCGCCGAGGCGCTGCTGCGCCATGAGGGCGCGTGGGTGCCGATGTTCCTGGCGCGGGCGGCGCTGGGGTTGACGTCGGTGGTGTGGGTCGCCACCACCGCCGACGGCGCCGGGAGCGTGGCGCTGCTCTCCCCCGTGGAGGCCAGCGCGTGGCTCAAGGCCCGGGGCGACACCAGGGGCGCCGCGCGCGTCTCCGGCACCCCGACGCCCGGGTCGGCGTGGGGCGTCGGCGTCGGGGCAACCGGGCACGCCGTGTGGCCCATCGCGATGACCCCGATCCTCACCCGCGGCGGCTGAGGGCGCCCTCCATCACGGTGATGCACTCCACCGGCACGCGGCGCACCAGCAGCACCCCGTTGCCGCTCCGGTAGACCCGCAGGCCCTTCGCCCGCAGCGCCTCGGGGTCGACCCCGACCAGCACCGCCACGCCTGCGCGCTTACCCACGCGGCTGTCCGTCGACCCGGCCAGGTGGACGTGGGTGCGCTCGCCCGGCAGCAGCCCCTCGCGCGCGATGGACTCCGCCGCCCCGACGGAGGTGCCGTGCCAGAGGGTCGTCGTTCGCAGGTCGTCCTCCCAGGACGCCTCGAGCGCCTCCAGGGTGACCGGCATGCCCGCGAGCGAGTGTCCCTGGCAGGCCCGGACGCGGCCGTCGCGCAGCTCCAGGCGCGACTTGTTGTTCTCGCGCACCACGACGTCGAGCTGCGCGCGCGTGAGCCGGGCGACGCGCAGCACGTCGTCGACCGATGCCCAGCCCGCGGCGTCCATGGCGAGTCCGGCGGCGCCGGCGCGGTGGCGGAGCAGCGCGCTGAGCGCGTGGCTGGCGCGGGTGATGTTCTTCGGGTTCATCGTGATCTCTCCTTCAATGTCTCCCCACAGTCCTACGGCGCGGGAGCACTCACGCGGAAGACACGTCTCGTGATGGTCCATCACGCGGCGTGATAGTTCTCCAGGGGTGATGGTGACGCCCGCGCCGGACCTCGACCTGCTTCGCACCTTCGCGGTCTTCGCGGCGCAGCTCAACTTCACCCGCGCCGCGGCGCTGCTGCACCTCTCCCAGCCCGCCGTGCACGCCCAGGTCGCGCGCCTCGGGGAGTCCCTCGGCGTCGCGCTCTACCAGCGACAGGGCCGCGCCCTCGCGCTCACCGACGACGGCCGACGCGTCGCGGCCTTCGCGCGCGAGACCAGCGAGCGCACCGAGGCCTTCGTCGCGGCGCTGCGGGGCGACGAGGCGCCGCGGCTGGTGTGCCTCTGCGCGGGCGCCGGGTCGTACGTGCACCTGCTCGGCGAGGCCCTGCGCGGGTGGATCGCCGGGAGCGGCACCCCGACGCGGCTGCTCACCCGCGACCGCGAAGGCACCCTCGACGCCGTGCGCTCGGGCGAGGCGCACCTCGGGGTGGCACCGGTCGAGGCGCGCCGGGCGGACCTCTCCGCGGAGGTGCTCGGGGTCATCCCGCAGGTGCTCGCGATGCCCGCCGCGCACCCGCTGGCCGGGCGCCGGAGCGTGCGACTGCGCCACCTCGACGGGGTGCGCCTCGTGGCCCCGTCGCCCGACCGGCCGCACCGGCAGGCGCTCGACGAGGCGCTCGCCGCAGCGGGAACCCGCGCCGAGGTGGCGGTCGAGGCCAACGGCTGGGAGCTCGCGCTGCGCTTCGTCGAGCTGGGCGTCGGCGTGGCCGTGGTCAGCGGGTTCTGCCGCCTGCCGCCGGGCGTCGTGGCGCGCCCGATCCCCGAGCTGCCCGCGAAGACCTACCACCTCGTGCGACGGCGGAAGGGCGCGCGAGGCCCAGAGCAGGAAGCCCTGCGACGCGCGCTGCTCGCCGGGTGCGCCGCCTGGCGGCGGTAGGCAGCGCCCACCGCCACGCCGCGACGCACGCCGGGGCGCGTCTGCACGATCAGGTCGGCGGTCGCGAGGCCGCGGACGGTGCGGCCGCGCGCTCGGCCCACGAGGGGAGAGACGCTTACACCACCCGGTAAAGCGGTCGCTGGCTGCGCTCGCACGGCGCCAACGCCCGGCAAACAGGCCTGGAAACCCGTCAAACCCACAACATCCACTCCGATGTTGACTGTGATAACGAGTTTCATTATTTGTCGTCGCCATCAATCCGAACGCGCCGACCAATGGTCGTCGGCGGTGGAGCAAACCTGATGGGTCCCTCGCGAATCGCTCGACTGTCTCCCCTCCTTCTCGGTCTCACCGGGTGCGGCGCCGCCGGGGCCGTGCCGTCGCCGGACGCGGGCGCGGCCGCCGACGTGGCGACCGCGGAGGTGCCCTCGACGGACGCGGGCGGGGGCGGGCAGTGCGCTGCATCGGCGGTGCGCTGCGCCGACCAGCAGGTGATGCAGATGCGGCTCTTCGACAGCCCCAGCCCCGCGACGATCACGGAGGAGGGGACGACGGCGGGGGAGTTTCGCTCGCTGGTCGACGCGCGGGCAGGCGGGTCGATGGTCACGCAGGGATTCGTGTACGCGCGCTTCACCGAGGCGGGCCTGGAGAAGGTCGAGCTCAGCGACCAGGCGGCGTTCCGATCGATGGACTGGGACATCGCCGTCCGCCGCTACGTGGTGCGGATCAACAGCGGGGTCTCCGGGCCGTCGTGCGTGACCGCCGCGCGCGCCCCGGGCACGGACTTCGCGGCCCTCAGCGCCGCGCCCGCGGCGGTGGAGTACCGCACCGAGGCCTACTTCACCGAGACCTGCGAGATCGTCAACGACGGCTCCAGCATCGCCGCGCCCGGCACCGCGCTCGCGAGCTTCTGGGCGTACCGCTCGTGCGTCGAGATGACGGGCAACGTGTTCGCGCTGCGCCTTCGCGACGGTCGCGCGGTGAAGCTGCAGGTCACCTCGTACTACGACCCCGCCGCGCAGGAGGCCTGCAACACCACGGGCATGGCGCCGACGCCCAACGGCGCGGGCAACGTGCGGCTGCGCTGGGCCTTCCTGGGGCGCTGAGCGGGACCGTGGGCGCGCGCGCACAGTGGCTGGGGTGGGCGCTGGCGATCTCCGTCGGGGGCTGCCTCGCGCTCGCGCCGATCGCCGCGTCGGCGCAGCCTCGTCCGCCTGCGCCCGCGGAGGACCCCGAGGAGCAGGTCATCGTGGTCACCGGCACCCGCACCGAGCGGCGCCTCGCCGACAGCCCCGTCATCACCGAGGTCATCACCCGCCAGGACATCGAGGCCTCCGGCGCCGAGGACCTCGCCGCCGTCCTCGAGGAGCACCCCGGCATGGACGTCAACCGCTCCAGCATCTCGGGCGCCAACCTCCGCATCCAGGGCCTCGACCCGCAGTACGTGCTCATCCTCATCAACGGCGAGCGCGTCGGAGGCCGGGTCAACGGCGCTGTCGACCTCACCCGCATCCCCGTCGCCGACATCCAGCGCGTCGAGATCGTGCGCGGACCCAGCTCGGCCCTCTATGGCGCAGACGCCATCGGCGGCGTCGTCAACGTGATCACACGCCGCCCGACGCAGCCCTGGGAGGCCGAGGCCCACGCCCGCTATGGGATGCTCGACACCGTCGACACCTCCGCGCGGGCGGCCATGCTCCGCGGCCCGGTCAGCGCGAGCGTCACCGCGGGCTACCGGCGCCGCGACGCCTTCGACCTCGACCCCTCCAACGTCGCGACCAACGGCAGCACCTACGACAGCGGCACCGCGGCGGGGCGCTTCGAGTGGCAGCCGAGCCGGTCGTTCTCGCTGGTGGCGAGCTGCGACTGGCTCATGCGCCACCAGCGGGGCGTCGACGGCGGCGCGGGCGGCGCGGTCTACGACCGGCAGAACCTCACGGAGACCCTCTCGGTCTCCCTCGCCCCGGAGTACCGCTTCGGACCCGCGCTCGCCTCGCGCGTCCGCGTCGGCGCGTGGTACACCGATTACAGGGACCAGTATTCCCTCGACCAGCGCAACTCCAACGCGCTCGACCAGTTCCAGGAGACGCGCAACCGCATCGGGCAGGTGTCGGCGCAGCTCGACCACGACCTCGGGCGCGGTCACCTGCTCACCGTCGGCGCCGAAGGGTACTACGAGGGCCTCGCGGCCGACCGGCTCCGCGCGGGCTCCGGCGACCGCCAGCGCGGCGCCGTCTTCATCCAGGACCAGTGGACCCTGCGCGGCGCGCTCCCGCGCCTGGTGATCGTGCCCGGGGCGCGGCTCGACGTGGACTCGCAGTTCGGCGCGGCGCCCACGCCGAAGCTCCAGGTGCGCTTCGACCCGCACCGCGCCGTGGCCCTGCGCGCCAGCTACGGGTGGGGCTTCCGGGCGCCGTCGTTCCAGGAGCTGCTGCTCAGCTTCGAGAACCCCGGCGTCGGGTACGTCGTCACGGGCAACGCCGACCTGCGCGCGGAGACCTCCCGCTCGGTGAACCTCAGCGCCGAGTGGCGCCCGAGGCGCTGGCTCTGGCTCACCACCAACCTCTTCCGCAACGACATCGACGACCTCATCGACACGGTGCTCCTCCCCCGGGCGAACCCCGCCGAGGCCGAGCGCTACACCTACCGGAACATCACCCGCGCCTGGACCATGGGCGTCGAGCTGAGCGCCCGCCTCCGCCCGCGCGCCGGCGTGGTGCTCGACCTCGGCTACACGCTCACGGCGACGCGCGACCTCACCTTCGACCGACCGCTCGAGGGGCGCGCGATGCACCGGGTGAACCTCGGGGTGCAGCTCCGTCACGCGCGCACGGGCCTGGAGTTCTCCAGCCGCGCCGCGGTCGTCGGCCCGCGGCAGTTCTACCCGACGACGGGCCCCGCGATGGCGCCCCTCTACGCCTCCGTCGACGCGCGCGCCGCCTGGGCCTGGAGCCGCCACGGCCAGGTGTTCGTCGCCTGCGACAACGTCCTCGACGCGGGCGACCCCCGCTTCCTCATCGTCCCCCCGCGCGTCGCCTACCTCGGCGTGACGATCCGCCGCTGACCACCCATTGGAGACACCCACCGATGCCTCGTCGAACGCTCCCGCTGCTGCTGTTGACCCTCGCGACCGCCTGCTCGCCCGACCTCCGCCCCGATGATGCGGGCGACGGGGGCGCGATGCCCCTCGTCGACGTCCCCGGCGGCGACCGCCCCAACGCCGAGCGCGTGGCCTCCCGCCGCGACGGCGCGGCGCTCGTCACCGTCGTCGACGCCAGCGCGTCCGACCAGTGGGTCTACCTCGACCTCGACCGCGGCGAGCAGGCGGGCGACGCCATGGCCGGGTGGGACCTCGCGATCCAGCGCTTCAAGGTGAGGTCGAACGGCGGCGTGAGCGGCGACGGCGGCGTGGAGATCGCGCGGCTCGCGGGCGCGCGCTTCGAGGACGTCATCGAGGCCCCGATGACGGGCTGGCTGCGCGACGCGGTCGACGGCGACGACGCCAACTCCGACCCCGACTACGTCTTCGACCAGGAGGGCGCCTGGTACGCCTACGACCCGATGGACCACTCGCTCGCCCCGCGCGACCTGGTCTACGTCGTGCGCACCACCGAGCGCCGCGCGGTGAAGCTGCGCATGCTCGGCTACTACGACGGCGCGGGCACCTCCGGCGTCGTCAGCCTCCGCTGGCAGGAGCTCGCGTCGCACGACGGGGGCGCGCAGTGATGGACCGCCGCGCCTGGCTCGCCCTCTCCGCCTCCGCGCTGCTCGCGGCGTGCGAGCGCGGCCGCCGCGCACCCGCCGCCGGCGCGATGCGCGACGCCACCGACGCCGCCGTGAGCGTCGGCGACCGCGCCCGCATCGTGACCGTCGGGGGCGTGGTGACGGAGATCGTGGCCGCCCTCGGGGCGCTCGATCGTGTGGTCGCCGTGGACGCGTCGAGCACCTTCCCCGCGGCGGTGTCGCGGCTCCCGCAGGTGGGCTACCTCCGCCAGCTCGCGGCCGAGGGCGTGCTCTCGCTGCGGCCCTCGCTGGTCATCACCACGACGGAGGTGGGCCCGCCGACGACCCTCGCGCAGCTCCGCGGGGCGGGCGTCGCGGTCTTCGTGGTGGAGGGATCGCCCGGGATGGACGCCGCCCGACAGCGCATCCGCCGCATCGCCGCGGTGCTCGACAAGACTCCGCAGGGCGACGCCCTCGTGCGCGCGCTCGACGCCGACCTCGCGCGGGTTCCGGCCGCGACGGGCGCGCGGCCGAAGGTGCTCTTCCTCTACGCGCGCGGGCCGGGCGCCCCGCAGGTGGCCGGGCGCGACACCGCCGCCGACGCGATGATCTCCCTCGCGGGCGCAGAGAATCCCATGCGCGGGCGGTGGTCGGGCTACCGGCCGCTGACGACGGAGGGCCTCGTCGCGGCGGCGCCGGACGTGCTGCTGGTGACCGAGCACGGCCTCGGCGCGATGGGGGGGCCGGCGGCCATCGCGGCGCTGCCAGGCGTGGCGCAGACCCCGTGCGGGCGACCCGGACGCACCGTCGTCATGGAGGACCTGCTGCTGCTGGGCTTCGGTCCGCGCGCGGGCGCGGCCGTGGCGACGCTCTCCGAGCGCCTCCGCGCGGCGGTGGCGGGATGATCCTCCGCGGTCGCGCGCTCCCCTGGGTCGGCCTCGCGGCGGTGCTGGTCGCCGCGGCGGGCGCGCTGGCCGTGGGCGCGAGCGACGTGCGCGCGGTGGAGCTCGTGCGCTGCCTGGAGGGCCAGGGCGCGCCGGGCGTGGAGGCGGTGCTGTCGCTGCGCTGGCCGCGGGTGGCGCTCGGCGTGCTGGTGGGCGCGACGCTGGCGACGAGCGGCGCGGGGCTCCAGGGGCTGCTGCGCAACACCCTGGCCGACCCCGGCCTGGTGGGCGTGTCGAGCGGCGCGGCGCTGGCGGTGGCCGTCGCGATCGTGCTCACGCGCGGGGTGGACACCGTCTGGCTGCTGCCCGCGGTGGCCTTCGCGGGGGCCTTCGTGACCGCGCTGCTCGTGCTGCGCGTCGCGGCGCAGGGCGGCGCGCTGCCCGTGGCGTCGCTGGTCCTCGCGGGGGTCGCCGCCAACGCGCTCGCGGGCGCGGCCATCGGGGCCCTCACCTTCGTCGCCACCGACGCCCAGCTCCGCGGCCTCAGCTCCTGGAACCTCGGCTCCCTCGGCGCCGTCACCCGCCCCATGGTGTGGGCCGCGGCGCCCTGGCTCGTCGCCTCGACGGCGTACCTCCTGCGCCGCGCCGACGTGCTCGACGCGCTCACCCTGGGCGACGAGGCCGCCGCGCACCTCGGCGTCGCCGTGCGCCGCGAGCGCCTCGCCCTGGTGGTGGCCACCGCCGTCGGGGTGGGCGCCGCCACGGCCTTCGTGGGCGTGCTCGGCTTCGTCGGACTCGTCGTCCCCCACCTCGCGCGCGGCGTCGCCGGCCCGTCGCACCGCGACCACCTGCCCGTGGCCGCTGCGCTGGGCGCGGTGCTGGTGGTCGCTGGCGACGCGCTCGCCCGCACCGTCGTCGCGCCCGCCGAGCTCCCGCTGGGCCTGGTCACCGCGGCCTTCGGGGCGCCCGCCCTCCTGGTGCTGCTGCGCACCCGCGCGCAGGAGCTCGTCGCGTGAGCCTCGCCCACGACGTCCACCTCCAGCGCGACGGGCGCCCGGTGCTCCGCGGCGTGTCCGTCGAGGCCCGGCCCGGCCGCCTGCTCGCGGTGCTCGGGCCCAACGGCGCCGGCAAGAGCACGCTGCTCCGCCTGCTCGCGGGCGACCCCGCGCCGACGCGCGGGGAGGTCACCCTCGACGGCCTCGCGCTCTCCGCGTGGAGCCCGTCGCGCCTCGCCCGCCGCCGCGCCGTGATGCTGCAAGACCCGGCGGTCTCCTGGCCCTTCACCGCCCGCGAGTACGCCCGCCTCGGGCGGCTGCCGCACGGCGATCAGCGCCTCCCCTCGGCCGACCTCGCGGTCGACCGCGCCCTCTCCGCCGTGGACGCCGCGGCCTTCGCCGGGCGCCCGATGTCGCGGCTCTCCGGCGGCGAGCGGCGCCGGGTGCAGGCCGCCCGCGCGCTGGTGCAGGTCGACGGCGTCGCGGGGCCGCTGCTGCTGCTCGACGAGCCCGTCGCCAACCTCGACCCGTCGGCCCAGCACCGCCTCCTCGCCGCCATGCGCGCCCGCGCCCGCGCCGGGGCCGCCGTCGTCGCCGTGCTCCACGACGTCAGCCTCGCGCTGGCCTGGGCCGACGACGCCCTGCTCCTCCGCGAGGGCGCCGCCGTCGCCGCCGGAGCGTGCGCCGCCGCCCTCACCCCCGCGTCGCTCGAAGCGGCCTTCGGGGTCCCCTTCGTCCTGCTCGACAGCCCACACTCGTCGTCGCGCTTCGCCGCGGCGCTCTGCCACCCACAGGAAGGTCCACCATGAACCCCGACCCCGCCCCTCCGTCCCCTGCACCCGCCGCGCTCCGGGAGCGCCACGCCGAGCTCCGCTCGCGGCAGCCCCACCTGCGCGCCCGCGACGCCGCCCGCGCGCTCGGCGTCTCCGAGTGCGAGCTCGTCGCCGCGCAGCCCGAGGTCGCCCGCCTCGACGAGCGCTGGCGCGAGATGTTCGCGGCCTTCCCGACGCTCGGGGAGGCGATGGCCCTCACCCGCAACGAGGCGGTCGTCAGCGAGGTGATCGGCACCTACAGCGCCCCGGAGTTCATGGGCGAGCGAGGCCCCGGCCAGGTGGCGGGGGAGCCCATCGACCTGCGGATGTTCTTGAACCACTGGGCCTTCGGACTCGCGGTGCGCGAGCCCTTCCGCGGCGCCACCCGCCGCAGCCTCCAGTTCTTCGACGCGCGCGGCGACGCGGTGCACAAGGTCTTCCTCCGCGACGACGCCCGCACCGAGGCCTTCGAGGCCCTGGTCGCCGCGCACCTCCACCCCCTCGGCGCCGCGGACATCGCCTGCGCCCGCGGCCCCGCGCCGGTGGACCCGACGGCCGCCGGGGTCGACCGCGACGCGCTGCGCGAGGCGTGGTCGAAGCTGCCCGACGCGCACGCCTTCTTCGGGCTGCTGCGCACCTTCGGCCTGGAGCGCGAGGAGGCCCTGCGCCGGGTGGGCGCCCCGTGGGCCGAGCCCGTCGACCGCGCCTCGCTGCGCGCCGTGCTGGAGGCCGCGCGCGACGCCCGCGAGCGCATCATGGTGTTCGTCGGCAACGACGGGATGCTCCAGATCTTCAGCGGCGAGGTGCGCCGCGTGGTGGTCGTCGACGGGTGGACCAACGTGCTCGACCCGAGCTTCAACCTCCACGCCCAGGACGCGCTCATCACGCGCGCCTGGCGGGTGCGCAAGCCCTCCGGTGCGGGCGTGGTGACCAGCCTCGAGCTCTACGACGCGTCCGGCCGCAACGTCGCCCTGGTGTTCGGCAAGCGCGGCGCCCGCGAGGACGATCCCCCCGGGTGGCGCGCGATCATCGACGCCCTCCCGACCGCGCCTTGACGCCCACGTCGCACGAGGGCTAACGCCCTCGGTCTGCTCCATGCGATCCCTCCTCGCGCCCTGCGCCATGCTCGCCAGCGTCCTCGCGACGGCGTGCGGCCACGGCACCGAGCCCTTGAGGGTGGTCTCCGACGACCCCTCCGACGCCCCCATCGCGGGCGCGACCGCCGACGACCTGAGGGTCTTCGCCGAGGGCGACATGGTCTTCGACCGGGTGTTTCTTCCATCGCAGGGCGTCGGGCCGGTGTTCATCCAGGCGAGCTGCCGCGCGTGCCACGGCGCTGGGGGCCGCGGGCCCGGCAGCGTCACCCGCCTCGCCCTCGCCGACCCCTCCGGCACGCCCGCCGACGCCGCGCGGTGGCTCCCCTTCGGATCGACGGCCCGTCCCCGCTTCGCCGCCGGGGCGACGCGCGGCGTGACGGCGCCCGTCCCCGCTGAGCCCTCCCCCCTCCTGCGCTCGGTGCGCGTGGGCCCGGCGGTGTTCGGCCGCGGCTGGATCGAGGCCGTCGCGGATGAGTCCATCCTCGCGCAGGAGCGCCTCCAGGCGAGCGCCGCGGGCCCTGTGAGCGGTCGCGCCAACCGCCTCGCCGATGGGCGCATCGGGCGCCTCGGGGTGAAGGCCCGGCTGGCCGACCTGGAGTCCTTCGCGGCGGAGGCCTTCCAGGGCGACATGGGCCTCACGTCGCCGCGGGCGCCCGCCGAGGTGCCCAACCCCGACGGGCTCACGGACGACCTCCACCCCGGCGTCGACCTCACCGACGACGTCGTACGCGCCGCCGCGGGCTATGTGCGAAGGCTCGCCATTCCCTCGCGCGCGGGCCTCGCCGAGCCCGGGCGGCGCCTCTTCGCCGACGCCGGCTGCGCGGCCTGCCACGCGCCCTCGCTGCGCACCCGCGCGGACTACCCCGTGGCCGCGATGGCCGCGCAGGATGCCGCGCTCTACTCCGACCTGCTGCTGCACGACCTGGGGCCCTCGCTCGCCGACGGCATCGCGGGGGAGGGGGTGGCCACGGGGCGCGAGTGGCGCACCGCGCCGCTGATGGGCATGCGCTTCTTCCGCAGCTTCCTGCACGACGGGCGCGCGCGATCCATCGAGGAGGCCGTGCGCCTCCACGGCGGCGACGGCTCCGAGGCGGCGGAGTCCGTGCGGCGCTTCGACGCGCTCGGGGCGGGCGAGCGCGCGGCCCTGGTCGACTTCGTGCGGCGGCTCTGACCGTGCTGCGCCTCCGCAAGACCGCGCTGGCGGCGATCGCGCTCTGGTACCTCGCCGTGGGCGGCGGCCGCGCCATAGACCTGCCTCCGGCGCAGCGCGTGACCCTCGACGTGAAGGCCTACGTCGCGTCCGAGATGGACGCGCTGGAGCGCGCCGCCCGCGAGCTGCAGGCCGCCGCCCCGCCGCCCGACGCGGACGGCTGGAGCGCCGCCGCGGACCCGGTCGCCGTGCGCCGGATGCGCGAGAGCTGGGGGCGCATGCGCGCGGCCTACGAGCACATCGAGGCCGCGATCACGGTGCTCTTCCCGGAGACCGACGTCGCCATCGACGCGCGCTACGAGGGCTTCGCCGAGGCGGGCGTCGACCGCGAGCCCTTCGACGGCCACGGCGTCACCGGGATGCACGCCATCGAGCGCGTGCTCTGGGCGGACGAGATCCCCGCCGCGGTGCGCGCCTTCGAGGCGTCGCTGCGCGAGGGGAGCGTCTACGTGCCCGCGGCGTTTCCGTCGGACGCGCGCGAGGCGGCGGGCTTCCGCGACGGGCTCGTGCAGCGGATGATCGACGACGTGGCGGCGATGCGACGGGAGTTTCGCCCGCTCGCGCTCGACCCGGCGGCGGCGTACCGCGGCGTGGTGGCGTCGATGCGCGAGCAGTCGGAGAAGATCGACCTCGCGGCGACGGCCGAGGAGGAGTCCCGCTACGCGCAGCGCACGCTGGCGGACATGCGCGCCAACCTGGAGGGCGGCGTGGTGATCTTCGGGTGCTTCCGGCCGTGGCTGCACGCCGAGGGGCACGCGGCCCTCGCCGACACCATCGACGGGCGCCTGCGGCGCATCCAGGCGCGCTACGCGGCCCTCCCCGGCGACGCGCTGCCCGCGGTCCCGGAGGGCTGGAACCCCGACGCCCCGACGCCCGGCCACCTCGCGAGCCCCTACGGCGCGCTGCGGGCCGAACTCCTCGCGGAGTCCGACCCCGATCGCGAGGGGTCGCTCGCGGCGCTGATGGTGCGCGCCGGCCAGGCCATCGGGGTCGAGGTGCGCTGAGGCAGCTTCGTTGCGGGCCCGTCACACCCGCGGGGGGGCGGCCTTTGCTATGGTGGCCAGACCCCCCAATGCTGCGCGCGCACTGCCTCGCTCTCGTGACCGCTGCCCTCCTCGCCGGCTGCTCGGAAGACCCGGCGGTCACCGCCGCGGACGCCGCCGTCGACGACGTGCCGACCACCGACATCACGGCCGCGGACATCGCCACCGACGTTGCGCCCGACGTGGTGGTCGAGCCCGAGGACGTGCCGCCGCCCGACCGCCCGCGGCCGCCGGACGTCGCGCGCACCGAGCCCGACGAGGCGCGGGCCACGCAGCGGCAGGCGTGCGCCTTCGGGCCCGGCGCGTGGGCGGCGGAGACCGTCGGGCGCGAGGTGCCCGTCGGCGAGCAGATGCCCATCGATCACATCATCGTGGTGATGCAGGAGAACCGCTCCTTCGATCACTACTTCCGCCGGCTGCCGCAGGCGAGCAACCCGCAGCCCGACGTGGACGTGGCGGCGGACGACTGGACCAACCCCCGCGCCGACGGCACGCCGGTGCGCTTCCACCACGACACCGAGCGCTGCGTCGAGGACGTCGCCCACGGGTGGAACTCCGTGCACCGCCAGTACAACGACGGCCGCATGGACGGCTTCGTCACCACCAGCGACCCGGCGGGCGACCGCGCGCTCACCTACTTCGACGAGAGCGACATCCCGTTCTACTACGCGCTGGCGACCACCTTCGCGATCGGCGACCGCTACTTCGGCTCGATCCTCGGGCCGACGGGGCCCAACCGCCTCTACCTGATGGCGGGCACCTCCTTCGGGCTCGCGCACAACACCCTGGTCTCGCAGGACACGCGCAACACCCCGGTCAACCACCTGTTCAGCTCGCTCGACGCCGCGGGCGTGAGCTGGAAGGACTACGCCGGCGGGCCCCGGATGCTCGGGTTCTTCCCGTACTACGGCATCGTCCGCGGGGCGACGCGGGAGCACTACGGCACCATCGACGACCTCCACCGCGACCTCGCCGCCGGCACCCTCCCGGCGGTCACCATCGTCGAGCCCAACTACGTCGGCGACGGCGGCGACCGCGTCGACGAGCACGCGCCCGGCATCCCCATGCAGGGCGAGCGCTTCGTCGAGCGCATCGTGCGCTCCCTCATGACCTCCCCCCTCTGGGCCCGCAGCGCCCTCTTCATCACCTACGACGAGCACGGCGGCTTCGCCGACCACGCCGTCCCGCCGGCCGCGTGCGAGCCCGACGCGCTCACCCCGCGCATCAACGGCATGCCCGCCGCGGGGCGCTTCGACCGCCTCGGGGTGCGGGTGCCCTTCCTGGTCGTGTCGCCCTACGCCCGGCGGCACTTCGTGTCGCACCGCACCTTCGACCACGCGTCCATCCTGCGCTTCATCGAGGCGCGCTTCGGGCTGCCCGCGCTCACCCGCCGCGACGCCAACGCCAACATCCCGACGGACCTCTTCGACTTCGCCAACCCCGCGTTCATGACGCCGCCGACGCTGCCGCCGGCCGGGGTGGTCGACCCCGCGGTGCGCGCCCGCTGCGCCCGGGAGTTTCCCTCCGAGGGCGCGTTCTGATCCGCCCCCGCGCGGCGCTGCTGGCCGTCCTCGTCGCGATGTCGTGCCGGGGCGCCCGCCCGACCGCGCCCCCCGACGCCGGGACCTTCGTCGCCTTCGCGCCGGACTTCGCGGGCTTCCGCCAATGGCAGCGCACCTCCCTCGGGCGCTTCTCCGCGGGCGGCCACCTCGAGGGCCCCGAGCAGTACGCGTACATCAACCGCCCGCGCGCCCCGAGCGCCCGCACCTTCCAGACGGGCACGATCATCGTGCGCACCCTCGAGCGCGGCCCCCCGGCGACGTGGCAGGTGTTCGCGTCGGTGAAGCGCGGCGGGCGCTACAACGCGCGCGGCAACGTGGGATGGGAGTTCTTCCGGCTGCGCATCGACCCGGCGGGGCGCGTGGTGATCGTCGCGCGCGGCCTCAACCCCCGCACCGGCCTCCAGGACCCCTACGCGACCGGGGGCGACGGCGCGGGCTGCAACACCTGCCACGGCAGCGCCGACGCGCGCCTCTACGACGGCGTGCTCAGCCCCGCCGTGCGCCCGCCGGACCCGTGAACCTACCGGCCGCCGACGAGCGCGGCCAGGCCCACGCCGAGCAGCACCAGGCTCACGGCGCCCACGATCAGCGCGAGGGGGCGCCATCGCATCGGAGGCTCCGCGGGCGGGGCCTCGGCCACGGGCGCGGGGGTCGCCTCGACGGCGGGCGCGGGCTCCTCGGCGGGCGCGTCGGGGGGAGGGAGCTTCAGGCTGACGCGGTAGGTCTCGTGCAGGTCGCGGCAGAGGGCGCCGAAGTCGCCCCGCGCCAGGTCGAGGTGCACCACGCACTCGTCGCGCGCCATCTCTTCGAGCCAGGCGTCGTCGATCGCGCGGCCCTCGTCGAACTCGTGCGCCAGGCGCTCGGCCCAGCGCAGCGCGGCGACCATCCGCCCGACGTTGTCGCCGCGGCGCAGCGCGCGCTCGGGCTGGTGGTGCAGCGCCACGACGCTGGGGAGCGGCTCGGGGATCTGCCACTCGGTGAACATCCGGGCGCCGAGCGCGGCGTGGTCGAAGCCGTAGAGATCGCGCTCCTTCCGGTGGATCACGTCGGGCTGGCCGGCGAGCTCGCGCACCAGCAGCGCGTAGTCGTCGTCGCCGGACTGGATCATGATGAGCTTGCCGAAGTCGTGCAGCAGCCCGCAGGAGTACATCTCCTCCGCGGAGAGGGCGCAGCGCGGGGCGATGTGCCGGGCGAGCGCGGCCACCGAGGAGGAGTGCCGGAAGGTCTCCGCCACGCCCGGCGACTCGTCCTCGAACCAGTCGAGCACGGCGGCGGCCTTGGCGATCTCCGTGAGGTTCTTGAGGCCGAGCAGGGTCACCGCCACGCGGATCTTTCGGATCTGCACGCGCAGCCCGAACACCGGCGAGTTGACGACGCGCAGCACCCGCGCGGCGAGGGAGGTGTCCGACTCGATGGCCTCGGCGATCTCGTCGACGCGGAAGTCCGGCGAGCGCACGATCTGGAGGAGGCGCTGCGCGGACTGCGGAAACGCCCGCACCCCGTGGGCCCGGGACATCGTCGCGGCGAGGCTCTTCGAGGCGGCTAGCGCGGCGCGCTCGTCGGCCTCCTCGGCGGCGCGGAGATCGTCCTCGTCGGTCATCGTCGCTGAGCCCGACGGTGCCGGATCGGCGCCTCCGCGTCCATGCGCGCCGTCCGAGACGCCCCGGTGCACCTCGTGCGTGGGATCTCCCGGGTGGCGCGGCGATCGACGATGACCGACCATCCCGCGCCGTGAACTCCCTCCCCGGGTCGAAGCGCCTGAACTCCGTTGCCCTCATCGTGGGCATCGCCGCCCTCGCCGGGTGCTCCTCGTCGCCGGCCACGGTGCCGGGGACCGTCGACGCCGCCGCCCTCGCCGATGCGTCCGCCGACGCGGCGGTGATGGTCGCCGACGCGGGCGCGTGCGAGCCGTCGAGCGACCAGGCGCAGCCGCGCGGCGACGCGGCCGGCGCCGTCGACCCGGTGACGGGGATGTTCTACCTGTTCGGCGGCGACGTCGGGCCGGTGGTGTCGTGCATGGCGAGCCCGGCCTTCAGCGACGAGACCTGGCGCTTCGACCCTCGCTGCGGTCGGTGGGACCGCCTCTCCCCCGACGCCCACCCCGGCGCCCGCGCCCGCACGGCCTACGCCCTCGACGCCCGCCGCCGCCGGATGATCGTCTTCGGCGGTCGATCGCGGGCTCGCTCCACCGGCGCGTACACCGTCTACCGGGAGCTCTGGACGCTCGACCTCGCGACCGGCGCGTGGACCATGGCCCCCGCCCAGGACGACGGCCCCGTCGCGCGCGCCAACGCGACGCTCACCGTCGACGAGGCCACCGACGCCGCGGTGCTCTTCGGCGGCAACACCAGCACCGACGGCGCGCGCTTCACCCCGCGCAACGACGCCTGGCGGCTCGACCTCGCCACGCTCCGCTGGAGCCGCGTGGTGAGCGACCGATCGCCGCCGCCCCGGCAGTTTCACGCGGCGGCGGCGCTGGCGGGCGCCGTGGTGGTCGTCGGCGGCGGCGACAGCAACGCCTTCCTCGGGCCCTTCCTGCGCGACGCCTGGCGCCTCGACCTGGCCTCCGACCAGTGGTCGCCGATCGACCTCGCCGACGACGCCGACGCCCTTCAGGCGCGCATCAGCCACGGGCTCGTGGCGCGGGCCGACGACCTGGTGGTGGTCGGCGGCCACGACGACGGCGCGCTGGGCAACCGCAACGACGTGCTCACGCTCAGCGCGGCGGGCGCGGTCGCGCTGGCCTCCGAGGGCGACGTGCTGCAGACGCCGGGGCGGGGGTTCTGCGACTTCCCGGCGGACTTCGCCCGGCTCGACGCGTCGTCGCCAGAGCGCCGGAGCGCCTTCGTGCTGGCCCCCGACCCGACGCGCCAGCGGGTGATCGTGTACGGCGGCAAGACCGACTGCGGCACCGCCAGCGACGTCTGGGCGCTCGACCTGCGCACGCTCACCTGGACGGCGCTCCGCGCGTCGAGCGACGGGCTCTCCTGCGGGCGCACGGGCCGGGAGATGTGCCGCGGGCTGTGCACCTGACGCGGCCCCTGTCGTAGCAGGGGAGGCGCCCGTCAGCCGGGGTAGAGCCCGGCCTCGGGCGAGGCGAACTCCGGGCTCGGCCGCGCGAAGTAGTAGCCCTGGAGGAGGTCGCAGCCGAGGGCGACGAGGGTGTCGCGCTCGGCGCGGGTCTCGACCCCCTCGGCCACGATCGAGATGTCCATCTCCGCGCAGACGGCGGCGAGGGCGCGGATGATGCGGGCGGAGATGGGGTTGCGGTCGACCCCGCGCACCAGGCTCATGTCGACCTTCACGACCTCGGGGTGCAGCGCCGCGACGCTGGCGAGGCCCGCGTAGCCGGCCCCGAGGTCGTCGACGGCCACGCGGTACCCCAGCGCGCGGAGCTGCTCGAGCTGCGCCCGCGCGGCGCGCTCGTCGTCGAGGCGGGCGCGCTCGGTCACCTCGATGGTCACCCGGTGCGCCTGCAGCGTGAGCGGCGCGTTGGGGTCGTAGAGCTCGGGGTCGTCGAGGTCTTGGGGATGGACATTGACGAAGAGCCGCGCGCCGTCGGGGAGCGCGGCGACGGACGCGGCGGCCAGGGCGCGGACGCGGCGGCCCAGGTCTTCGAGCCGGCCCAGCTTCTCGGCGGCCTCGAGCAGGGCGAGCGGCGAGGGCAGGCGTGGCTCGCGGCAGCGCAGCAGGGCCTCGTACGCCACCGGCGCGCGGGCCGCGCACGACACGATGGGCTGGAAGCTGAGGTACACCCCGCGGAGGGCCTCCTCGAAGGCGTCGGCGAGGGAGTCGGCGTCGCCGAAGGAGCGCCCGGTGGGGCCCACCGCGCGGATCACCGTCATCGAGTCGTGGCGCCGGCGGGCGTTGCGCCGGAGCCGCGCGCCCTGGTGGACGAGGGACACGAGCTCGTCGGCCGCGACGGCGCGGGTGAGGTAGCGCATCGCGCCGCGCTCCATCGCCTCGACGGCGTTGTCGAGGTCGCGCCGGCCCGACAGCAGGATCACCGTGACGTCGGGGTCGATCGCGCGCACCCGCATGAGGAGCGACAGGCCGTGGAGGTCGGGGAGCTGGGCGCTGCCGAGCAGCACGTCGACGTCGCGCGCGAGCAGCCGGCGCAGGGCCTCCTCGCCGTGCCCGGCGACGACGACCTCGAAGCCCTCGGCGTGCAGGAGATCGCACCACGCGGGCACCTCGGGGTGGCTCCCGAGCGCCACCAGCACGCGGCCCGCGGCCCCCGGGCGGCGCCGGGCGAACTCGCGGTCGCGCGCCGCGGGGTGCTTCGAGGCGAGGGCCGAGGCGTTGGGTGGGCGTTCGCTCATGGCCCAGGTGTCTATCGGTCGCCGTCCGCCCGGCGGGAGGGCCCGCCCTGCACCAAACGTGAGCTCCAGGCCCAGAACGACCCCGGCGCAGGTCTCCAGACATCGGCGCCCCGGGGCGACAATCTGCGGCCGCGGGCTCAAGGGATGGCGGCGGCGGGACGATACGGCGAGATTGAGAGATACTCCCGGGTCACCGGAAGAGTTGGGTCCATGTCACAGCGCGAGCGCCAGACACGTCGGGCGAGGGTCATCGCCGCGGCCACGTTACACCGCGCGACGGCGGCGGGGTCCCGCTGATGTCCGTGACCGACCCGAGCGGTGAGCCCTCGGCCGAGCGCCTGCGCCTCGCGCTCGAGGCCTCCGGCGACGGCCTCTGGGACTGGGACCTCGCCCGCGCGGAGGTGTACACCAGCCCCCGCTGCGCGGAGCTGATCGGCGCCGCGGCGGGGGACGTCTCCCCGACGGCCCACGGGTGGTGGCTGCGGGTGCACCCGGCCGATCGGGGCGGGCTGTGGGAGGCGCTGGTCGCGCACCTCCGCGGCGGCGCCCCCCGCTTCGAGCGCGAGGTGCGGGTGCTCTGCGCCGACGGCGGCCGCCGGTGGGTGCTCCTGCGCGGCGCGGTCACGGCGCGCGACGAGCGGGGCCGCGCGCGACGGCTGGTGGGCACCGCGGGCGACGTCACCGAGCGCCGCGAGGCGGGCGAGGCGCTCGAGCGCGCCGTGGCCGCCGCGGAGGCGGCGGGGGAGGCGCGGCGCGATCACCTCGCCAGCATGACCCACGAGATCCGCACCCCGATGAACGGCATCGTCGGGATGGTCGAGCTCGCCCTCGACACCGACCTCACCCGCGAGCAGCGCGAGTACCTCCAGACCGCGCGCTCGTCGATCGAGGCGCTCCTCCGGATCGTCAACGACGTCCTGGATTTCTCGAAGATCGAGGCCGGCCGGCTGGCGCTCGACCGGGCGGAGTTCTCGCTGCGCGACTGCGTCGAGGGGGCGTGCCGCACGGTCGCGCCGTCGGCGCACCAGCGGGGCGTGGAGCTCACGTGCCTCGTCGAGCCCGACGTGCCCGAGCGCCTGGAGGGCGACGCCGGTCGCCTGCGCCAGGTGCTGCTCAACCTGCTGTCGAACGCGGTGAAGTTCACCGAGCGCGGCGAGGTGTCCCTCGGGGTCTCGCTGCGCGGCGGCGAAGGCGACGAGGCGGTGCTGGCCTTCGCGGTGCGCGACACGGGCACGGGCATCTCGCCCGAGAAGCAGGCCCTGGTCTTCGAGGCCTTCGCCCAGGCCGACGCGTCGATCACGCAGCGCTTCGGTGGCACCGGGCTCGGGCTCAGCATCGCGTCGCAGCTCGCGGCCCTCATGGGCGGCGGCATCACGCTGCAGAGCAACCCCGGGGCGGGCAGCACGTTCACCCTCGCGGCCCGCTTCGGCGTCGCGGCCGACGGGCTCGCCGCGGAGCCCCCGGCGGCGCTCCGGGGCGCGCGGGTGCTGGCGGTCGACGACAACCCCACCAACCGGCAGATCTACCTGCAGGCGCTGGAGTCCTGGGGCTGCGACGCCGTCGTCGCGAGCCCGGCGGACGCGCTGGCCCTGCTCGAGCGGGCGCGGTCGCGGTCGCGGCCCTTCACCCTGCTCATCCTCGACGAGCGCATGCAGGGCGTCGGCGACCTCGCGGCGGCGCTGCGCGCAGAGCCGCGGCCGACGGTGATGCTGGCGACCTTCGGCGCGGGCCCCGCAGGGGGGGACGAGGTGCTGAAGTCGCTCGGGGTCTCGCGGCGGGTGACCAAGCCCCTGTCCGAGCGGGTGCTGCGCCAGGCCCTCCAGGGGTGGCCCGCGGACGACAAAGCATCGGCGGCGCTCCCCCCCGGGGCCATCGATCGGCTGCGCACGGCCCGCGCGCTGCGGGTGCTCGTGACCGAAGACAACCTGGTGAACCAGACCGTCGCGGGGCGGGTGCTGGAGCGCCTCGGCCACTCGGTGGCCATGGCGCGCAACGGCCGCGAGTGCGTGGAGGTGTGGCTGCGCGGCGGGGTCGACGCGATCCTGATGGACGTGCAGATGCCCGAGATGGACGGCATCGAGGCGACGATGATCATCCGCGACGCCGAGCGCGAGCGCGGCACGCACACCCCGATCATCGCGCTGACGGCGCACGCCATGACGGGCGATCGCGACCGCTGCCTCGCCGCGGGGATGGACCGGTACATGTCCAAGCCGATCCAGGTGGAGGCGGTGGCGGCGGCGCTGGACGCGCTCTCCGACCCGGCGAACCCGCCGATACTGCCGCCGGCGGCGCTCGACGAGCGGGCGCTGATGGCCTCGCTCGACGGCGACGTCGACCTGGCGGTACAGCTCTCCGGGATGTTCTTTGAAGAGAGCGAGGAGCTTCTCCGGGGGATGTGGGCGTGCTGGCGCCGCGGCGACGCGGCGGGGTTCCGGATGGCGGTGCACAGCCTGAAGGGCGCCCTGGCCAACTTCGAGCGCGGCGTGGCCTTCGAGGGCGCGCGGCGGGTCGAGGCGGCCGTGCGGCGCGGGGACTTCGCGGGCATCACCGAGGCCGACCTCGCGGGGCTGGAGCGCGAGACGCACCGGGTGGCCAAGGCGCTCCGGGGCTTCGTCTCGCGCCTCGGCGAGGCGCCCGCGGACGCGCACGGGGGGCCGCGATGAAGATCGTCATCGTGGACGACCAGCGGGCCGTGCGGGTGCGCCTCGCGGCGATGGTCGAGAAGATGGGCCACGAGGTGTTCCAGGCGGAGGACGGCGAGCGGGGGGTGGAGGTGTGGGAGCGCGAGCGGCCCGACCTCGTGCTGATGGACGCCCTCATGCCCGTGCTCGACGGCTACGCGGCGGCGCGGCGCATCCGCGCCCTCGAGCCCGATGGCTGGACCCCGATCATCTTCCTGTCGTCCGCGGAGGCCGACCAGGACGTCGAGCGCGGCATCGACTCCGGCGGCGACGACTACCTCGTGAAGCCCGTCAGCCGGGTGGTGCTCTCCGCGAAGATCCGCGCGATGCAGCGCATCGACGACATGCGCCGGCGCATGGGCGACATGACCCGGAGTCTCGCGGAGGCCAACCGCGAGCTGGCGCGGCTCAACAACGAGGACGTGCTCACGGGCCTCGCCAACCGCCGCTGCTTCGACGAGAGCCTGCGCGCGCAGACCCGCGAGGCCCACCGCGCCGAGCGCCCGCTCTCGCTCGTGATGGTCGACGTGGATTTCTTCAAGCCCTACAACGACCACCTCGGGCACCAGGCCGGGGACGAGTGCCTGCGCAGCGTCGCGCGGGTGCTGGAGACGCAGCGCGACCAGCCCGTCGAGGTCGCGGCGCGCTACGGCGGGGAGGAGTTCGCGCTCATCCTGCCGGGGCACGACGCGGCGGGGGCCCTGGCGCGGGCCGAGCGGCTGCGGCTGGCGGTGGAGTCGCTGCACCTGCCGCACGTCCACAGCGCGGCGGGGCAGTGGGTCACGGTCAGCGTCGGGGTCTCGACGCTGCGCTCGGCCACCGACGACGGGGCGTGGATGCTCGCGGAGGCCGACGCGTCGCTCTACCGGGCCAAGCGCAGCGGGCGCAACTGCGTGGTCGCGTGGCGCTGAGCGCTCAGGGGCGCGTCGCCGACACGCAGCAGATGAGCGGGCGCACGTAGGAGAACGCCGGGTCGCGGAAGAGGTCGAGGAAGGCGCGGTACTCCTCCGGGCCCGCGACGCCGGCCGCCAGCGCCATCGCCTGGAACTGCAGGTACGTCAGCCGCTCGAAGCGCGCCGAGGCGCTCCCCCCCTGGACCACCTCGGTGTACGCGCGCGTCCGGCGCACGACGAGCCCCGCGCGCCGCGCGGCGGCGGGCAGCGCGAGCCCGAAGCGGTCGGCCATGCCGCGCTCGCGGCTGAGCCGCATCAGGCCCGCCATCACCCGGCGGTAGAGGGCCGCGGGCTCGGGCGGCGCCTCGGGCTCGGGGGCGTCGGTCGACCAGTCGGGCTCCTCGAAGAGCGCCGCGCCGCCCGGCTTCAGGCTCCGCGCGAGGCGGGCGATGACCTCCTCCCGCTGCGGCAGGTGCACCAGGAAGGCCCGCGTGTGGACGAGGTCGAAGTGACCATCGGGGAGCTCGTAGGTGCGCAGGTCGGCCTGCACCACCTCGAGGCCCGGCACGTCGCGGGGCACGTGGCGCGGGTCGAGGTCGACCGCCACCACCCGCCCGCCCGGGGCGACCGCGCGGGCGAGCCACGCCGCGATGGAGCCCGACCCGGGCCCCGGCTCGAGGCACGCCCAGCCGGGCGCCACGCCGAGCTGCTGGAGGTTGGCGATGCTCTCCGCGTCCGAGGCCGCCTCGAGGCCCTCGAAGCGGGCGCGGGCGAGCTCCCAGGCGTTGTCGAGCAGGTACGTGTCGTCGTCAGGTTGCATTCGTAGAGGGCATCCAGTGTGGTCAGACCGCGGCCGCGCTCTTCGTCGGCTCGCCGCCGCCGTGCTGGCGCCAGGCCGTCAGCACCTCGTCGATGACGTTCATGCGCACCGGCCGCGCGGTGACCGCCACGAAGCGCTGCACGTGGCCGGGCGGCACCTCGCCGCGGTCGGACACCATCGCCACCACCCGACGGCCGCCGCCCTCCTGGTCGAAGCGGTGGAGCAGCTGCTCCAGCTCGCGCTGGTCGGCGGGGGCGTGGGTGCTCAGCGACGTGAACACCAGCGCCGCGGGGTCGCGCGCGCTGAGCCGCGAGAGCTCGGCGATGGAGCTCGCCGCCACCGCCGTCACGCCGCGCTTCTTCAGCAGCTGGATGAGGATGCGCTCGGTGAGCACCTCGGGCTCCCAGACGATCGCCCGCTCGTCGCCCGCGCGGAGCTCGGGCTGCACCAGCGGCTCGAGCGCGCGCTGCCGGGCGGCCGCGACGGCGTCGACCAGGCGGTCGGTGCGCAGCGGCTTCACCAGCGACCCGTCGGCGCTCGCCCTCGACCGGCCCAGGGCGCGCGCGCGCGGATCGCGGACATGCACCATCTTCGCGCGGGGGAGGGCGGCCTCCGGCGCCCCGGCGGACTCGTGGAGCACCACCACGTCGAAGCGCTCCCACCCCTGCGAGCCGGGCTCTCGCAGTGTGGCACCGTCCGCCGCGACCTCGACCGTCGCCCCCGCGGCCCGCAGCGCCTCGGCGCTCACGCGGGCCGACACTGGCGTCGGGTCGACGAGCAGCACCCGCGCGCCCGCGAGCGTCGGCGCCGGGCCGGCCTCCGCGCCGGGCGCCCCGTCGAGCTGGAGGTCGCACCAGAAGCGGCTGCCGACGCCCTGCTCGCTGGCGACCTGCACCGTGGTGCCCATCATCTCCGCGAGGCGGCGGGCGATGGAGAGCCCCAGCCCGGTGCCCCCGAAGCGCCGGGTGAGCGAGCCGTCGCCCTGGGTGAAGGGGTCGAAGAGCGTCGACAGCTTGTCGGGCGCCACGCCGATGCCCGTGTCGGTCACCTCGAGGCGGACGGTCACCGTGGCCCCCCGGCGCTCGCGCGCGGACAGCGCCACCACGACCGCGCCGCGCTCGGTGAACTTCACCGCGTTGCCCACGAGGCTCGCCGCGAGCTGGCCCACCCGCGCGGCGTCGCCGGTGAGCTTCGATGGCAGGTCGCGCGCCACGTCGAGCACCACCTCGATGCCCTTGCCGAGCGCCTCCGGGGCCGCGGCCCGCACGACCTCCTCGACGGTGCCCGCGAGGTCGAAGCTGGCGCTCTCCAGCGGCACGGCGCCGGCTTCGAGGCGCGAGAAGTCGAGCACGTCGTTGATGACCCGCAGGAGGTTCTGCCCCGACTGCTCGAGCATCTCGAGGAAGCCCGCCTGGTCGCGGCTGAGCGGGGTGTCGCGCAGGAGGGCGGTCATCCCGAGCACGCCGTTCATCGGGGTGCGCAGCTCGTGGCTCATGTTGGCGACGAACTGCGACTTCACGATGGCGGCCTGCTCGACCAGCCCGTACGCGGTGGTGAGCTCCTTCACCCGCTGGTCGAGCAGCTGCCGGCTGGTGCCGAGCGCGTGCAGCGAGCGGGCGTTCTCCATGGCGATCGCGATCGTCGGCCGGAGAAACTCCGCCAGCTCCTCGTACTCGTTGGGCGCCGCGCCCGCGGGGATCCACAGCCGCAGCCGCGCGGGCGCGACCTCCGCGGCCTGGGCGAACTCCATCACCACGTCGGCCTCGCCGGGGGGGCGCTCACCGGCGGACATGCGCATCGTGCGGGGGCCCTGCTCGTCGACCACGTCGCACTCGAGGGTGACGTGCGCGAAGCCCGCGACCTCCTCCAGGCTCGTGGCGACGGTCTCCAGGGTGCGCTCGAGGTCCAGGGCGCGGTGCATCGCCTCGCTGATGCGGTGCGCGACGCTGAGCTGCCGGGTGTGGAGGGAGAGCGCGGTCTGCGCCGCGACGATCTCGCGGTACTGCCGGATGAGCCCCTCGTTGGCGTCGCGCAGCTCGCGCCCCGCGCGGCGCACCGTGAAGGGCCAGGTGACCGCGCGCCGGAGCGACGCGAGCCGGCCGCCGCCCGGGGGGAGGGTGATGTGATAGCGGGCGCCGAAGGGGGTGCGCTCCATCCGCACGTCGGCGAAGTCCAGGCCCAGGATGGTGGGCACCGAGGCGAGGCCGCCGATGGTCGTGTAGTAGAACTCGTCGCAGGGCTCGTAGCCCGCCTGCACGCCCATCTCGACGACCACGTGGCGCTCGTCGATGACGAGGCAGCGCCCGTCGATGCACGCGAAGAGCTGCTGCCCCGGGCCGTTGGCGCTGTTCCAGTACTGGTAGATCTCCCGGGTGTTGAAGAGCAGCCGGCCCACCAGGGAGATGGGGATGAGCAGCGGCGAGGTCACGTGCGCCCGGCCGATGGTGGAGAGTTCCTGCCGCGTGAACACCTGGCCCACGTTGGCCATCACCTTGCGGAAGACGCCCCAGTCGATGCGGGCGTTCTTGTCGGCGAGGGTGCGCGGGTCGGTGCCGGTGGAGCGGCAGATGACCTCGGGGTCGATGTTGCGGCGCTGAAGCTCCTTCAGGAAGATCTCGAACACCCGGCAGGAGACTTCCTTCATGTGGTCCTCCGATGCGGGTCGTGCGGGATCATGGGGGCGGCGGCGCGCAAGGGAACGTCAGCCCTTGCCGGTGAAGTTGCTGAGCTGCTGGTTGCGCCCGTCGTTGGCGAACATCACCCCCGGGTCGGTGCGGATGTCGAGCACCACCGGCTTGACGCCCTGGAACACCTCGGGCCCGAGCTTCGCGAAGTCTTCGGCGGTGCGGATGACCACCCCGACGGCGCCGTGGGCGCTCGCCAGCGCGGCGAAGTCCACCGCCGGGCCGTCGACCGACAGGTGCCGCCCGTACACGCGCTCGAAGCCCGCCTCGACCATGCGCATGCGCCCGTCGTTGAGCACCGCGAACACGACGCCGATGTTGTACTGGACGCAGGTGTTGAGCTCCATGCCGAACATCTGGAACCCGTAGTCGCCGCAGATGGACACCACCGGGCGCTCCGGCGACGCGTACTTCGCGCCCACCGCCATGCCGATGCCCGAGCCCATGGACCCGAGGCCGATGCCCGCGAGGAAGCCGTCGGGCATGTCGACCTTGAGGTAGTGCAGCGCGAACATCAGGTGCTCGCCGATGTCCGACGTGAAGATCGTGTCCGTGGGGAAGCACTGCTGGAGCAGGGACATCACCCGGGCGGGGTGCAACACCGGGCGCTCTTCGAGCGCGTCTTCGGGCGCGTGGTAGACGATGCGCGACCCGGTGGGGCCCATCGGGCGCGAGCGCAGCCGCGAGATGATGCTCGGGAGCACCTGGTGGGCGGCGCCGACGAGCCCGAGGTCGACGTGGTAGTTCTTGCCGATCTGCGAGCCGTCGATGTCGATCTGGATGAAGGTCCCGGTGGGCTGGAGGGTGGGGTTCCAGCTGTTGGTGGCGGTCTCGCCGAGGCCGCACCCGATGGCGAGGATGACGTCCGGCGCGGCCTGGATGTAGCTGTTGGCCGAGAGGTGGCCGCCGTAGCCGAAGACCCCGAGGGAGAGCTGGTTGCGCTCGGGGAAGAGCCCCTTGCCCTTCGGCGTCGTGGCCACGGGCATCTGGAGCATCTCGGCCAGGATGCGCACCTGCGTGACGGCCATCGGGTGGCGGGCGCCGGAGCCCACCAGGATGAGCCCCTTGCGGGCGGTCATCAGGGCCTTGGCCGCGCGCTCGACGAGCTGCTCGTCGAGCACGAAGCTGGTCGAGACCTGCGACGAGCTCACCGAGGGCACCACGCTCTCGCTCGCCACGTCGATGGGCAGCGACAGGAACACCGGCCCCCGGCGGCCCGAGAGCGCAGTGCCCACCGCGCGCCGCACGACCGCCGCCGCGCTCCGGGGGTTCATGATGGTGGCCGAGTACTTGGTGACCGAGCGCACCATGGCCTGCAGGTCGAGCTCGTACTTCGAGCCCTCCTGGAGCGCGCCGCGCCCGAAGTTCTTCCGGGCCACCTCGCCGCCGATGACCACGAGCGGCACGCTGTCGGCGAAGGCCGACGCGAGGCCGGTGATGGCGTTGGTGAGCCCCGGTCCCGAGGTGACCAGCACGCAGGGGGTCTTGCCCAGCAGCGAGCACCCCGCGGCCATGAAGAGGGCGCCCGTCTCGTGGCGGTTGTGCAGCACCCGGACGCCCGGCGTGTCCATGAGGGCGTCGTAGATGGGCGAGATCGCCCCGCCCGGGATGCCGAAGTAGTTGGTGACCCCGAGCTCGCGCAGCGTGTCGACGATGATGTTCGCGACGCGACGCGACGTCGGCGCGACCCGGAGGTGGGAGCTCGAACTCGTGCTGGAAGCTGGCTTGATACCCGGCGCTGGTGACATGGAGTCTCGCTTTGGCGGTACACGACACGCGCACCCGACACGCGCTGCTCGTTCGCCCGCGATCATATCGTCGCTCCGGCCGCGATGGACAGCCCCCGACGGCGTCCGGACGATTCCCTGCGTCCTGCCGACGGCCCCGGCGTCTTCGTGGGGGACGGCGACACATCATGTGACCCGCCGCCACCCGGACACTACAGAAGGAGAGACGACCCATGAGCGAGAGAACGGCAGAAGAGATCCGGCGCGAGGTGCGCGACCACTACGCCGCGGTGGCCTGCGGCGCCAGCGGGTGCTGCTCGCCGGGCGCCGGCTGCGGCCCCGACCCGGAGGCCTCGCTGGCCCTCGGCTACGCGCCGGGTGACCTCGCGGCGGCGCCCGAGGGGGCGAACCTCGGCCTCGGGTGCGGCAACCCGCAGGCGATCGCGTCGCTGCGGGTCGGCGAGACGGTGCTCGACCTCGGGAGCGGCGCGGGCTTCGACTGCTTCCTGGCGGCCCGCCAGGTCGGCCCCGGGGGGAGGGTCATCGGGGTCGACATGACCCCCGCGATGATCGAGAAGGCGCGGGCCAACGCGGCGCGCGTCGGGGCCGCCAACGTGGAGTTTCGCCTCGGGGAGATCGAGCGGCTGCCCGTCGCCGACGGCGAGGTCGATGTCATCCTCTCCAACTGCGTGGTCAACCTCTCCCCCGACAAGCCGGCGGTCTTCCGCGAGGCCGCGCGGGCGCTCAAGCCCGGCGGGCGCATCGCCATCGCCGACGTGGTCGCGACGGCGCCGCTGCCCGAGGCGATGCGCCAGGAGATCGCCCTGCACGCGGGCTGCGTGGCGGGCGCCGCGACGGTCGACGAGGTCGCGGAGCTGCTGCGGGCGGCCGGGCTCACGGAGGTGCGCGTGGTGGTGAGGCCCGAGAGCCGGGCCTTCATCCGCGAGTGGTTTCCGGGCACCGGCGCGGAGGACTACGTGGCCTCGGCGACCATCGAGGCGGTGCGCCCCCGGGCGACGTCGTGCTGCGCTCCGGGCTGCTGCGCGCCGGGCGGGGAGGGCTGAGATGATCGACGCGGGCGCCTGCGGCTGGGGCGAGCTCACGAAGCAGCTGCGGCCCTTCGTGGCCCGGCGCGTGGCGCCCGCGGACGCCGACGACGTCCTGCAGGACGTCTTCCTGCGCATCCAGGCGAACGTCGCCTCGCTGCGCGACGGCGAGCGATTGGGCCCCTGGGTGTACCAGGTCGCGCGCAGCGCCATCGCCGACCACCACCGCCGCCGCGCCCGGCAGCCGCTCGCGTCCGGCGCCGAGCCCGACGAGGTGATCGACGAGCCCCCGGCGGAGGACGAGGGCGACGCCGCCGCGGAGGCGTGCCGGTGCATCGCGCCCTTCGTGGCGCGGCTCCCGTCGCCCTACCGCGAGGCGATCACCCTCACCGAGCTCGAGGGCCTCCCCCAGAAGGCCGCGGCGGACATGGCCGGGGTGTCGCTCTCGGGCATGAAGTCCCGGGTGCAGCGCGGGCGCGACCGGCTGCGCGAGATGCTCCTCGCGTGCTGCGAGGTCGCGCTCGACCCGCGAGGGCACGTCATCGGGTGCACGCCCCGCGGCCCCGGCGCCCCGTCCACCGGCTGCGGCGGCTCGTAGGCTCTCCCTCTCCAGCGCCACGGCGCCTTCGGTGGGGACGAGTCGCCGCACTTGACGGGGGGGGAGTGTCACACCACGCAACGGGCCATGCCCGTTGACGCATCGTCCGCGCCGAGGGGTCCGCTGCTCGGCCTGACGCGCTCGATCCGCCGCAGGATGATCACGGGCAGCCTGCTCATCCTCGCGCTGCCACTGCTGGTGTTCACGCTGGCGGCGAGCTCCGTGCTCTGGCGCTTCTACCTCCAGCAGCTCGAGGCGGACATCGCGGCCCAGGCCCTGCTCATGGCCGACACGGTCGCGCCCTCGCTGGCCGCCGTCGCCACCGGCCACCTGCCCGACGGCGCCTTCAGCCCGGAGGCCATCGCCAGCCGCTGGCGGCGCCGCTCCGACGCGCGGATCACCATCGCCGACGCGCGGGGCGTCGTGCGCGCCTCGTCGGTGGGCGAAGGGGTCGGCGCGCCCATCGACGACACCCGCCGACCGGGGATGCGCACCGCGCTCAGCGGCCGCAGCAACGCGACGGTGTGGCGCTCGCCCAACTTCGTCAACGAAGACACGATGTACGTGAACGTCCCGGCCTGGTACGGCGGCCAGGTGACCGGGGTGGTGCGCGTGGCCCACACCCTCACGAGCCTGCGCAAGCGCGTGGCGCAGCTGCGCCAGACCCTCCTGGTGGCGGTGCTGCTCTACACGCTCGCGATCGGGCTGTGCACCGTCGCCTTCGCCGCCAGCATCGTGCGTCCGGCCGAGCGGCTGCAGCGCGACGCCGAGCGCATCGCGGGGGGCGACCTCTCGCACCGGGTGGAGGTCCGCGGGCCCGAGGAGATCACCCAGCTGGCCCGGACGCTCAACCACATGACCTCCCGGCTGGAGGTGCTCGAGGGCCTGCGGCGGCGGTACGTCTCGGACGTCTCGCACGAGCTGCGCACGCCCCTCACGGCGATCCGCAGCATGGCCGAGACGATCTTGAAGTACGGCGACAGCGACACCAGCCTGCGCGAGCGCTACCTCCCGCGCATCCTCACGCAGACCGACCGGCTCGCCCGCATGGTCACGCAGCTGCTCGACCTCGCGCAGATCGAGAGCGGCCACTACGTCCCGGCGCTCACGCCCCTGAGCCTCGCGGAGGTGCTCGACGAGGTGGCGCTCACCAACGCCGCGCGGGCCGCCGACCTCGGCGTCGCGCTGGACGTGCGCGTGTCCGACCGCGCGCTCTCGGTGCGGGGCGACCGCGACCGCCTGGTGCAGGTGTTCATGAACCTCGTGGACAACGCCCTGCGCTACACGCCCCGCGGGGGCGCGGTGACGCTCTCCGCCCTCTCGACGCGCGGGCACGTGGAGGTCACCGTGGCCGACACGGGGCAGGGGGTCCCGCCGGAGCACCTGCCGCACCTCTTCGACCGCTTCTACCGCGTGGAGACGGCCCGCTCCCCGCTCGCCGGGGGCACCGGACTCGGGCTCGCGATCGTGCGACAGATCATCGAGTCGCACGGCGGGCGCATCAAGGTCACGAGCTCCCACGGCAAGGGCACGTTGTTTCTCATCGAGCTGCCGGGCGCGAGCCCGTCGCCGCTCGCGACCCGCTCCAGCAATCCCCCAACGACGGAGAGCCAGGAATGACCGCGACCCCGCCCACGATCCTCGTCGTCGAAGACCAGGAGGAGGTCAATGACCTGCTCCAGTACAACCTCGTCCGCGCGGGCTACCGGGCCCTGGCCGCGTACGACGGTCGCGCCGGGCTCGCCGCCGTCCGGCAGCACCTCCCCGACCTGGTGCTGCTCGACGTGATGCTCCCGGGCATCGACGGCTGGGACATCTGCAACGCCCTCCTCGAAGACCCGGCGCTGCGGCACATCCCGGTGATCATCTTCACCGCCAAGGGGTCGCGGGAGGACTTCGACCACGGCCACCGGTACGCCAACGTGGCGGGGTACTTCATCAAGCCCTACGCCACCTCGGACGTCATCGAGCACGTCGGCCGGGTGCTCGCCGACCGCCAGCGCTGAGCCCCGATCCCCTTGGACGGCGACGCGCTGGCTTGAGACCCTCACGTCGAAGTGGAGACACGAGTGATGCGTCAACGAATGAATTGGTGGCTCGCGGCCGCGGTGGCCACCGGGTGCAGCTCCGATCCCGCGCCCGTCGGCCCCGGGGACCAGGACTCCGGGCCGGTGATCGACGTCGGCGTCGACCGCCCCGACGCGCCTGCGCCCGACCGTCCGGACGTGCCCGCGCCCGACCGCCCCGACGCGCCCGACGCGCCCGACGCGGGTGCCGCCGACGTGCCCGTGGACCTCGACGTCCCGGCGACCGGCGGGAGCCTCGCGGCGGTGCGCGCGGCGATCACCGGCACGGCGCCGGTCACCCTGACCGCGGCGCTCTCCGACCTGGTGGTCACCCGCACCGTGGCGGCGACGCCGGGCAGCGACGGCGGCGTGTCGAGCAACGACCCCGCGGGCTTCTTCGTCCAGACGGGGATGACCGGGCCGGCGATCTTCGTGGCGGTCGATCCGGCGAGCCTCTCGCCCGCGCCCCAGGCGGGCGACCGCGTGGCCTTCACCGCCACCCGCGGTGAGCTGCGCGCGGGCGCGCGATGGATCACCGCCCTCAGCGGGTATCAGCGCACCGGCACCGGGACGGCGCTCGACGGCCTGCGGCAGGACCTCTCCGCCCAGGCCGACCTCGTGACCGCGATCGGGGACTACGAGCACGAGCTGGTGCGGGTGCAGGGCACCGTCGCGGGCAACTTCGCGTCCGCGGGCACCGGCTTCGAGTCGGCGCAGATCACCACCGCGGGGGTCGGCGCCGCGATGAGCAACCTGCGCGTCCGGGTGGCCGCGGCGGTGCGCGCCTCGCTCGTGCTCCGGAGCGGGTGCACCTTCACCGTGACCGCGCCGCTCTGGCGCTTCAACGCGCAGGTGCAGGTCAACGCCTGGACCGCGGCGGACATCGCCCTCGGCGCCTGCCCCGACGTGACCGACGCCGGCGCCCCGGACGCCGGGGGCACCGACGCGGGGACGATGGACGGCGGCGTCGGCGACGCGGGGAGCCCCGACGCCCCGGCCCCGGACGTGGTGCTCGCGCCCGTCGACGGCGCCGCGCTCGACGCGGGCGCCGAGCCCGCGCCCACGGAGCTGTGGGTGCTCCGCGTAGGCGCGGGGACCGCCGCGCTGACCAACGCCTCCACGCCTGCGTTCATCGACCGCCTGCGCATCAGCGACGGCACCATGGCCGGGGCCTCCATCGCGCTGCCCACGGCGGCGTCGGGCGCCAACCGACCGCTCACCATCTCGGGCACCGCGACCAGCGACGGGCAGCTCACCCGCAGCCTCGACCGCCGCTTCGTGGTGCTCGGCGGGTACGGCGCACTCCCGGGCGTGGCCTCGGTGACGGGCACCGCCTCGTCGGCGGTTCCGCGGGTCGTGGCGCGCATCGCCGCGGACGGGGCCATCGACACCAGCACCACGCTCGGCGCCGCGTTCTCGGGCAACAACCTCCGGGCCGCGGCCTCCGCCGACGGCGCGTCGTTCTGGGCCGCGGGCAGCGCGTCGGGCTCCGGCTCGATCGTCTACGCGCCCCTCGGCGCGAGCGCCTCGACGCCGGTGTTCACGACGCCCTCCAACGGCCGCTTCGTGGCCCTGTACGACGGCACGGTCTTCGGCGCCGTCGGGGCGGGCGGGCAGTACGGGGTGTTCCGCGTCGACGGCACGACCACCACGCTGCTGCCGGGCTTCCCCACGACCGCCACGCCGACCCCGTCGCCCTACGGCTTCGTCGCCTTCGACCGCGACGCCACCGCGGGCATCGACGTGATCTACCAGTGCGACGACCGCGCCGTGGCGAGCGGCGGCGGCGTGCGCAAGTGGACCCTCGGCGTCGGCACCTGGACCCTCACCGCCACCCTCAGCGCCGGCCTCACCGGCGGCTGCCGCTCGGTCACCGGCTTCGTCTCCGGGGCCAACGTCACGCTGCTCGTGGGAACCTCCGAGAGCCCGTCGCGCGTCGTGCGCTTCGTCGACGACGGCACCTCGCCCGCGTCCATCACCGCCACCGCCCTGCGCACCGCGGCGACCAACACGGTCTTCCGCGGCGTCTCTCTCGCCCCGCGCTGACCGCTGCCTTGTCGCCACCGCGCGTCCGGTCTATGGCCGCGCGATGAGCGCCCGATCGTCCCGCCTGCTCGCCACCATCCCCCTGCTCGCTGCGTGCAGCGCCGATCCGGTCCCGCCCGCGGACGCCGGGCGCACCGACGTCACCGTGGTCGATGCGCCGGTGATCGATGTGCCTGTGATCGATGTGCCGGTGGTCGATGTGCCGGTGATCGATGTGCCGGTGATCGACCGTCCGGTGGTGGACGTGGCCCGCGTCGATGCGCCCATGCCGGTCGACGTGGGCGTGGACGTGCCTCCGGCGGACGTGCCGCCGCTCCCGCCGGGGCGGGTGTCCGTGGAGATGGGTGGCACCACGGCCATCGCGCTCGACCGCGACGGCCAGCCCAGCATCGCGTACGGGTCGCAGCAGGGCGCCATGGTCCGCGTGGTGGTCTCGACCCGCGCGGGCACGGGCTGGACCCACGAGACCGTCGATACGCTCCCCACGGCGGTGTCGCGCATGGGCTACACGATCGACCCCGAGGGGGCTCGTCACCTCGGCTACGCGCAGTACCTCTCGCGCTCGGGGGTGGGCTACGGCTTCCGCTTCTTCGCCGCGACCCGCGCGGCGGGCGCATGGACGACCCGTCTCCTCGCCGACCACTCGGTCAACCACAACACCTCGGTGCGCCCGGACATCCACGTCACCGCCGCGGGCGCCGTACACGTCGTGGTCCCGCTGACCCCCGCCACGGGCATCGCGTCGCGCGTCCGGCACCTCGCGCTGGAGGGCGGCGCCGTGGTCGACGAGGAGCTCGCGCCCCGCGTGTCGGGCTCGTCCTTCGGGGTCGCCATCGGGCGCATCGCGGCGGCGATCCATGGCGACGCGCCGCTCACGCTCTTCACCGTCGCGGACGACGGCTCCGGCAGCGACACCGTCGCGCACCTGAGCACGCGCTCGGGCTCGGCGATGGTGGCGACCGCGATCGGGTCCTTCCCCGACCTCGGGTCGTCGCTCACGGAGGTGTGGGGCGCCGACGTGTTCCGCCTTGCGAGCGGGTACGTCACGGTCACGGCCGACGCCTCCGGGCGCTTCGGCGACACCACCCGCTACCGGGTCTTCCGCCAGGGCGCCGCAGCCTGGACGATGAACACCGTCGGCCCGGTGCGCTACGCCTCCGACAACTGGTGCGCCGCGCCCTTCGCCGACGGCACCATCGCGCTCTTCGTGTACGCGGGCGTCGGCATGCCCGTCACCGCCACCGAGCTCCGTCTCATCCTCGTGCGCCCGGACGGGACCTCCGCCGAGCGCTCGGTCGACGCCAACGTCGAGGGCGGCCTGTTCTGCAGCGCCGTCACCGACGCCAGCACGGTACACGTGGCGTACCGCAAGCCCGACGGGGGCATCTACTACCAGCGCCTGCCGCGCTGACGACCATCCCTGTCAAGGTGCCGCGGAGCCCGTCGCCGCGTGTTGAAACACTGATCCTTCCCGGAATCTTTTCGGCGGTGCCTGCAAGGCCAGAAACATTCCGGGAAGGATCAGTGTTGAAACACGCGGCAACGCGTGCAGCAGTGAAGCCCGCAAGCGGGCTGGTCGCAGTCCTGGACATCGTACAGGCCGTTGCGGCCTTCATCGCTGCACGCGTCGCCGCGTGTTGAAACACGCGGCGACGGGCCCATCGGCACCGTCGAGAGGGAGAGGCGCTGACGACGGGGGGCCGCGCTACGGGTCGATCGTATCGCCACGGCATCCAATGTTGTATCGAACATGTCGATTCACTTCATTGCGATGGAGACGCACGCTCGGTGGTGCCTGCGGGGCGTCGCGATGGACGCGAACCCACCGCCGGGCGCGTGAGGTGCTCCGATGCGTATCGACAAGCTGTTCAAGGTGCTGGTGGTCGGCGGGAGCGTCCTGACGGCGGGCTGCGGCGGTAGCGGCAGCACCGGCTCGACGAGCGGGCCCGGGGTGGTGGCGACGGCGGACGTCCCGGACGCAGCGACGGCGCAGGCCGATGTTCCGCCCGCGGTCGATGCCTCTGCCCGGGCCGACGGCGTGAGCTCGTGGATGTCGTGGTTCGTCGACCTGACTGAGGAAGACGCGGGCCCGGCGGACGTCGGGGTGGCGGACGCGGGCCCGGCGGACGTCGCCGACGATGGCGGTGTGTTCGCGTGGCTGTCGTGGGTGTGAGCATTCCCCGAGAGCTCGACGAGCGGGGTCGGGCGCTCGTCGCCGGGGTGTGGGCCTTCCGGGCGCGCTCGGAGCGGGAGGCGGCGGCGCGCTTCGGGCGCCTCGGTCGGCAGCTGGAGGCCGAGGACGCCGCGGCGGTGGTGGTGGCCATGGCGCAGCGGGCCGCGGACGACGAGCGCCGGCACGTGGAGATCTGCGCGGAGCTCGCGGCGCGATACGGTCACCCCGGCGGCGCGGTGGAGGAGGTCGCGGTCGGGGAGATCGGCCCGCGGGGCGTCGGGGCGCGCGAGCGGCTGCTGTACGAGGTGGTGGCCTTCTGCGCGGTGACCGAGTCGATCAACGCGGCGCTGATGACGGTGAGTCTTGTGCAGGCCACGGAGCCCGCGGTGCGCGCGGCGGTGCGGGAGATCCTGCGGGACGAGGTCACCCACGCGCGCCTCGGGTGGGCGCACCTCTCGGCCGAGCGGGCGAGGGGCGGCGGGGCGGGCCTCGCCGAGGGGCTGCCGGCGATGCTCGCGGGCACCGTGCGAGAAGAACTCTTCGCCCCCACGGACGGAGAGGCCGTCGACCCGCGCCTCGCGGGGCACGGCGAGCTGCCGCGGGCGCTGCGCGTGGAGGTGTTCGTGCAGACCCTGGAGGCCGTGGTGTTTCCGGGCCTGGAGGCGCACGGGGTGGACGCGTCGCCGGGGCGCGCGTGGCTCGCGAGGGCCTCCACGGCCCTCCACTGACACCGTTGTCTTGGCGAGCGGACTGACCACCCGCGGGCGGGCGTCGGGCTCTTCGGCTTCGCCGCGCTGGCCTTCGGGCTCCGCCGCTGGCGCTCCCGCCGCCGTGGGTAGTGCGAAACTGCTGCCCACGACCGCGTCCCGGGTACGCTCGGGGCGCATGTCGTCGCGCCGGTCGCTGCTCCCGTTGCTGCTCGTCGCCTGCGCGTCCGCGCCTCGACACGCTCCGAGCTTCGCCGCGCGCTCGCCCTGGGCCGCGCCCCCGGAGCTCGCGTCGACCGCGACGACGCCTCCGTCCGCGAGACCTCCGCCCGCGACGCCTCCGTCGACGTCGGCCTTCGACGCGCTCCCCGGGTGGCGCGACGACAACCTGGCCGAGGCCCTCCCGGCGCTGCGGCGCACCTGCGAGCGGCTGCTGCGCGTGCCGGACGACCGCCCCGTCGGCCCCGGTGGGCTCGCCGGCGCGGCGGTGGACTGGAAGACCGCGTGTCGTGCGCTCCCCCCGCCGGAGGCCGACGCGGCCGCGGCGCGCGCCTACTTCGAGCGCAGCTTCGTGCCCGTGTCCGTCGCCTCCGGGGGCAGCGACCGCGGGCTCTTCACGGGCTACTTCGAGCCCGAGCTCCGCGGCTCGCGCACGCGCAGCCGTCGCTTCCGCGTGCCGCTCTACGCGCGCCCCTCGGACCTCGTCACGCCGACCCGGCAGCACGGCACCGGGCGCCGCGTCCGGGGTCGCCTGCGCCCCTACTGGACCCGCGCGCAGATCGCCGCGGGCGCGCTGCGCCGCACGGCGCGTGCGCTGGTCTGGGTCGACGATCCGATCGACGCGTTCTTCCTCGAGATCCAGGGGTCCGGGCGGGTGACGCTCGACGACGGCGCGGTGCTGCGGGTCAACTACGACGCGAGCAACGGGCACGCGTACGTGCCGCTCGGCCGGGTGTTGATCGAGCGCGGCGCGCTCGAACGGAGCGCGGTGTCGCTCCAGTCGATCCGCGCGTGGCTGGCCGCGCACCCCGCCGAGGCGCAGGCCGTGATGAACCGCAACCCCTCGTACGTGTTCTTCCACGAGAGCGCGCGAGGGGCGACCGGCTCCGAGGGCGTGGTGCTCACGGCCGGACGCAGCATGGCCGTCGACACCCGCTTCATCCCCTTGGGCGCGCCGCTGTTCCTCGACCTCGCGCCCCTGGAGGGCGTCGGCCCCATCCGCAGGCTCGTCGTGGCGCAGGACACCGGCGGCGCGATCCGGGGCGCGGTGCGGGGCGACCTCTTCTGGGGCGCCGGCCCCGACGCGTACGACCGCGCGGGCCGGATGCAGCAACAGGGGCGGTACTGGCTGCTCGTCCCGCCGTCGGTCGCGGCGCGGGTGCGGTGGTGAGGCGCTCGTCGGTTCGCTCGAAATCACCTGAAAGACAGGCGTAGGGACGATGTAGGTGGGTGGGGGTGGTTGTCGGCCTGGACCTGTGGTAGCCCTCCGTCCCGTGAAGACGACGCGCGCGTTGGCCTGGGCCTGTCTTGCTGTTGTGGCGCTCGTGGGCTGCGGGTCTCCCGACCCGACGGAGGCCGAGAATGACGGTCTCGACACGGGGGGTCTGGACTTCTCGACCGAGGAGATTCGCAGCACGGGCTCTCCGCCCTGGGTCTACGGGGGGTCGCTCCCGTTGCTGGTGAGCCCGAAGGTGGTGGTCTCGCAGTCCGGGCACACCGTGCGGGTGACGGGCGACCTCCCCGAGGCATGGTCGGGGGTGGTGCCCTACTACGCCTCGGTCGAGATGACCGGCGCGCGGAGGGTGCTGACGGTGGTGTACCCGATCGCCACCGGGGCGAGCGCCTCGCTCGACTCCGCGGCGCGCACCTTCAACACGGTCTCGGGGATTCCCTTCCGCCCGAACGGGATGGCCTACCCGACGACGGGCCCGGCCTACGTCACCTGGGGCGGCTTCCCCTTCGTCGCGTACAACGGGGGCATCGCGTTCCACGGGCCGATCTCGTACACGACCAGCACCGCGGGCGGTGAGCGCGTCTACGACTGGTACCTGCAGCGCGGGCCCGTCTCGCACGGCTGCAACCGGATGCAGGGCGAGCACGTGGTGGAGTTCGCGCACCTCATCGGCTTCGACATGCACAACACCTGGGGCGCCAACGTCCGGGTCGGGCGGCGGGCGACGGTGCAGGTGATCCGCGACTACGACCGGCTCTCCACCGGAGAGGCCGTCGACGTCGACTATCCCCGCTGGACCGGGGCGCGCGCTCCGACGGGCCCGACGCGGGTGTTCCCCACCTGGAACGCCGACGAGATGCCCCGCCTCGTGTGCGCCGACAACCGCGCGACCCGCCGCTCGAACACCCGCGTGCCCGACGGCTTCTGCGACTACATGCCCTCGAACGGCAGGGACCTCGCGACCGGCAACCCCATCGGCCCGGTGCTGGTCGACAACGGGACCACGGCCTTCCGCGCGTCGACGTCCTTCGCGCGCTACACCCGCAGCCCGGTGCGCGTGGGCGCCGACTACATGGCAGCCGAGATCGCCACCGCGGGCACGGCGACCTGGACCCTCCCGGTCACCCGCAGCGGGCGCTTCCGGCTGTGGGCCCGCTACGCCCCGGACGAGAACCGCAACACCCGCGCGTCGTACCGTGCGTACTCCGACGCGACCGACGCCTCGGGGCAGAGCCCGGTGGTGGTCAACCAGCGTCAGCCCGGGACGCAGGGCTGGGTGGAGCTCGGGGTCTACTCGCTCAACCCCGGGGCGAAGGTGGTGCTCAGCGCGGCGTCGAGCTCCGACGGCTGGACCATCGCCGACGCCGTGCGCCTCGAGCCCGCCTCCTGAGCCTCAGCGCGCGAGGAGCCCGCCGATGACGGCCCCGTAGAGGGTCGAGATGTAGGGGTTGGCCGTGATGGGGCACGCGCCCGACGAGCAGCCCACGAGGCGGTGGTACGCGTAGCCCGCGCCCGCGCCGAGCAGCACCGTGAAGATCGATTGCAACGTCATGGATGAACGCTCCGTGTGAGGTTGCGCGGTGGGAGCCGCGGGGGAGGGCGAAGGGTTCAGCGCACCCCGTGGTTGGGGTTGCCGGGAACCCTTTCCCCCACCGGCTGGTTCTCAACCATTCATGGAACCATCGCTCCCGGCTGTCTTCAGCGCAGGCGTGCTCAGCTTCGCCTCGCCCTGCGTGCTCCCGATGGTGCCGATCTACCTCGCGACCCTCTCCGGGGCCTCGGTGTCGGCGCTGTCCCAGGATCCGCCGCGCGGTCGCCTCGTGCTCCGCGCGTCGGCCTTCGCGCTCGGCCTCGCAGTGCCCTTCGTCCTGCTGGGCCTCGCGGCCTCCGGGGCGGGGCGCCTGCTCGCGGCGCACCGCGCGTCGCTGGCCATCGCGGGCGGGGCGCTGGTGATACTCTTCGGGCTGAAGCAGCTGCGGGTGCTGTCCATCCCGTGGCTCGAGCGCGACGTGCGCCCGGGCCTCGACCGCGTCCGCGCGGAGGGTGGCCTGCTCGGCGCGCTCCTCTTCGGCGCGGCCTTCGGGCTCGGCTGGACGCCCTGCGTCGGCCCCGTGCTCGGCGCCGTGCTCACCTGGACGGCGCAGGCCAACGCCTCCCCGCTGCGCGGCGCGCTCACCCTCGCCGTCTACGCCGCGGGGCTCGCGCTCCCGCTGATCGTGGCGGGCGCCTTCGCGCCGACGGCCCTGCGCGCGCTGCGCCGCGTCGCGCGCCACGCGATCTGGGTCGAGCGGGTGTCGGGGCTCGCGCTGGTGCTCTCGGGCATCTGGCTCATCACGCAGCAGGGCGTCGCGCCCTCGGTGGTCTCCCCCTCCGAGGCGGCCGCCGCGCCCTGCGCCGAGGCCGCGGTCGGGTGCGGCCTGCCCGGCGTCGCGGCCGCCGAGGGCGTCGCAGCGCCGACCGGAGCGGGCCTGGTGGAGTTCGTTCGAAGGGACTGCCCCGCCTGCGAGCGGATGGCGCCCGTGGTGCAGGCCGCGGAGCGCCGGTGCGCCGTGACGGTGCGCCGCGTGCTCGTCGATGAGCCCGAGGGGATGGCGCAGGCGCGCGCCGCGGGCGTGCTCGGGGTGCCGACCCTCGTGGGCCGCGACGCCCACGGAGGGGAGGTGGCGCGCCTCGTCGGCGTGCACCCGGAGTCGACCCTGGTGCAGCTGATCGAGGAGCGCGAAGGCCGGCGCTGCAGCCTCTGAATCACGGCGTGGGAGACCGACCGCCGCGCGGGTCTCACGAAGCGCCGCCGACGGCCGCGGCGGGGCGAGTCCGCTGTTGCGCCCGCGCGACGGAGGGTGCTTTTCTCCGGGGCGTCGATGCACTCGCGCCACTCACGCCCCTCGAAGCCGCGACACAGCGCCCCGCCGCCCGACCGGGCGGCCATCGAGGCGATGCTCGCGCCGTGGGTGCCCGACCCGCAGGACCGCGCGTTCGTGGCCCGCTGCCTCGGCGACGAGGGGCCGCCGCACCACCGGGCCTCGACCTTCGCGCTGCTCTCGCTGCTACAGCGCGCGACGGACCTCGCTCCGCCCGCCGGCCCGCGGCCCGCGTCGGGCCCGACGGTCCCGGTGCCGCTGCGAGTCCCGCCGCACGTGCGCGAGTCGCTCGACCCCGCTGAGCGCGAGTACCCGATCGCGATGCCGTCCGGCGCGCTCGCGCGGTGCTTCCCCGACCCCGTCGCCCGCTCGCTCGCCGTGGAGAGCCTCGCCGACGGCCCGGCCCACCACGCGCTGGCCAACGTGCTGATGGTCGCGATGCTGGACGAGCTCCTGCGGCGGCTCGGAGACGGGCCGTGACCCAGCTGCCCGCCTCCCTCGGCCGCACCTTCCTGCTGGCCGCAGGTGAGCTCGGGTTCTTCTCCGCCGCGCGGGTCTTCGTCCGCGAGACCGCCGCGGCCTACGGCGCCGACGGGGTGCGGGCGCTGCGCGAGCAGCACGGCAGGGAGTACTCGGTGCTCGACGCGGTCGCCGCCCGATACCTCGACGACGGCGCGCTCCCCGGGGTCGATGCGACGCGGGCGACGGCGGCCCTCCACGGGGCGTCGCGGGTGCTCGTGGTGGGCTTCGAGGCAGACGCCCTCGACCTCCTCGTGCCGACCCTGTCGGCGCTCCCCGTCGGGCTCCTCATGCAGCGCTCGCTCGGCCCGGTGGACTGGGACCGCGTGCTGGCCAACTTCGACGACCGGCTCACGGCGGTGCCCTTCGACGACCTCCAGAAGTGGGCCGGCTCGCGGGCGGCGCTCCTGACCTTCGTCTACGGCACCGCGGGCTCGCTCGCGCACGTGTCGTCCGAGTGGCTGCGGGTGATGGGGCCCGACGTGCGCCCGCAGTTTCGTACGCTGCTGGGCTGGGACCTCCTGCCCGTGGGTCCCGAGGTCTACCCCCGCTGGCTCGCCAACGCGGAGGTCGGCACCTTCTCGGCCCTGGTGTGACCCGCAATGGCCCTGCGGCAGCTCATCCCCCCGGCGATACTCTTCATCACGCTGCTCGCGCAGGCCCTGGTGCCGCACCTGCGGCTGCTCATCGTGATGACCGGCGCGGCCGCGTGCTGCCTCGCGACCAGCGTCACGGGCGTCGCCACCACCGAGGCCCTCCTCGCGGACGTCCCATGGGGCGTGCTGATCATCCTCGTGGGCCTCGGGCTGCTCGCCGAGCTGCTCGCCGCGGGGCGGCTCTTCGGGCCGCTCGCGGTGCGCGCCGCGGTGGCCAGCGGCGGTCGGCCGCAGCGCCTCCGGCTGGCCTTCGCCGCGGGGATGTTCGTCGTCTCCGGCCTCGTCAACAACATCACCGCCCTGGTGCTGGTGCTGCCCGTGCTCCTCGTGCTGCTGCGCACCGGCGACGCCCGGCCGCGCACCGTCCACTGGACCATCGGCACGCTGCTCGTGGCGTGCAACCTCGGCGGCGCCGCCACGCCCATCGGCGACTTCCCGGCGATCCTGCTGCTCTCGCGCGGGAGCATGCGCTTCACGGACTACCTGCTCCGCGCGCTGCCGGCGACGGTCGTGGCGCTGGCGCTGCTCCTCGGGTGCGTCGGGCTCCTCGTGCGCCCCGAGCGCGGCGTCGACGACGACCCGCTCGCCCGCCGCCTGTCGCTCGCGGTCACCACGGCGCTGCACCGCCGCGTGCGCCCGGCGCCCGGCCCGGTGCTCCCCTCGGTCCTGGGCCTCGGCGCGATGCTCCTGGCGTGGACCTTCCTGCCCGAGCGCCTCCACGTGGGCCCGGCGCTGGTCTGCTGGCTGGGCGTGTGCGTGGTGCTGCTCGTCCGCGGGCGGCAGGGCGAGCGCCTCGCGCGCACCCGGGTCGACGTCGAGGCCGTGCTCTTCCTCCTCGGGCTCTTCGTGATGGTGGCCGCGGTCCGCCGCGCGGGGGTCTTCGAGGCGCTGGGCGACTGGATCCTCGGGCTGCCGCTGCCGCCGCGCGGTCGCATGGTGGTCTTCCTCGCGCTGGCGGGCGTGCTCACGGGGCTCTTCTCCGCGGGCCCCGGCATGGCGGCGCTGCTCAACGTGGGCGAGGCGCTCACCCGCGAGCTCCCGGGGCCCTCGGTGTACGTCGGGCTCGCGCTCTCGGTCTGCGCCGGGAGCTCGCTCTTCCTGACGGCGGCGACCTCGGGCCCGCTCGCGCAGGCGCTGGTCGAGCGCGCCGACCTGCGCGACGCCGACGGCCGCCCGGTGCACTTCGGGTTCTTGCAGTTCCTGCCGGTGGGGCTGCTGTCCTTCGCGCTCATCGAAGGGGTCGCCATCGCGTACGGGCTGCTCACCACCCGATGATCGCGGGAGGAGCCCACCCGGAGAGCCTCGCCCGCCGCCCCGGCCGCGCCGGAGGGGGCGCGCGATGAAGCCCGACGCGCTCCCCGGCGAGGTGATCCGCACGGACATCCCCGCCCGCCTCGACGCGCTCACCTGGTCGCGCTGGCACCGCCGGGTGGTGGTCGCGCTGGGCATCACCTGGATCCTCGACGGGCTCGAGGCGAGCCTGATCGCGAACCTCGCGCCGACCCTCCAGGACGCGCGCACCCTCGGGCTGCGCGCGGCGGAGGTCGGCCTGGCGAACACGGTCTACCTGGTGGGTCAGGTGCTGGGCGCGCTGATCTTCGGTCACCTGACCGACCGCTTCGGCCGCAAGCGGCTCTTCCTCGTGACCCTCGGGATCTACCTGGGCGCGACGGCCGCGAGCGGCGCGGCCTCCAGCTTCGGCGTGTTCCTGCTCTTCCGGCTCCTGGCGGGCGCGGGCATCGGCGGCGAGTACTCGGCCATCAACTCCGCCATCGACGAGCTCATCCCCGCGCGCATCCGCGGCCAGATCGACCTCGGCATCAACGGGAGCTACTGGATCGGCGTGGCGCTCGGGGCGGTGCTCACGCTGGTGCTGCTCGACCCCGCGCGGGTGCCCGTGGAGCTGGGCTGGCGCCTCGTGTTCGGGCTCGGCGCCGTGATGGGCCTCGTGATCCTGCTGGTGCGACGCGACGTCCCCGAGAGCCCCCGCTGGCTCCTGATGCACGGCTACGTCCGCGAGGCGCACGCGACCATGGAGGTCATCGAGGCGAGGGTGCGCGAGGGCGGCGCCACCATCGTGAGGGTCACCCGGCAGATGGAGGTGGCGCTCACCGTCACCGGCACCGTGGGCGCCGGTCACGTGCTGCGGGTGCTGCTCCGGCGCCATCCCCGCCGGGCCGCGCTCGGGGTCGTGATGATGATCGCGCAGGCCTTCTTCTACAACGCCATCTTCTTCAGCTACGGGCTCATCCTGCAGCGTTTCCACCACGTCCGCGCCGACCGGGTCGGGCTCTACGTGCTGCCCTTCGCCGCGGGGAACTTCCTCGGGCCGCTCCTCCTGGGCCCCCTCTTCGACCGCTGGGGCCGGCGCGTCATGATCCCGGCCACCTACGCGATCTCCGGGGTCCTGCTGGTGGTGACCGGCGCCCTCTTCTTCGCCGGCGCGCTCGACGCGGTGACGCAGACCGTCGCCTGGTCGGTGGTGTTCTTCTTCGCCTCCGCCGCGGCGAGCTCGGCCTACCTCACCGTGAGCGAGCTCTTCCCCGTCGAGATCCGCGGCGTGGCGATCGCGCTCTTCTACGCCATCGGAACGGGCGGCGGGGCCTTCGCGCCGTCCCTCTTCGCCCGGATCGTGGAGGGGGGCGACCCCGGGCGCCTCTTCGCCGGCTACGCGCTGGCGTCGACCCTCATGCTCATCGCCGCGGTGGTCGCCCGCCGCCTGGGCGTCGCCAGCGAGGGGCGCTCGCTGGAGGAACTCACCCGGGAGGACGCGTGACAGCCTCGCCGTGCGCCTCGCGACCTCGCGTATGGTTCGACGAGACCCGCCATGGCTCATGAACTCATCTTCGTCGCCCTGTTCCTGGTCGCGACCGCGGTCGCGCTGGTCGCTCGCGCGCTGCGCATGCCCTACACCGTCGCGCTGGTGGTCACCGGGCTCACGCTGGGCGCGACCCGCGTGCTCTCGCCGCCCCACCTGACGCAGGAGCTGCTCTACGCGGTCTTCCTCCCGGGCCTGGTCTTCGAGGCGGCGTTTCACCTCGATTTCAAGAAGTTCTGGGCCAACAAGCTCGCCATCCACGCGCTGGCCGTCCCGGGCCTCATCGTCGCCATCTCCCTCACGGCGCTGATCCTGGTGCCGGTGGCCAACTCCCTCCACTTCGTCGAGGGCTTCACCTTCGCGCACGGGCTCGTCTTCGCGGCCCTGCTCGCGGCGACGGACCCCATCGCGGTCGTCGGGCTCTTCAAGTCGCTCGGGGCGCCGCGCCGGCTGATGGTGCTCGTGGAGGGCGAGAGCCTGCTCAACGACGGCACCGCCGTGGTGGTGTTCTCCCTCGTGCTCGCGTTCGCGGGCGGCCGCTCGCTCTCCGCCGCGGAGGTCGGGCTGACCTTCGTGCGCACCGTCGGCGGCGGGCTGCTCGTGGGCGCCGCCATCGGCTACGCGACCTCGAAGGCCACCCAGCGCATCGAGGACGCGATGATCGAGATCACGCTCACCACCATCGCCGCGTACGGGTCCTTCGCGGTCGCCGAGCGCCTGCACCTCTCCGGGGTCATCGCCACCGTGGCGGCCGGGATGCTCTGCGGCAACTACGGCGCGCGCACGGGCATGTCGCCGTCCACCCGCCTCGCGGTCGAGTCGTTCTGGGAGTACGTCGCCTTCGCCCTCAACTCGGTGGTCTTCCTGCTCATCGGCTTCGAGGTCCGCCTCGGCGCGCTGCTGCACGCGTGGAAGCCGGTGCTGGTGGCCTTCGTCGCGGTCACCGCGGCCCGCGCCGTGGTGGTGTCCCTCGTGGGCCTCGCGCTGCGCGGCACCCGCGAGCGATTCCCCGCGTCGTGGGTGGCGGTGCTCACCTGGGGCGGCCTGCGCGGCGGGCTCTCGATGGTGCTCGCCCTCGCGCTGCCCAGGGAGCTCGCGCACCGCGAGCTGATCGTCACCATGACCTTCGGGGTGGTGGTGCTCTCCATCCTGGGCCAGGGCCTGACGATGGCCCCGCTGCTACGGCGCCTCGGCCTCGTGGCGGCGGGCACCGACCGGGTGCGCTACGAGGTGGTGCGCGGGGAGCAGCGGGCGACCACCGCCGCGCTCGCCGCGCTCGAGCAGGCGGCCCGCGGGGGTGGGCTCTCCGAGCAGCTGCTGGCAGACCTCCGCGGCGAGTACCAGCAGCGGCTCGCGACCAGCGACGAGCACCTCCGGGAGATGCACCTCGCCCACGAGGCGCTCCGGCGCGAGGAGCGCCACGCGCTCGCCCGGCAGCTGCTGCTCGTCGAGAAGGACGCCGCGATGCTCGCGCACCGGGAGGGGGCCATCGGGGCCGAGGCGGTCGAGGAGATCCTCCGGGACGTCGACGCCCGCCTCGTGGCGCTGGAGGACGACTCCGACGCCCACTGACCCCCGCTGGTGGGGGGCCTCACGGGTCCGGCGCGACCCCCGCGAGCTCTTCCGCGAAGGCGGCGAGGAACCCCCGCACCGCCGCGACGTCGCCCGGCGGCACCCGGGCCAGCACCCGCGCGAGCGCCCCCTCGATGGTCTGCTCGTCGTCGCCGTCGAGGGCGCGGCCCTTCGCGGTGAGCCCGAGCGCCACGCGGCGCCGGTCGCGGCTCGTCTGGCGACGCCGGACCACCCCGGCCTCTTCGAGGCGACGCACCGTCGCGGAGATGGTCCCGGCGTCGAGGTGGAGCACTCGGGCCAAGGTTCCCGGGCCCATGCCCGGGTAGCGCCCGATCACCCGCAGCACCATGCGCTGCGGCGCCGTCACGCCGAGCCGCGCGGCCATGCGCCGCGAGGTGCGCTCGAAGGCGTGGTTGAGCGCCCACCACTCGCGCAGCAGGCCGAGCACCGGGCCCAGCGGAAACTCGTTGGTGTCGTCGGTGCCTGCCACGTCCGGGAGCCCCTGAAGATGCCCGATCGCCCCCGGCGGTTCCATCGCCGCCGCGGCTCGGGTCGCGACGCCCCGCCGCCGGCCGTCGGCCGTCGGCGCGGCCCGCATCTTCTTCAAAGCACCGACTCCCTGCTCCCGGGCTCCCGCCGGGACAGGCGCACCGAGAGGCGCTCGCGGCTGCGAAGCTGCGCCGCGTCGATCAGCATCCGGCCCGCCCAGCGGTACACGTTGAAGTGGGCCACGAGCGAGCGCATCGCCCGCATGCGCTCCTGCTGCTGCTCGACGGGCATCGCCAGGGCCGTGGCCATGGCCTCGCTGGCCTCGCCGAGGTCGTAGGGGTTGACCACCAGCGCCTCGGTGAGCTCCCGCGCCGCGCCGGTGAACTGGCTGAGCACCAGCACGCCCCGCTCGTCGGTGCGGGCCGCGACGAACTCCTTGGCCACGAGGTTCATCCCGTCGTGCAGGCTGCTCACGTAGCAGAGCTCCGCCGCGCGGAAGTACCGGAACACCGACGGCGGCTCGTGGTGTGCCCGCAGCAGCACGACGGGCCGGTACGAGCCCTCCGACCAGCGCGCGTTGATCTTGTCCGCGAGCGCCTCGACGCGGTCGTTGAGCTCCTGGTAGCGCGCGATGCGGGTGCGGCTCGGCGCCGCGAGCTGGATGAAGGTGAAGCGCCCGCGCAGCTCGGGGTGGCGCTCGAGCAGGGTGTCCACGGCGGCGAGGCGCTCCTCGATCCCTTTGGTGTAGTCGAGCCGGTCGATGCCCACGCCGAGCAGGGCGTCCGGGGCGAGGCCGAGCTCGCGGCGCACCCCCGCGGCGCACTCCGCGGGCGAGGGGAGGCCGTCGAGCCAGCGCACCGGCCACTCGATGGAGATGGGGTACGGGCGCACCAGGGTGCGCCGCGCGCGCTGCACGACGGCGTTGTGCTCGCGGTCGATGCGCGACTCGACGAAGGCGTCGACGGCGTCGAGGAAGTTGTTGCAGTGCTGCTGGGTGTGGAAGCCCACGACGCTCGACCCGAGCAGGCCCTCGATGAGCTCCTGGCGCCACGGGCAGATGCCCACGCGCTCGGGGTTGGGCCAGGGGATGTGCCAGAACGTGATGATGGTGGCGCGGGGCAGCCGGGCGCGGATCATCGCGGGCGCCAGGGCGAAGTGGTAGTCCTGCACGAGCACGATGGGGTCGTCGGAGTCGACCTCGTCGCACACCGCGTCGGCGAAGCGCTGGTTGACCTTGCGGTACTGCTCCCAGTCCACGTCGCGAAACTCGGGGCGGGTGTGCGCGACGTGGCAGAGCGGCCAGAGGCCCTCGTTGGAGAAGCCGTAGTAGTACCCGGCCTCCTCCTCCTCGGTGAGCCACACCCGGCGGACCACGTAGGACTCCTCGCCGGGCGGCACCTTCACCCGGTCGTGGGCGTCGACGGTCTCGCGGTCGGCGGAGCCCGAGCCGTGCGCGACCCAGATCCCCGAGCACGCGCGCATCACCGGCTCGAGCGCGGTCACGAGCCCGCTCGCCGGGTGCACCACGCGCACGGTGCCGTCCTCCTTCCGCTCGTGGATGTACGGCTCGCGGTTGGCCACGATCACCACGCGCTCGCCCTGCAGGTGGTGCGTGAGCGCGCCCCGCAGGCGCTCCGGGCTCCACACCCCGCCGCGGGCGTCGGCGTCGCGCTCCTGCGAGAGCCGCGCGACCAGCTCGCGCACGTCGCGCATCAGGGGCTGGAACTCCCGCCCCCCGTCGCCCCGGAGCGCCCGCCGGAGGTCGTCCTGCCAGCCCCGCCAGGCGAGGCGCGCGGCGACGACGGTCACCGCGGCGGCGGCGAGCGCGAGCACGAAGAAGGCGAGCAGCAGCTGGTTGCGCGTGGTGGCCTCGCGCCGGCCGACGAAGCTCATGTCGTGGACGATCACCACGAAGCCGCCCCCCGGGAGCTCGGGCAGCGCGACGCCGTAGGCGCGCACCGGCCCGCCGGGCAGGTCGACGTCGAGCGACCAGCCGTCCCGCGCGTCGGGTGACAGGCCCCGGGCGCCCAGGCCGGCGAGCACGCCGCGGCACGCGAAGGCCTCGGGGAAGCCCTCGCTCGCGGCGCGGGTGCGCCCGTCGCGGTCGCACGCCGCGGCGCCCATCACGCGCTCGTCGCGGGTGATGTCGGCCAGCACCTCGGGCAGCGCCGCGGGGTTGGCCCACTGCCGCACGAGGCTGCTCCGCGCGCTCGCGACCGCGAGGCGCTCGCGCAGCTCGACGTCGCGCTCGAACCACCGCCGGGTGGTGCGCGTGAGCGCCAGGTGCGCGACCCACGTGAGCAGGCCCAGGCCCACCAGCAGGACCGCGAGGAAGCGCGCCGTTCGTGCCATGGGCGACCGCCTAGCACGAGAAGGTTGGTCATCCAATCACCGCCGGCGCCGGTGCGGCGGTTGGATCTCCAGGCATAGGGTGATAGGCCCCCCCCACGAGCATGGAACCGCCCCTCCCGAGCCCCGACGACGGCCCCCTGCTGAGCGCCGTCCGGCGCGCGGGCGCCCCGCTCAACCGCCTGCTGCTGCGGGTGATCGAGCGGGCCACGCTCTCCGAGCAGAACCGCCTGCTGGGCCTCACCATCGCCGTCGGCGTGGCGTGCGGCCTCGCGGCGGTGGGGTTCCACCTCTTCATCCGCCTGGTCGAGACGACCTTCTTCGCGCGCGTCGCGGCGGCCTCCGGCACCACCCGGTCGGTGGGGCTGGTCGTGGTGCCGATGCTCGGCGCGCTCGTCGCGGGCGTCGCGCTCGACCGCCTCGCCCCGGAGGCTCGCGGCAGCGGCATCCCGCAGGTGAAGTGGGTGTACGGCGCGCGCCGGGGCCGGCTTCGCTCCCGCGACGGCGCCGCGAAGTTCATCCTCGCCGCGCTCCAGATCGGCACCGGCTCCTCGCTCGGCCGCGAGGGGCCCACGGTGCAGATCTGCGCGACGGTCGCGAGCGCGCTGGGCCGCGTGTTCGCGCTCTCGCCCAGCAACCAGCGGCGGCTCATCCCGGTGGGCGCGGCGGCGGGCATTGCGGCGGCCTTCAACGCCCCCATCGCCGCGGTCACCTTCGTCATCGAGGAGCTCGTCGGGGGCCTCGACACCACCGTGCTCTCCGGCGTGGTCGTGGCCGCGGCCCTCTCCGCGGCGGTCGAGCACTCCATCCTGGGCGAGCGCCCGGTGCTCGCCGTGCCCGCGGCGTACGGGCTCACCCACGCCAGCTCGCTCCTGGTGTTCGCGCTCCTCGGCCTGGCGGCCGGGCTCCTGGGGCACGCGTTCTCCTCCAGCCTGCTGCGCGTGCGCCAGGGGTTCCGCGACCTGAAGCGCATCCCCCCGTGGGCGCGGCCGGCGCTCGGCGGGGCGCTGACGGGGCTCATCGCGCTCGCGGCGCTCGAGCTGGTGGGCACGCTCGGCGTCGCGGGCGGAGGCTACGAGGTGCTGGCCCAGGGCCTCCGGGGCTCCCTGCCCCTGAAGGTGATGGCGGTGCTCTGCGTGGCGAAGTTCGCCGCGACGATCGCGTCGTACTCCAGCGGCGGCGCCGGCGGCATCTTCGCCCCGACGCTCTTCGTGGGCGCGATGCTCGGTGGCCTCATGGGCGAGGTCGATCGGCACCTCCTGGGGCACGCCGACGTGCAGCTCGGGGCCTTCGCGCTCGTGGGGATGGGGGCCTTCTTCGCCGCCGTGGTGCGCGCCCCGATGACCTCGATCCTCATCGTGTTCGAGATGACCGGGAGCTACAAGCTGGTGCTGCCGTTGATGGTCGCCAACGCGGTGGCCTACGTCACGGCGCGAGCGCGCAGCGCGACGCCCATCTACGACGCGCTCCTCGAGCAGGACGGCCGGCACATGCCGCAGGCGCACCTCGCCTCGCCCGCGCTCACGGCGCACCGCGTGGGCGACACGATGCGGGCCGACCCGGTGGCCCTCGCCGCCACGGACACGATCGACGCCGCCGTCGCGACGCTGGCGCCGCTGCCCTTCGAGACCATCCCCGTCGTGGGCGACGACCGGGTCCTCGTCGGGGTGGTGACCGAGGCGCGCCTGCGGCGGCTGCAGGCCGAGGGGCGCGGCGCCGAGCTCGTGAGCGACCACGCGCGGCTCCGTGGTTCGCTGGTGCCCGGCAACAGCCTGCGCTCCGCCCTGGTGGCCATGAACCGCCTCGAGGTGCGGCTGATGATGGTGGTCGACGACCCGCAGAGCCGCCGGCTGGTCGGGGTCATCTCGACGAGTGACGTGGTGGGCGTGCTGCTGCGCTTCGAGGAGGCGAGCGAGCCGCGGTCCTCGCGCACCGGCGAGCACTCCGCGCTCACCACCAACCCGGGCGGCTGACGGGCTACTGGAGCGCCATGGCGCGCACGACCCACGCGATGGTCGCGCCCATGAGCGCCGCGGGGATTACGAAGACCGCCAGGAAGGTCGCGCGGAACGACGCGTCCTCCTTCAGGGACCGCCAGAGCGGGCGGGGCTTCGTGGCGGGTGTCGGCGTGGGCTCGCTCGTCGGGGCCCCGGGCGTCGGACTGCTCTCTGTGCTCATGCCTCTCCTCGCAGCGCGTTGATCCGCGCCATGTCACCGATCACCAGCAGGCGGTCGCCGCGGCGCAGCGCCGTCGCGTCCTCCGGGTCGCGCCAGACGGGGTCACCACCGGCCGCCTGCCGCACCGCCACGACCGTCACCCGGTCGCTCGCGCGGAGGCTCCCGACCTGGACCCGCGTGCCCAGCAGGCGCCCCGGGGGGGCGATGGACTCCACCCGCTGGCCCTCCGGGAGCTCGAGGTAGTCCGCCCGATCGCGCCCTCCCTCGGACCACACCACCCGCGTCAGCAGCAGGTCACGCTGGAGCAGCTCGCGGTCGAAGGCCCCGAGGAGCGCGCGCCGGGTCACCACGCCCGCCACGCGCGCCGGGTCCGCCGGGTCGCGCACGGGGATCTCGCCGAAGTCCACGCCCCAGAGCTTCTCGTTGAGGTCGAAGAGGGTGTCCTCGACCTCGGCGACGGGGACCGCGGTCGCGACGGACCCCGCGGTCTGGGCCGCGTCCGGGGCCACGCCCGCGGCGGCCCCGACCCACAGGTCCCGCGCGGCGTTCAGGTCGATCGCCCGGATCGTCGCGCCGTCGAGCACGTACACCCGCCGCCCGTGCCCGGACCCCAGGTGCGCGAGCGCGCTCCCGATCGGGGCATCGGCGGGCACCGTCGGGGGGTCGAGGTCCATGATGTCCCGGGCGCGCACGGCCCGCGCCAGGCGCTCGGCGACGCTGCCCTCCCACGCGACGCCGCGCCGCCGGAGCTCGTCGGTGTAGACCGACCCGGGCCGCAGCAGGCGCGCGACCCAGGTGGCCACCGCCGTCGCGAGCAGCAGCGGCAGCACGATGGCGTAGTCGCCCGAGAGCTCGAACACCAGCACGCAGGCCATGATGGGGGCGTGCGTGGTCGCCGCCGTGAGCGCGGCCATCCCGACCAGCGCGTAGCCTTCGGGCACCACCGACGCGCCGAACACCATCGGGAGCGCGAGCGCGGCGCGGCCCACCAGGCCCCCGAGCGCGGCGCCGAGGAAGAGCGTCGGCGTGAACACCCCGCCCGGGCTGCCGGAGCCCACCGACGAGACCGTCGCGAGGCCCTTCCCCAGCAGCAGGAGCGCGAGCATCCCCGCCGCGAAGCGCGCGTCGAGGATGCGGTGGATCGCCTCGAAGCCGTTGCCCGTCACCTCGGGGAGGGCGCACGCCATCAGGCCCACGCCGAGGCCGCCGAGCGCGCCCCGCGCGGGGCGGGCGGCGGCGAGTCGCTGGAAGAGCCGCTCGCCCTGGCCGAGCGCCCCGAGGAAGGCCGGGCCGAGCACCCCCGCCGCGACGCCGAGCGCGAGGTGCGCCGCGAGCTCGCGCGGGGAGGTGAGCGCGAAGTCTCGGGCGCCGTAGATGGGCCCGCCGCCCAGCGCGACGCGGGTGAGCCCCGTCGCCACCACCGCGCCGACCACCACGGGCAGCACCACGCCCAGGGTCGCGACGCCGAGCACCACCTCGACGACGAAGAGCACCGCCGCGATGGGGGTGTTGTAGGCCGCCGCGAAGCCCGCGCCGGTGCCGACGGCCACGAGCGCGCGGGCGTGGTGGGCGGTGAGCCCGAGGCGCCGGCCCACGGCGGCCCCGACGCCGGCGCCGAACTGCACGATGGAGCCCTCGCGCCCGAGCGATCCGCCCGTGACGATGGCGAGGAAGGACGCCGCGCTCTTCCAGAGGCAGGCCGGGAGGGGGAGCTGCCCCCGGCCGACGGTGACGGCCTCCAGCACCTCGCCGACGCCGTACCCGGGGCGCCGCGCGGCCAGGGCGGTGACGATCCCCGCGGCCAGGCCCCCGAGGGTGGGCAGGGCCACCCGCGTCGTCCAGGGCAGCCGCGCGAAGGCCGCGAGGACGTCGTCGCCGCCGAGGAGGGCGGTGAAGCCGAGGTGCAGGCCCAGCCGGAACGCGATGGCGAAGGCCGCCCCGAGCGCGCCCACCGCGACGACGGCCGCGGCGAAGACCGCCCGCTGGCTCCAGGGCTGTGGGGCGGCGGCGGCGCGAGGTTGGCTCCGCGGAGAGGTGTCCGGTCGCGGCATGGCGAGGATCATCCAGCCGCCGGGCTCACCCCGCCAGCGGGCGCTACCCCACGTCGGCGGTGCAGTCGCTCGCCGACGAGCCGGACGACCCCCACAAAACGTGAGCCCGGTGACCGCCGCGCCCGGTCACGACCCCCACCCCTGCATCCAGGGCTTCGCGCGGTAGCGATCCCACGAGTCGGGCAGCACCGTGACCACGGGTCCATCGAGGCCGCCGCGGGCTGCGATGCGCAGCGCCGCGACCACGTTGGTGCCGGCCGAGCCCCCGACGAGGAGTCCCTCCTCGCGCACGAGGCGCCTCACCATCGCGAAGCTCTCCTCGTCGCTCACCCGCTCCGCGGCGTCGATCACATCGCGGTGCAGGTTGCTGGGCACCTCGCTCGCGCCGATGCCCTCCACCGCGTAGGAGCCGTCCGCGCCCAGGCGACCCGTCTCGACCCAGTCCGCGAGCCCGGAGCCCAGCGGGTCTGCGAGCACCACACGAACCCCCGGCAGCGCCGCCTTCAGGCGCCGCCCCACGCCCGTGAGGGTGCCCCCGGTGCCCGCGCCCGCGACGAAGGCCCCGACACGCCCGCCGGTCTGCTCGAGGATCTCCGCGCCCGTCGTCTCCTCGTGGGCGCGCACGTTCGCGGGGTTGTTGAACTGGTCGGTGAGAAACCAGCCGTTCTCCTCCGCCATCCGCCGCGCGACGCTGCGGAAGTTGTCGGGGCTCGACGGCGGCGCGTTGGGCGTCACGATCACCCGGGCGCCGAGCGCGGCGAGCGACACGCGCTTGTCGATCGACATCTTCTCCGGCATCACGCAGACGAGCCCGTAGCCCCGCGCGGCGGCGACAATCGCGAGCCCGACGCCGGTGTTGCCCGCCGTGGCCTCGATCATCGTCATCCCGGCCCGGAGCACCCCCCGGGCCTCGGCGTCCTCGACGATGGCGAGCGCGATGCGGTCCTTGATGGAGCCGCCCGGGTTCATGTGCTCGCACTTCACGAGCACGGGGACGGACAGACCCCGCGCGATGCGCTCCAACGGCACCAGCGGGGTGCGTCCGATGTGCTCCACGATGCCCTGGTGTCGACTCCTCACGCTGGCCTCCAGGGTCGCACTTGTATCAGGAGATCAGCGCGCTACCGCAGCGCGGTTGCCTCGATGCCCGTCGGCTCGACTACGGGCTTCGCCGGGAGAGGCCGCTGGAGCGTCTCGCGCATCCGCACGGCTACGATGAGACCGGAGCCGAAGGTGAGCCCGGCCACGAGCCACATCGCCGCGGGCAGTCCGAAGGCGTCGGCCGTCACGCCCGCGAGCAGCGCGCCGATGGCGTAGCCGAGGTCGCGCCAGAGGCGGTACACGCCCACGGACGACGCGCGCCAGGAGGGATGGGCCACGTCTCCGATCGCGGCCAGCAGCGTCGGGTAGACCATCGCGGTGCCCACCCCGAGCAGGGCCGCGCCCGTCGCGAAGCCCGAGAAGCCGCGCGCCAGGACGACCAACACGATGCCCACGGACTGCACCCACATGCCCGCGGCGATGAGCCACTTCCGACCGACGCGGTCGGACAGGGCGCCGGTGACGAGCTGCGAGAGGCCCCAGGTCGCGGGATAGATGGCGGCGAGCGTCCCGATCTGTCGGAGGCTCATGTGCGCGGCGGAGAAGAAGAGGGGGAAGAGGCCCCAGGCCATGCCGTCGTTGAGGTTATTGACCAGGCCGGCCTGGCTGACGCTGGAGAGGTTCTTGTCGGTGAGGGTGGTGCGCCAGAAGACCTCCCGCTGGGTGGGCGTCTCCCCAGGAGGAAGCGCGCCGTGGAGCTTCGACTCCGCGGCGACGTGGTGCTTCGTCTCCCGCACGACGAAGGCCGAGAGGCCGAGGCCCACCGCGACGAAGCCCACCCCGAGGTAGAAGGGCTCCGGGCGCAGGCCGTAGCGCGCCGCGATGAAGCCGGTGGCGAGGGCGCTCATGGCCACCGCGAAGTAGCCTGCGAACTCGTTGAGCCCCATGGCGAGGCCGCGCTTCTGCGGCCCCGCGAGGTCGATCTTCATGATGACCGTGGTGGACCACGTGAGGCCCTGGCTCACCCCGAGGAGGGCGTTGGCGAAGAGCACCCACGCCCAGCTCGGCGCCCACATCAGGAGGAAGGGCACCGGGGCCGCCACGAGCCAGCCGCCGACGAGCACGTGCTTGCGCCCGAAGCGGTCGGACAAGCGCCCCGCGAGGTAGTTGGTGAGCGCCTTGGTGACGCCGAACACCACAATGAACGAGAGCACCGCGCTCTTCGCTGCGAGGTGGAACTCCTGCTCCGCGATGGGCGGGAGGATGGTGCGCTCCATGCCGACCATCGCCCCGACGAAGGCGTTGACCACCACCAGCAGGGAGAACTGGGCGAGGTTCTCCCGGAGCCCGAGGCGTACATCGCTCACCGCGCAGCCTCGCCGGCGGTCGCCACGCGCCACCCGCGGGCGCGCCAGTCGGGGACGCCCTGCTCCATCCGATGGGCGGTGTAGCCCTTCTTGCGGAGCAGCTCGACCGCCTCGACGGCCATCACGCAGTACGGCCCGCGGCAGTACGCGACGACCTCGCGGTCTCTCGGCAGCTCCTTCAGCCGGGCCTTGAGCTCGCCGACCGGGATGGAGATCGCCCGCGGGATGTGCCCGGCGCGAAACTCCTCCGCCGGGCGCACGTCGAGCACGGTGACCTCTCCCCGCCGCACCCGCCCGATGAGCTCGTCGCCCCCGACCGCCTCGGCGCCGCCGCGGCCCTCGAAGTAGGCGCGGGTCACCTGCTCGACCTCCGCGAGGCGCGACCCGGCGAGGCTGCGCAGCGCGACGAAGAATCGGGACACGTCGTCGTCCGCGAGGCGGTACTCGACGTAGGGGCCGCGCTTGCGTGCCTCCACGAGGCGCGCCGCGCGGAGCACCTGGAGGTGCTGCGAGGCGTTGGCCACGGAGGTGCCCGCGAGCTCGGCGAGGGCCTCGACGGTGCGCGGACCCTGGCCGAGGTGGTCGAGCAGCTCGACGCGACGGGGCGCCGCGAGGGCCTTCCCGACGCGGGCGAGCTGCTCGTAGATGCGGTCCTTGAAGAGTCGGTGGGGGCTCGTCACCGGGGCATCGTTCAAGCATATGCTTGAATGGTCAAGTGCTGGAGCCCGGCGGCGCCGCGCTGGCATCGCAGGGGCGCGACGAAGGGTCGCATACCGCGGAGCGCGCCCGCTCGTACCCTTCGTAGCGATGCTCCTCCTCGACCGACCTTCACGCGCGAGTCTGGCGGTGCTGCTGGCGCTCACCATGGCAGCGGCCCCGGCCTCGGCGCAGCCGCTCGCGCAGGAAGACCCGTCGGGGGTGGTGAGCTCGCGGGTGCTCGCGCCGTGCTGCTACGAGCAGACCCTCGACGTGCACGAGTCGCCGCTGGCGTCGGCGCTGCGCGACGAGATTCGCGCTCGGCTGCGCGCGGGCGAGCGCCCGGCGGAGGTGGAGGCCTCCCTCGTGGCGCGGTACGGAGAGCGCGTGCGCGCGGTGCCGCGGGACCACGATCCACGCGACCCGATGCTCGTGCTCGTGGTGCTCGCGATGGCCTTCGCCGCGGCCATGCTCGTACGCGCCACGCGTCGATGGAACCGTCGCGCCCCGGCCGCTCCCGCGGGGACGACCGCGCCGTCGCGCGACGCATTGGACGCGCGCATCGACGACGAGCTCCACGCCCTGGACGAAGCGTGAGCCCCGCCGCGGCTCGGGTCGTGATCGCCAGCGGGCGCTCGCTCGACGATCGGTCGGCGCCCCGCTCACCCCCGCCGAAGGTGCGCGTTCACCGCGCGCACGATGGCGTGCAGGTCGCACCAGTAGAAGCCCGCGCTGTTGAAGCAGTTGGTCTCGACTACGCGCAGGCCCTCCTCGACCTCGCCCACGTCGAGCACGAACACCGGCGCCGGCGCGTACCTCGAGGCCATCTCCTCCGCGAATGCCGTCACCGCCGGCGGTACCTCGCCGGTGACCTTCAATCGGCCGTGGCTGCGGTACTGGCTCGACGCCACCACCCGCCCGTCGACCACGACGGTGCGCCACTCCGTGGTGATCGCGAGCGGCGGCGCGACCTGGATGCGCGTGTCGAGGCCGAGCGGCCCGTTGCTCGACGCGAGGCCGTCGCGCCACCCGCGCAGCTCGCCGAAAGAGTGCACCGCGCCCTGGAACTCCTTGAGGTCCCCGGCGGGGCGCACGAAGAACTCCGCCTCCGGGTCGAGGTCGCGCGACACGAACTCTCCGACCGCGACCACCTCGCTGGCCGCGTTGAGCAGCGCGGGGCCGTAGCCCTCGCGCAGCGCCTCGAAGGCGAAGCGCGCCTCGTCGAAGAACACGCCGGGGTCCCACCGGCCGTCGCGCGCGACGTTTCGCATGAGGGTGGTCGAGCCGTAGAACACCACGGCCCCGTCGTCGGGCACGTCGGGCGGCGTGTCGTCGAAGGGGATCACCTTCAATGGCACCCACGGGACCCCGAGGCGCTCCAGGAAGGCCGTGAGCTTGGCCACGTCGTCCGCGCTGCCGAGGTTCGTCTGGACGGCCCAACGGATCGGTCTCATGGCGCGGCGGACCATGCACGACGACCTCGCAGGGGTCGAGCGCCGTGAGGGGTGAACGTGAGCCCGCCCCAGTGCACCGACGTCTCCGCCGAACCCCCCAGGCGTTCGCCGCGAAGGTCACCCCGGCGCGCTGCTCGGGCGGGAGCGCGTGAGGCGATGGCCCGCCCGGACGTTCGTTGGGGTGTGAAGGGGGGTGTGAACGGCCTCCAGAACGACGATCGGCCCGTTGGAGCCAACGCTCGCAACGGACCGAAAGGAGAGAGGAATCTTCGGAGCGGGCGACCGGGATCGAAGCGGCGACGTTCAGCTTGGGAAAAGGCCCACAGCCGTTACCAGCCGTGACCAACGCCTAGAAACAAGGCTCTTGCCGTTACCAGGGCGGAGCCGGATGGACCCAGGCGGAGGATCAAGTGGTGGGAAGGTGGTGGGAGACCGAGCACAGAAACCTCGAGGTTTTCGCGCGCTCGCTCATCCCTCGATGGGCATCCTCACGGCGACCTCGGCACCACGAGGACGCGCCCACGAGCGGCTGGCAGCGTGAACGACACGCGGTTCTCCGCGACGGGGAGTGACGTTCCCGCGCCCGTCGTCATCCGGGAGGCGAACCCGGAGGTGCCAGCGGTCTGGGTCATCGAAGCGGCCCCAGATCTGGATCGCGCAGTCCTATGGGCCGAGCACGACGCGTCGTGATCCTCACCGGCGATGCGCGACGACGGCGCACCGGCAACGGCCGGTCGCGCTCCGCCGACGCTCCGGCTTGTCCGCGCGCAGATCGATCGGATAGGCTTCCCCCAGCCTTTCATGACACCGATCGTCACGGTCCCGCCCCCGGCTTCGTCGACGGAGTCATCGAGGCCCCGCAGGGTGGCCGTGGTCGCGGGGCAGCCCGAGGTCGACGCGCATGCGTTCATCGCGTGGCTCCAGCGGGCGCCGGCGCTCGACTTCTACCGCGCCGACGCGCGCGCGATGCTCGACCCCTTCGTCGCGGGCGACGCGGCCGAGCTGACCGACCCCGACACGCTCGCCGTGGTCTGTCACGCGCACCTCCCGCCGCGCCGCGAGGCGCTCGCGCTGATCGACCACGCGCGGCTGCACTGCCCCTCCACGCGGGTCGCGCTGGTGCTGCTCCACGCGTCGTGCGACGTGCCGAAGGGCACCTCCGCGTGGCTCGACGCGATCCACCCCGACGAGCACCACCACGCGCACCTCGGGGCGCCCGCCCACGCCCAGCGCGTCGCGCGGCTGCTGGCCCGCCGCGGCGTGGCCCTGGTGCTCGGCTCGGGCGGCGCGCGCGGCTTCGCGCACCTGGGGGTGTGGGAGGTGCTGGCCCGCGCGGGCGTCGCGATCGACGCCGTGGGCGGCTGCAGCATGGGCGCGTTCGTCGCGGCGCAGATCGCCCTGGAGCTCGAGCCCGCCCGGGCGATCGAGCGCTCGCGGAGCATCTTTCTCGACGACGGCGGGGTCTTCGACTGGCGCCTGCCCTGGATCTCGCTGATCGCCGGCGACCGGCTGTCCGGCCGCGTGGCGGACCTGGTCGGCGCGCACACGGACATCGAGGACCTCTGGCTCCCGTGGTTCTGCGTGACCACGAGCCTGACCAGCGCGGACAAGGTGCTCCACCGCCGCGGGCGGCTGGTCGCCGCGGTGCGCGCCTCGTCGTCCATCCCCGGCATGGCGCCGCCGGTGGCGATCGACGGGCAGTACCACCTCGACGGCGGGATCCTCGACTCGCTACCCGCGTCGCACGCGCGCACGCCGGCGATCGGGGCCGTCATCGCGGTGAACGTCACGACCTACGCCCGCTCCTTCGCGCCGGACGGGTCGGCTGCGGGGGGGCCGCTGCGACGGCTCGTGCGGGGCGCGCGGCTGGGGCGCCGCAGCGTCGCGACGGCCTACGAGGTCCTGCTCGCCGCGATCGCGATCCGGTCGTCGCACCCGGGGCGCCGCGCCCACGAGCTCGCCGAGCTGACGATCGAGCCCAAGCTGGGCGACGTCGACGGGATGGACCCGCGGCCCTTCGACCGGATCGTCGAGGAGGGGCGGCGCAGCGCCGCGGCGGCGATCGCTTCGGCGCCGCGCGCGTCGGCGGGCGCGCCGCCGCGGCTCACGGACCCGCGGCTCGCGGGCGCGCTCGGCGCGCCGCGCTCCAGCGCGTACCGCATCGCCGAGCACGACACGCCGAGCCTCCGTCGCGACCGGGACGCCGAGCTCGCCGCGCTGCGCGAGCGGTACGTCTGGCGGCGCGGCGAGGGGCTGCCCGCGTGGGTCGCGGCGCTGCCCCGCGCGGAGCGCGCGGACGGGCGGGCCCTCGCGCTGGCGTGGGGCGCCTTCGGCCGGCCCGCGCGCGGGCTCGGCGCGGGGCGCGCGGGGGGCGCGATCCCCTGGGCCTCGGTGCTGGACTTCGAGCGCGCGATCGACGCCGCGTCCCTGCCGGGCGGCGGCGTGCTCCAGCGCGACGACGAGTTCGGCCGGCGCCGCCGCGCGCGCGCCGCCACCGCGCGGATCGCCCGGATGGACGCCGCGTCGTGCGACGGCGGGCTCCCCGCCACGGCCGCGATCGAGCGCGAGGCCGCCGCGGGCACCCTCTACGCGTGCGACTACGCCGCGCTGCATGACCCTGGCGCGGCCGCCGCCGCGCCGAGCCCCCTGGTGCTCCTGCACGGCCGCCACGACGGGCTGCGCCCGCTCGCCATCCGTCTCGCGCGGGGAGCCGACGCGCCGTGGTTCACGCCGGCCGACGGCCGGTGGCCGTGGGTCGCCGCCAAGGCCTTCGTGGAGGCCGCCGACGCGCTCTACCACCGGGTCGTCGTGGACCTCTACGCGCGCTGCCTCTGGCTCGCCCCCTTCGCCATCGCCGCGCGCCGGCAGCTGCACGCCTCGCACCCCGTGCACGCGCTGCTCGCCCCGCACCTCGACGGGGTGCTCGCCCGCGCCGACGCCGCGCGCGCGGCGCTCGCCGACGCCGGCGACGCCCCGCGCCTCCCGCGCGAGCCCTCGCAGGCCTGGGCCCCGCTCGCGCGGCGCGTCCACGCCGGGGCGAGCTGGCCGGACCCGCTCCCGCGCCGGGTACCCCTCGCGCTCGCGGCGTTCGCGGACGGCGAGCGGCGGCGCCGCGCGCTCACCGAAGCGTACGCGCACGACGCCGTCGCGATGTTCTACAGCGGGCCCGTCGACGTGCAGATCGACCGCGAGCTGCAGGCCTTCGCCGCGGACCTGGCGTCGCCCGCGGGCGGCGCCGTCGCGGGGTTCCCGTCGCGTATCGCGACGGTGGACGAGCTGAGCACGATCGTCGCCGCGGTGATCTACCAGGCCCTGCCCGGGGCCGCAGGGGAGGAGCCCCCGGGCGTGTACGCGCCGCGGTTTCCGCTCGCCCTGGCCTCTCCCCCGCCGCGCTCGCGCGCCGACGTGGACGAGGCCTGGCTCCTCCGGGCCCTGCCCCGGCGAGACGCGCTTGCGCGACAGCTCGCCGCGGCCGCGGAGACCACCCGCGGCGCGGCGGGCACGCACGCCGCCGCGTGGAGCGATCCCCGGCTCGCCGCGCGCTACGAGGCGTTTCAGCAGGCGTGGTGATCCGGCGCGTGGGCGCCGCTCGCGCCGCGAAGCGGGGACGTCAGATGTCGATCGAGGCGGCGATGCGGTCCCGCGGGAAGAGCCGCGGGTGGCGCTGCTCGAGCGCCGCCAGGCCCCGCCGGAGCCCGTCGAGGTCGAGCCGCAGCCGCGGGTCGTACTCGACGTCGGCGAGGCGCGAGAAGCACACGTCCCCGCTGAACACGTCGCGAAAGACCACCCGCTGAAAGGTGTCGATCGAGCCGAACAGGTCCTGCGGTCGCCAGCGGGCGTCGGGGGTGAACGGCCGCCGCAGGCGGAACGCCGAGCGATAGAAGCCGACGACCTCGCGGTTCACCACGTGGTCGCCCGAGCTCGCGAACGTCGCCTCGTGGAGGAACCGGGTGAGCACCCGGGCGAGCAGCGCCGGGGTCAGCTCGCGCCCCGCCGGGACGTACGGGATCAGCTCGCGCGCGGCGTCGGCGAAGGCGCGGATCTGGTCGAACTCGGGCGCGCCCTCCCGGACGTTGTCGTTCACGAACGCCTCCACGTGGGCGCGCATCACCTCGCGCGCGTGCGCTTGCGCCCGGGCGTACGCCGTGTCGACCGGCCGCGTCGCGAGCCCGGCGGCGTGGTCGGCCTGCAGCCCCTTGCGCACCAGCTTGAGGATGCTCGCCACGGGGTGGGCGAACGGGCTCCCCACGCTGGCGTGCTTGTGAAAGCGCTCGAAGATCCACTCGTTCAGCGGGATCGCGACGCCGAAGTGCGGCTGCAGGAACAGCGCCACGGGGTTGTGCGCCGGCAGGGTGCGCCGCGCGGCCGCCTCGAGGTAGCTGTTGTGCAGGTGCACCACCGAGTGGTCGGCGAACAGCGTCTCGTTGTCCATCCCGACGATCAGGTGGATCTTCGCGAGGGGCCAGCCCGGGTGACCCCGCGCGATCGTGTGGCCCGCGATGTCGATCCGCGCGACCTCGAACCGCCCGTTCGATCGCGCGAGGTGCGCCTTGATCCCGTGCGAGAAGAACCCCGGGAGCATGGGGAGGTTCTCGTGGTGGGTCAGGTCGACGACGAAGCCGTCGGCGTCCTCGCGGATGCGCCGGCCGAAGCAGGTCTGCTCCAGCAGCAGCGCCACGTCGGCGTCGCCGTGGTGGAGGGTGCACGGCTCGCGCGCCGCCGCCGCGGTTGCGCGCGCGAGGCCGCTGGCCAGCCCCTGCGCGATGACCGGCAGACGCCGCGCGCGGAAGAGCTCGCAGCTCTCCGGGGACGGCTTGATCCCGCGGACGCCTTCGCCCAGATCGACCGCAGCGAAGGGCGCGGCCTCGTCGAGCCGCCGCCGGAGGCTGGCGCTCATCCGCTCGTCGGCGAGGCCCGAGGCGCGCTCCGCGAAACGTCGGCCGAAGGCGAGGGCAGGGTTGATCATCGTTGCCGACCTTCATACCATCGTCGCCGTTCCCCATCGGCACCTAAGGCGAGAGGGCCCGTCGCCCCCGCCGGTGGGTGAAGCGGGCGCGTCGTCCAAACACCGACCTCCACCACGACCGCCCCGCGCCCCGCGCGCGGCTACCCCCCGCCCGACACACGATGACCAACCCCCTCTTCCGCCTCCTGGGCCGCGTGCTTCCGCCGGGCGTCCTCCCTGACGGGGGCGACGCGGAGATGAAGGTCAAGGGCGTGCCGCGCGTCCCTGGCAACCTGCCGCTGGTTGGCAACGCGCTGTCGTTCGTGGCGGACGGACTGCACCCCGACACGACGCTCGCGCGCTGGCACGACGAGTTCGGCGCGCGGTTCATCGCGAACGCGCCCGGCCAGGGCACGATGCTGGTCACCAGCGACCCGAACGACATCCCGCCCGTGGCGCGCCCGAGCGCGCCGCTGGTGTCCAAGCGCGACGACCCGCCGTTCCCGTGGAGCGAGGTGTGGCGCGAGCACCCCGACCGGGACGTGACGTACACCTGGATGTCGGACCAGGAGTACCTGGACGGGATCGGGGTGTTCCGGAACGCGCTCGGCACGGCCGAGGCGGCGGTCCCGCGCTTCGGCCGTCACATGATGTGGAACATCAACCGGCTCCTCGGCCGGATGGCGACCCGGCGCGACCCCGCTACGTCGACGATCGCGAGGGTCAAGGCGCTCTACTTCTCCTTCCTCGTCGACCCGTCGATCCAGCTCACGTGCGGCAAGGACCTGCAGTTCACCCTGCGCGACCGCTCGGAGCTCGACGTCGGCCAGGAGCGCTTCTATGAGGCGGTGCTGGAGCTCGGGCCCAACGCGCTCGAGGTCGCGCGCAACCCGGTCAACCACGCGTACCGCACGCCGGCGTTCCAGAAGTGCGTCACGTACTGGGAGACGCTCTACGGCAACGCGCAGCGCTGGTACGACGAGGTCAAGGCCGCCCGCGACCTGAGCGGCGCGTGGCCCGACGCCGTGGCGCGCGACCGGAGCCTCTTCCTCGACGCGTACGAGGACTACTTCCAGAAGAACCTCTGCGACGAGCGCCGGCTGGTGTGCAACATCGTCGAGTTCGTCATCGGCACGGCCGACCCCGGCGCGCAGCTGATGGAGAACGTCCTCTACCAGCTCGCGCAGCACCCCGAGGCGCAGCAGGACGTCTACGAGGAGGTCGCGCGGGTGCTCGGCGCCGAGGGCGTCGTCGAGGACGTGACGCTCGAGCAGTGGGACGCGCTCAAGCGCCTGCGCGCGTTCGTCGCCGAGACGTGCCGGTACATGCCGCTGTTCACGATCCACATGCGGCGCACGGTGGCGCCGACCACGCTCGCGAGCGGCGCCGTGGTGCCCGCGGGGCACAAGGTGGTGTTCAACTACGCGGCGATGAGCGCGAGCCCGCTGAACTACCCCGAGCCCGAGCGGTTCATGCCCGAGCGCTTCCTCGACCTGCCGGAGCTTCCCCCGCACCGCGGCCCGCAGCCGCACGGCCAGTGCCCGTTCGCCCACGGGAAGATCCACAACGTCGAGGCGGTGGTGCCCTTCGGCGTGGGCCACCGCGCGTGCGCGGGCATCGGGTGGGCGCAGGCGATCACCGGGCTCGCCGTGGCGAGCATCGTCCGGCTGTACCGGGTCACCTACGACGGGCCCACCGACGTGCCGTACCACGGCTCGACGCCGAACCACCCGTCGCAGCCCCTCGACGACCACTTCCACTTCGAGCCGCGCGCGTGACGTCACCTGCCCCCGCGCGGGGGGCGCCGCCTGAGGTGTCGCGCGCGCTCTCGCTCCTCCGCCTCGCCGCGGGCTTCGCCTTCGTGGCGGCGCTCTCGACGGTCGGCATCCTGCTGGCGTTGCTGCTGCTGCCGTCCCGGGTGCTGCGGATCAAGCTCGGCAACGTGCTCGGCAAGCTCGCCGGCGCCGCGATCCTGCGCATCGCGGGGGTGCGCACGCGGTTCCGCGACCGGGGGCGGTTGAAGGACTCGTTCCCCGCCATCTACGTGATGAACCACGCGTCGACGCTCGACGTGTTCCTCTCGATCTGGATGTGCCCGATCGGCGGGTGCGGGGTCATCAAGCGCGAGATCACCCGGGTGCCGTTCTTCGGGCAGATCTACCAGCTCTCGGGCCACCCCCTCATCGACCGCGGCGACCACGGCCGGGCGGTGGACGCGCTCGGCGAGGTGGCTGCGCTGATGAAGCGCCACCGGCTGGGCCTGTGGATCCTGCCCGAGGGCACGCGCAGCCGCGACGGTCGACTGCGCCCGTTCAAGACCGGGTTCGTTCACCTGGCGCTCGCCACGGGCCTGCCCGTGGTGCCCGTGGTGGTGCGCGGCGCGCAGCGCGCGTGGCCGTCGGGCACGCTGCGGGTGCAGCCCGCCACCGTCGAGGTCGACGTGCTCGAGCCCATCGCGACGCACGGCTGGAGCGCGGCGACGGCGCGTGAGCACGCCGACGCCGTCCACGCGAAGTTCCTCGAACACCTGGGCGACGACCAGCGCCCGCTCCCGGCCGGGCCGTAGGTTCGCGCCGAGCGAGGGGCGAGCCGCGCGGTCACCGGGGACGGGCCGGGGGCGGCTGACCCTCGGTCCGTGCCGGACGTGGAGGTCCCTGGTGGTGGGAGATCTCGCGCCAGTTACCGTTGCGACAACAACGGTGTTGCGTTTGTTGGGAGGAGGGGTGGTGGGAAAATCGCTCGTTCAGCGATGCTCACCAAACCCCTTTAATCCAAGCTGTTTCGGAGCGGGCGACCGGGATCGAACCGGCGACGTTCAGCTTGGGAAGAGGCCCATAGCCGTTACCAGCCGTGACCAACGCCTAAAAACAAGGCTCTTGCCGTTACCAGGGCGGAGCCGGATGGACCCAGGCGGAGGATCAAGTGGTGGGAAGGTGGTGGGAATCTGAGCCTGGGAAACCCGCGCGTATTTCCGCTGTTCTTCGCCTCGCCGCGTGGCGTCCGTGCACCATCCGCCCGATCGCGAGTCGCCATTAGTGGGCCTCTCTGGTCGGCACGTCGTGGAAACAGCGCTCCATCACTTCTTCCGGCAGCCACGCCACGATTTCACGCCGCGGGTGAGCGCATCCCGCGCTGCCCTGGGGCGAAGCGACAACGCACCCAACCAGTCAGCGTCAGCGGGTCTCCGCGTCGCCCAGAGACGGGAGCAGAAGGCGATCAAAGCCAAAATCAGTACTGAAGAGTCCGCTCCCGGCGTGGCGCTCGAAGCGCATCCACATCACGGGGCGTCCGTTGAGCGAGCGCGCGCGCACCCACGCCCGCCGGACGACCACGCCTCCGGGCGGGATCTCGTGTTCGGGCAGGAACATGGGGGACTCCATGCGGAGCAGAAGACTCCTCGGACCGTCGTCTGTCTCGTCACCGGTGCTCGGGCCCCACGAGGGAAGCCGCGCCCGCTGTAGCGCGATCTGATGATGGGCAAGTCCGATGGGAAGGAATGGAATCCACCCGGGCGGCACCGCGGGCGACAGCCGATACTCCCAGGTCGTCACCCCCACGGGAACCTCTTCGCCGGGGATCAGCTCGGCGCGCTGATACGGCCGGCCGTCCTTCCCCTCGACGATCCTTTCGACGCCCCACCCCAGGTTCGCTCCCTCATCACGGAGGAACGCGACCTCCTCCAGGATGGAACCTACCTGCCTGTCCGCGCTCCCGCGCGGAACCCAGAGCCATCCGTCCGGGCTCGACGAGGCGTCGTCGGGGCGCGGCAGGACGGTCTGTCGGAAGCTGTTCCACCGGTCGGCGTCGCCCTGGTTGTCGACCTCCAGCACGGTCGCCTGGCCACCTCCTCGAGCTCTCTGGAGCGAGAGAGAGAAGGTGTCCTCGACCTCCACCCGGGCCAATCGGACCAGTTGCCCCGCCTCGAAGGGGATCGGCACCGCGTACCAGTCGTCACTGTAGACCGTGCCGAACTCCAGCGCGACGTTGCGGACGAGGTCGAGCGACTCCAGCTCACTGTCGAAGCGCAGCACGGCGTGGTCCTCGATTTCCCACCAACGACGGGCCGGCATCCCCGCGTAACGGAGGGGCGTCGGAACCCGCTGTATCGTGGTCTCCCGAGTTTTCAATGGCACTTCGCCGGGCACAACGTCGGCGGCGTACCAGCCGACAGGACCGCCCGGGTGCCGGTTCACTTCGAGCGCCGGGGTTCCTCCCTGGTCGGTCATCGTCGCGCGGTGGCTGAGCTGCCCCGGGACCCAACCCGTCGGCCCGGACAGCCAGGCCGCATGACACTCGTCGCGCCATGCAGACAACGTATTGAGGAGCTCATCCCGTCGGCCCGCGTCGACCCAGCCCGCCACGTCGAACTCCCCGCGGTCCATGGCCGTGAGGAGCGCGAGCCCGTCCAATCCCCGGCGCCCTCGCAGCCCGGCGTCCTCCGCAGTGGCCAGGAGGCGGCGCCACACCCCGCCGAACTCGTCTTCGTAGAGCCTCCGCATAAGACACCACGCGAGCTCCTCGCCCAGAATCACCCGACACGGCGAACCCGGAGACCGCAAGTCCAACGCCTCGATGGTCGCCTCATCGGGCAACGTCCCGACGTCCCTCGGCCGTCCGGAGAGGTCCTGTAACGGCGGGGCGGCCAGCGCGACCGAGCGCACCTTGACCGTCGCGAACACCGGCGACGCCGCGTCCTCGCCGTTCAACTCCCCCAACTGGAGCTGGCGTCCGAGGAGCCACGTCGGGTCTGCGATCTCCGCGCGTAGCCCCAACGCCATTGTGCGATCGCGCGCGGAAGGCTCGATGCGGACCCAGGGAGCGAGGGTGAGATAGGGAAGGGCGATGATGGGGGGCATTAGAGGATACCGATGACGGTCGGGGAGAGGGTTTCATTGATGTCGAAGTGCGTGAACAGCGTGCCCGGGGTCACGTTGCGTTCCGTCACGATCAAGGCCGGCAGGAGCCCTTCCGCGCCGGGCACGTCGGTCGCTTCCACGAGACGGATCGCCGCCAGCGTCAACGCGTCGCTCACGACGCCAGCCAGACCCGCCGCCGTCCACGCCGGGTTCCCGCGCGGTACTTCGCGCGGCACCGCGAGCAGGATCGATTGGGGGGCGCGCGAGGCCGGAGCGTTCCAACGCAAGAGCGCGCTGCCGTTGGAGACCGGCTCGGGCAGGGTCTCGGACCAGGCGTCGCAGTGCAACCACACCCCCGAGGCGCCGTAGGTCTCCGGGCGGATCACGACCCACGACCGATGGTGGGAGGCCACCGACGGTCGCGCGTTGCCCACCCACGAGCCGGCCGACTCCGGCGACTGCTTCACCGTCCATCGGGAATGGAGATCCCCCGAAGTCATCTCGGCCTCCCGAATCGCGCGGAGCAGCCCGTCCACCCTCGGCCTGACCTTCGCGACCTGGGTCGCCCACTCGCACACTGCCGCCTCCTTGATCGCCACGGGCCCTTCGAGCAGGGATGTCGGGACGCCCCATCGCGGGGCGATCGGTACGGCCACGCCCAACGTCTCCCGCACGGCCGACGAGACGCTCCGCAATCGCTCCCAGGGGTCGCCTCCGAGGTCGCGCAGGTCCCCGGCGAGGGCGCGGAGTCGCTCCACCACCCGCCCCGCTTCGGCCGCGAACGTCGCCATCGAAGCGGCGCGAACCTCCGAGTCACCCGGCTCGCGCGGCAGGCGCAGGGGTCGCAAGGCCAGGCGCAGGACGTCCCTCCACCGCCCCTCCCCGATTGCCACGCTGTCGACCAGCGCCGCCAGCCCGTCGAGGCGCTCGGCGAGCTCGGCAAGGTCGGGCGAAGAAGTTCCGGAGGCGACACCCTCCGCGTCTTTGTCCTCCATGGGTCTCAGCGAGGCGATCGCCCCCCGGAGCGTTCGAGCCAGCGCGAGGTGATCCCGCAGGTACTCATCGGAGATCGTCGGGACGGCGCCCGGAAGGTCTACCGGCGCCGAGGGCGCCAGCTCGTCGAGGATGAATGTTTCCAGTTCGCTCCCGGCCCAACGCCCGTCGTCGGGGGCGAGCAGGCAGAAGTCGAGCGCCGCGATCCCGAGATCGCTCAACCGATATGTTTCCCCCAGCAGAGACCGTTCGCCGTCGCGCCACGCGACCTGCAGGGCGATATCTCCGGCATGGCCCAGCAGCCGTGCCGCCCATAGCTCCAGCTCGGGAGCGAGGAGCGCGGGGCCGGACCCGTCCGATCGCCATCCGTTCGGGTCCGACTCGTCGATGGCGATCGGCAGCGCGAGGAGCACCCGATGGTCGACCACCATTCCCCCGCGAGAGTGTTCAAGCGACACCAGATCCGGAGGCAACGCGCCGCCCCGGTCGACCGCTTCGAGGGCCGCCGACGCCCGGTCGAGGTTTCCGGACAGCAGTTGATGGGAGGCCTCGAAGATGGAGGCGTCGGAGATCGCGTCCAGCGCGTCGATCGCCACGTTGGCTGCCTTCTTGAGCGGCCCGGTCGTCAGGCCAGAGACGGCTTCGAGTTTCGCCAGGACCGCCTTCTCCACCCTCGTCAACGGTGCGGCGGACGCCGGTGCAGCCAGGTAGGCCATCGCTCGCGCGACGAGGAGCCCGTCGGTCATGACGGCCACAGGGACCGCTAGGTCGAGCGCGAGACCGACGGCCTGCCGTACGTCGTAGATGACCGCATCGGCCTTGTCGTCGTGCAACGCACGCTCGATCATCTGACCGAGGACGAGCCCGAGACGTTGCCCCTGGCGCATCGCGTCGAACACCGCGCGCGCGAGCCGCACCCGCGCGGAGGACAGGTCGATGGCGAGCACGCCCGCCCGCTCGGTGTCGAGCGCCGCGTGACCCGCGCGCAGCACCCCGGTCGTGACCGCCTGGCTGAACGACGGGGTCAGATGGGCCTCGCCCCGGCGTTCTTCGCTCGCGGGCTTGAGCCCTCGCACCACCCCCCACGCGCCGACCAGCGTGCCGGTCCCGTTGCCCGAACCCGATGCACGTAGGCCGCGCAGTGACCCGGTCGCGGCCGCCGTGACCCAAGCGTCCAGCCGATTGCTCGCGAGCGCCAGGGTGCCCGCGACGAAGCGACTGTTGAACGGCGCTTCCCTTTCCGATCGTCCAGAGCCCAGGTCGCCTCCCAGGTCGGGGAGGTTGATTCCTGTCCCGGCCCCCGGTCGACTTCCGTTCTCCATCAGGGTTTCGACCAGGCTGAGGTAAGCCCGGCGGTCGTCCGTCGCTCTCCCTCCGAGTCGCTCGGTGGGCGTGATCGTGAAGCGCCAGGCCACAGCGTCGTCCGCCGGATCCCTCCCCGCGATCGCCCATGGTTGCTCGTCGATCAAGGGGATGTCCTCTGCGGAGAGGGCACCGCTGGAGATCAGGAGACCGAGCCGGGCGGCGTACGCCTCGACCTGGGCCCTGAAGTCCCTCCAGATACGATTGTTCGACGACGCCGAGCGGACGGCCTCGAGTTGTTTCTGGAAGGTTGTCGCCTGACTGAACTCGTCGAATGCATCGCGGAGTTTCAGGTCGCCCTGCGCCAAGGTTCGCACCTGCAGAATGTTCTGGACAACCGGCACCCGGGTCATCGTCCGCGCGGCGAAGGTGACGGGCCATGGCTGGAGGGAGAGCATCCGTTGCAGGTTGTCGGCGGACACCCGCTCGTCGTCCTGCGCGGAGTCGTCGGCGTCGGGGTTCGCCATCGGAACGGAGCGGGCGGCCTCCTCCCAGGCGGGCACCAGCTTCCAGACGAAGCGTTCCAACTGGTCAAGGATGTCGCCGCCCTGCGCCGCGGGCGGGCGCGCCTGGACCGGCAGCAACCCGTAGGGCTGGCGCCCGATGCGGAGCGTGGGAAGCGGACCGAACGCCGTGACGTTCTCGACGAAGTGAACTCGCACCTTCTCCCGATCTGCCGCGCCCAACCGATGACCCGATGCGGTGAATGCCTCGTCGAGGTAGCGCCCCCAGGTAGCGTCCCAGAGACGCTGGTTGGTCGAAGACGCGATCTCCCGGTCGTTGGCGGTCCCGTGGTCGGCGCCGTGGAGGATGGGCGAGCGTAGTCCGAACGCGACGCGGGTCGCCGCGACGTTGTCGAGGCCGGCGAAACCCTCCGTCGCCACCGTTTGCCGGACCGCCGGACGCGATTGCCACATCTTCTCGAACGCTTTGAATGCACTCTCCGGCGTGGGCTTCAGCGCGACGCCGTCCGATTCAGGGTCGCGGTTCGTCGGAGCGCCCACGGGAAGGAAACCCAGCCCGTCGGTGAACGCGTGACTCTCCAGCAAGGAGTCCAGCCGCTGCGCTCCCTCCTGGGGGGTGCTATTCATCACCCCGAAGACCACGAGGCGGTCGATGCCATCCGCGCGCACCCGCTGTCGGAGCGCCGCCGGAATGGTGACCTCGAACGCCATCCCCTTGGAGACGGCGACGTCGAAGTCGACCAGCCAGGGCGCCGTCTTGAGCAGATCGCGCACCTCGGCACCATCGGGCTCCGCGGTGAGGTCGACCGAGGCGGGCAGGTCGGCGGCGATGAGGCCGCCCTCGCCTCTCACGCGCTCGTCCCCCCCGTCCTCTGCCCTCCCACGGACGAGGAGCTCGTATCCCCAGCGCACGGGGAGGAGCCGCGCGATCGACGCGCCCTTCACGGGAGACGGCGACGCCCCGGCGAGCCCAGACGCCATGTACAGCGCCCACGACGCCCGCCAGACACCGACGGCCGCACACAGCTCTGCGAAGGCCGTGAGGGCCGCGGCGCGGTCGCGGTTGCGGTCCAACAACCTGAAGATCTTCGCCCCTCGCGCGGTCTCTTCCGTGGACAGGTCGCGCCGCAGCGAGTCGACGTGGAGCGCGTCGGGGTAGACCCGCACCCGGAGAAGCAAGGTGATACCGACCTCGAAGAACCTCGTCTCGAGACGGACCGGAAGCAGGGCGATCGGTACGTTGCCCGGGAGCGCGGAGAGCTGTGCTTCGAGCGCGTTCCAACTCATCGAAGGGACCTCATGGGACGGTGACGGTGGAAGAGACAGGGAGGATCAGCCGGAGCGGCATCTGTTGGAAGTCATCCGAGCCTGCTACGTCGTGGGAACCCCACCCCGGTTTGATCTGCTCGTAGGCGGAGCCCGTTATCGTCGTGTCGAGGCCGAAGCGCGGTGCGAAGACGGCTTCTTCCAGGACGATGAAGGCGCCGGCGAGCTCGTCGGCGTCGACCTCGAAGCAGACGTAGCGTGTCTGTACGTCGAGGAACCCGTAGGCCCGCGCCAGTCGGTTCTCGTTGCCGATGCGGAGGTAGATGAGGAGGTCGGGATACCGCCGGACGAGCTCACCCCGGAGCACGACCGTACTGACGGCCCCGAGGCTATTGATGGCGTTGCGCCCGAGCGCCGCCTTCCACTTCGACAGGGGTTTGACGTCCTGCGAGTCGGCGTCATCCCAGAAGGTGTCGAACATCGTGTGCCCCGATGCGACGGGGTACTCCCTCCAGCGCAGCTCCTCCAGAAACGCCGTGTTGGCGCCGGCCAGGAACGCCTCGATGAACCCGGTATTGACCGGCAACGTTAGCGCGATTTCGAGGGGCAGTTCGCCCAGCCCTGGGAGCATGAACTCCGGGTTGCGCCGCGCGAGCCACGTCGCCCAGGGGACCGTGAGGTAGGGACCGACCGTTAGGTTCGGCGCGATCTCATCGTCCCAGGGCTTCGCGAGACCAACCCCCACGCCGCGGACCTTCAACAGATCGGCATGCGCGCGCATCGGCTGCACGGCGCTGACCAACGCACGCGCTTGGGAGTTGCCCTCACCGCTCACCGCCATGCCCGTGCCGACCGGAGTGCGAGGGCTGGCCGGGTTGCGAGGGTTGGCCGGATCGCGAGGGCTGGCCGGATCGCGAGGGTTGGCCGGATCGCGAGGGTTGGCCGGATCGCCCGTGATGGCCACCGCGCGCTGCACGGGGAAGCGCTCCCTGTCCGAGAGGGTGGATGCCGCGCGGGTGACCTCACCCACCGCGGAGAGGAGGTACGCGATCGGTTGCTGTGCGCGCGAGACCCTCCGCGCCAGGGCGGTCTGCGGCCTCATCGCGCGTCGAAACGGCGTGCTGAGAATCCGCCGCTGGGTCGACACCGCCTTCAGTGCCTTGGTGACATCCGCGGGGTCCGGCGCGTGCTGCGCCGGCAGCCGCGGGAGCAGGCGCCGCAGCAGCATGAGCTGTTCGGTGGGAGCCGCGATCGCCTGGACGCGTTGCACCATGGTGCGACCGACCTCCGAGGCCACCTGCGCCTGCCGGTGCGCGCGTTGGGCGCGCCGGGCGTCTTCGAGCTGGGTCCACGCCGCAGCGAGGAGTTCCTCCTGGTGGTCACGCACGGTCTCGGCGCCGAGGCGCGCGACCGCGCGGTGCATCGGGTCGTCGTTGAGCTCGTCGTACCAGGGGTGCCTCTGCTGACGCTCCCCCGAGGTCGCCTCCAGCGGTTCGAACTTCACGTAGTTCGCGCCGTAGCGGGGGGGCACCACGAGCGGGTCGTCGGCGGGGGTCGCGCTGGGGGGCGGTTCCGTCACGGAGAGAGCGCGGGCCGCCGCCCACTGCTGGTGCAGTGACGCGCGGATGTCGGAGACCTCGGGCGGACGCGGGGCCGGCGACGTCGGAGGGACGCGAAAGACGCCCGAGAAGACGTCGAGCGACGGCCTATCGTCGGCGGAGGCTGATTTCCAGCGCGCAAGGTCGACCAACATGGTTCCGAGCGAAGCGGGCGGGGCGTAGGGCCTGAGCCGGGCGGCGAGGTCTTCCAGGTCGCCCGCCTCTCCGGTGGTGAAGCGCCATTGATCGAAGACTGGCAGGACGAGGTCTTCCCCGACGGGGTGATCGCCCGTCCACGCGGGGGCCAGGGTGGTGGTCTCGACGGCGCGGGCTAGGCCGGCTTCGACACCAGCCCGGAAGGCGGGCACCAGAGCGGCCACGTAGGCGACGTTCGGTTCGAGGCGGCGGGGACACAGCAGGCGTGAGGTGACGTCCTGGGGGCGATCGCGGACGATCTGGTTGAGATCGACCATCTCTGTCGGGCTGACAGCCTGCACGTGGGCCCATGCCCAAGCTTCATCGAGCGTCGGCAGTTCGGTCGCGACCAGATCGCCGCGCAGCGTGAGCGTGGCGTTGGCGCTGTCCTGCCGCCGGGTGATGCGAACGCCGTCGCCGCTGCGGAGCACGACCAGGACGAGCCACGGCGGCAGGCGGCCGTTGCTAGGGGCGAAGGGCGTGTAGCGCCACGGGAGGTCGGGCTCAGCGAACTCGACCTGGGCGAAGCAGGTGGTGAGCGCGTCCCGGCTGCCGGGCGCCGGGTCGCGGCGCAGAATGCCGGTGGTCTGGAGCGAGCGCACGTGCCCGGGGCCGAGCAGCGACAGCTCGGCATCGATCGGCGCCGAGCGGTTGCCGCCGCCGGTCGCCACGACGGACATCGCTACGGTCGTGACGAGATGGTCGGTGTCGGTGGCCTCGCGTGAGATGCCCCGCGCGAGGCCCGCGCGGACGTAGGGGAAGAAATGTCGATACGCCATTGCGGAGCCTCCTCAGGCAACCCTGGGCCAGCCCAGGCGAACCTTGCGAGCGGGGTTTCGCACCGGCGCGGTAGTGCCCTCGACCGACGTGGTTTTCGCGACGTCGCGGGCGTCGACCCAGCGCTGGTTGGCGGAGGTCGCGGCGGGGCCGGCGTAGACGGTGTTCACCACGTTCAGCGGCGCCGGGACCGACCCTATGCGGGGTCGTTCGAAGCGCCCCTTTTGCACCCGCCCCTGCCACGGGCTCGCGGTCGGCGTCGTGGGCCCGACCCACACCTTCCGGTCCGGGTCCCAGATCTTCTCCTCGTGCTCGATCGCGACGGACTTCGGGGACACGAACTGCAGGACGCCGTCATCGAGGGAGACCCCGGCGTTCATGGGCGTGAACGACGGTGACGCGAGGCGCTCGTCCTCGGACAGCTTGAAGAAGAGGGCCGGCGCGAAGAAGTCCTCGATGGGGGCGCTGTTGATGGGCGCCTGTCCCACGGTCGCGCTGGTCAGTTTGAAGGGCCCGCTCTCCTTGGGCGTGGTCGCGCCCAGGCGCTCGATCTTCACGTCGAGCGGAACCACCCGCTGGCGGAGCTCGACCCGCGCGTCCGGCGCGGCCCAGAGGCGGGCCACGTCGCCCTCCCCTGTGGGAGACTGGTCAGGCGGTCGGACGATCACGGCGCTGTCGGCGTCGGCGACGGCCCGCCACGCATCAGACTTCTTGAGGGCTGGGACCAGCAACCCCCATACGGATTCAGGGGGCAGCGCGGACCCGCTGGTCGCGGGGCCGAATGTCTTGTCGAACTCGAACTCGGCTTCGAAGCCGACGATGGTGAAGATCGCATGGCCGCGGGCGCGCCACGGACCGGGGCCGTCGAGCTGGAGGTCGACGTGGACTCCAAGCAGGTCGAAGCTCTCCCATCCGACCGAGAGGGAGAGGGAGAAGGTCGTCGTCAGGTGGAAGGGGCTGAAGGTGATCAGGGCGTCGAAGCTGGTATCGCCATGGATGCGGAAGCCCGCGACCTCGCCGTCGAGGACGAAGGCCGCGCCGAACTGGAGGGTGTTGGAGGTGATGGCGAAGTAGGCGCGGAAGGAGATCTCCAGCGCCGGACCGTCGCCCTCAGAGGCGGGGAGGCCGAGGGTCATGCGTTCGAGCGGGCCGACGTCGCCGGGCGGCTCGAAGTCGGGGTGGAAGCCGCCGACGCTCAGGAGGAAGGCCGGGTTGCGCTTGAACCACAGCCGGAAGGCCATGTCGCCGGAGAGGGAGAACTTGAGCAGGCGGGAGTCGTGGATGCGGGCGTCGAGGGAGAAGGTTCCGGCCCCGAAGTCGAGGATGCCGGCGACGTCCATGTTGAGCTCGATCACCACCGAGTCGGGCTTCGGGAGCGCGCAGTGGATGCGGCCGAGGAGGGCGATGACCACCGGCGAGGGGAGCGAGATGAAGACGCCCAGCATCGCCTCGATGATTGTCGGCGTGCCGTAGCCGATCTTGACCATCGGACCGAACACGAACGAGCCCTTCGCCAGCGGGAACATCGCGTCGACGGAGGCGATGATGCGCGGGGCCTCGGCGACGAGGTCGTGGGGAAAGAGGACGGTGTCGAGGTTGCCGGCGCGCACAGCCCCGCGCAGGGCGGGCGCGTCGAGGCGGCGGTTGACGGCCGCGACGCCACCGACGCCGGAGAGGACGAAGCCGAAGCCAAGCTGGATGCCGGGGTTGAAGTTGGCCGAGAGCGCGAGGAAGAGCGACCAGCCGCCGAGCTCGGGCGGGAGTTTGGTGTCGAGGATGCCGACGGCGGCGATGCCGAAAGCGGGGGTAAGGAGTTCGAGGAAGCCGGCGTAGCGGCCGCGCTCGAAGTCGAGGAAGAGGTAGCCGCCGCCGCGGACTGTCTCGGCGTCGATGGAGAGGCCCAGGCCGGTGGGGGGACGGAAAACGAGCCCCACGTCGAACTCGCCAAAACCGCCCTCTCCATCCGAGGGATCGATGTGGAGTACGAGGCCGATCTCTACGACGGTGACGGCCAGGGGACCGAGCAGCAAGCCGACTGTGAGTCCGCTGTCGAGAGTGACCCCGGCACTTCCGACATCGAGCGAGAGTCGAACCGTGTCGATCGTCAGGGGACCGACCTTTCGATCGACGGGGATCACCACACCCAGCGACGCCCCTCCGCTGATCGCGAGCCCCGACTCGCTAGACCAAGCCGCACGCAGCGACGCATCGGCGACGAGCTCTTCGCCGCGCAGGGCCGTGCCGAGCACTTCATTTAAGAACGAATCTCCGGCCGACGGGGCGATCACGACGCGCATTCGCTCCAGCGAAGCGTCGACACGCACTTTAGGGGCGCCGAGCAGGCCCTCCGCGCCGATCGTCAGCGCGAGCCCGCCCACCTCGAAGCGAGCGCCCTCGCGGTCTCCGAAGAGCAGCCATGGAGCCTCAGGCGCGCCCGTCAGCGCGAATGCTACGCGGTCTGTTGTCGAGAGGGGCAGCGAACGAAACCCGTCTCGGGTCAGCGCAACGCCCATAGTCCCATCTGCTGTCAGCGAACCAGAGAGAGACCACGAAGGGGAGAGGGGCACGCTGAGGGAGAGGTCGCCCGAAGCACGGAGTACGAAGTTCAGAGCGGGGCTTCCATCGACCGTCCCCCGCTCAAGGCCAGAGTCGAGCACACCCCCGCCGGTCGGCCCCAGCGCCGCGATGCGGAGCGCAGTTCCCGACAGAGTAAGCAGGGCGGGATCGTCTTCTACGGTCCAGGCCCCATCAATGAGGCGAACGATCTGACGCGGTTGCAGGATCTGCATCGAGGCCGCGATGGACCTGATCACGGGCAGGAGCACCGTGGGGTCGTCCGCGATGCGCGCGCGGAGGTGCGCCGGCGGGTCGGAAAGAAGTTCCTTCACCGCCGAGAACTGCAGCCGCGGCCGACCGTCTTGACCGGGTGCGACCACACCCGCAAAACGAAGAACAGAGTCGGCGACGGGGTGGAGGGTCGAGAGCCAGTGAGTGAAGAGGTAGCTCGGCAATGCCTCGGCCACGCTTCGCCACCAGGTCGGGTCGGCCCAGGGCTGATCGGCCGCTTCTTCGATCAACGAAGAGGCCGTCACCTCGCGCAGAGCCATGATGGCTTCCATGATCTGCCGGGCCAGAGGGAGAATCACCGCCACGGGCGATTCGACGCCACCGTCGTGGTCGTCGGAGAGTTGCCGCAGGGTCGCCGTGACCTCGACCAAATGCTCGACGATTCGTGCTAGGGGCGCGGGCACGGTGATGAGCGCGCCGCGCAGAACCCCCACATCGCGCAGCATGCGCTCGGCGCCGCGGAGCGTTGCCAAGTCTTCGAGCGGCGCTAGAAAAACAAGGAACTCGAACGCGAGATTCATGGCGTGCCCCTAAGCAGCGCCGGGTTTGCCTCCACGTCGCTCGCTCGCAGCACACGATACTCGAGCATCGGCTTGTTAACGAGATCGAGGAGTTTTACGACATCCGCGCGCTGCATCTCGCGATTCAAGTTGTCCTCAATCTTTTCTGCCATCCGCACTGTCCATTCGTCGAGCCGGTCACGGAGCGCGGCACCATCGGAAACATCGATGGAGTCACCGAGGGTCTCGCGGAGCAGCCTCCGAATGTCTTTGGGCACCGCAAGATCGTCGGGAGAGAGAACCCTGCGCCCTTTGCGGAAGGAGGTATCAGCGAGGTCGTCGAAGAGATTGTTGGCCAGGAACTCGTCATCGAGGATGAAGGTATGGTGCCAGCCCACGTCGACCCAGCCAGCAAGGTTCGTCGGAAGGTTCACCGTTGTCGGTAGCACCGCCCCCGGCCCAGGCACCTTCCGGCTCCAAGTCTTTGCTCGGAGTTCACCACCAAGCGCCTGTTTGCATATTTCTGGCCCAATGAAGACGTCCCCAGGAATGTTATTTGGGAATCTGAGCCGCCCGAGGCCGAGTTTCGACCATCGCGTATGGGCCTTCATCTGTACGAACGAGGCGAGGTTCTGAGAAAACACTACGAGATCGGGCCCGGAGGACAGCACACCCTTCTTGTCAGGCAGGCGCAGCTGATGCAGGCACGTCTCGGGAGGAAAGAAGTGTTCTGCAACTCCGACCATCCGGAGTTCGAGGCGTATGCCGTGCTCATAGCCATTCTTCGTGCACATCGCACGAACGTAAGTGCGCAGTGCCGGAAGAAATCGTTCGGAGAACAGGAGGTCGGTGGGGAGGCGGAGCTTGTCAAAATCCACCGCGGCGGCGAGTAACGCCTCGACCAAACGCGCGCCGTGCTCGGCCACGGAGACTTTCGGGCCGTCTCCGAGGAGTCCGACCAGCGCGGCGCCGTCTAGAGTGCCCGACGCCGAGACCGATCGAAAGAGTCGCTCGATGCCTTCGCCCAGAATCCCGAAGGCGTCGGGGGGAACGCCACTTTGCGCCAGAACGAGCCCGATGCCATCAAACACATGCCAGTCGGAGCCGGTCTTGGCGTGGTCGAGGAATCCCTGAAACTCTTCGAGGAGCTCGGTCGCTCTGATATCGGCGACGGCGATTGGGGGGCCCCCGGCGACCGAGCGCGCGTGGCGCGTGGGGAACGGTTCCTTCCTGCGGGGAACCCGCCTCGCTTTTCTCAGGGCGGTCACGCCCCTGCGACCGAGTAGCGCCCGAAACCGCGCCGCCACATCGTTGCTCGCTTCGCCGATGAACTCGTCGATGCCTCCGGTGTGGGACTTCTTCCATCGCTGATAGGATGTGTTGAGCGAATGGAGGATGAAGCCTTCGTTGTCTGGGCTCAGTACATCGGCGAGGGAGAGCCACTCGGAGTCTGCGTCGGTGACGAGACGCCGCCCAATGACTTCAAGGTCATCGGGGTGTCGTTTCGCCCAGTCGATAAAATCGTCGGCGAGATCCTTCTTCTCGTCTCCGCGGAAGAACTCGACCACTTTGCCCGATCGTTTCGACGCGTCATCGAGCTCGCGAACGAGCCGCTCGTCGGGCAACACGAGCCCCGCCGCGAGCTGGTCCATCATGCGACCCTTCCCGCCACGTACGACGGGGATCAACGCGTCCGTCCTTTCAACCACGGCGTTACCAGCATGGCGCACGAAGCCGCTGCCGAGAACCGGCACAGCGGCGCCGATGGTCATCAGCGCGAGCTCGAAAGTCGACACCGGGCGCCCCCACTTGTCACGACCGGTGAGCCATGCGTTGCCGGTCTCGATGACGTCCACGACATCACCGATGGGAGTGACGCCGATAAGAATATCGAAAACGTCCATGTAAATACTATCATCGTATCGGGCTTGATACTTGAGGATCTCCTGGGGTCTGAGGCGAGCGTCCTCAAGGAGGTCAGATCCCAGCACTTCGACGGATATCAAACGGGTGTCCGAGTTCATCCGCTGAAACTCGATCGACGGCAGAATGCCACCAAACATGTCCTTCCCCCAAAATATCGTCGCGTCTACGAAGGTGGCTCGCCAGGGCGCACCCAGGCGCGCCTCAGTTTCGAACGACCAACATTCGACCGTGCACTCGAAGCGGGAGGGGACTGTGAAGGTTCGGACGTGCTGATCGACAGAGACACCACTTGCCTCAACGGTCACGTCGCCCCTCGTCCAGATACAGATATGAGCGCCGGGTCGCGGGAATCCATACGGGGATCCCCAGAAATAAGTGTAGTATCTGACATCGACCATGAACGACGCTGAGCCAGACGTGGGCTTCACCGTGACCCGGACAGAGAACGGGAGATCCTCGCCCTCCTCGAGAGGTCGATTTTCGTCGGGATTCTCGATGGCATCTGGTTCGTCACCTACAAATGGATACTGGAGATAAAGCCCGTTGCGAATGGGGTGCACGGCCAAGCGCCGCGGCCGACCAGAGTTGGGCTGGTCGTCGTCGATCAGCACCGGGATCAGCAGGGCTGTTACGTCGATCGTGGTGCCGAGCGGGGGGATGAGGGCGTCATCCTGCACGCGATAGATGTCAAGGATCCACGGGTGATCTTGTCGACCGTACAATTGGTCATGGAGTCTAGTGCCTGTCGGGTATTCGATCGAAACGCCGCGACCAGCCACGATGATCACCCTAGGGGCGTGCTCCGAGTCACCGTGGACGTAATCCCATGCGACCTTTCCCGTGCGCGTGAGAACGATAGGCGTCTCGCCCCACACAAGGAGTTCGATCATGTTGTCGTTTGTCACCCGCTCGACCAGCGGTTCGGCCGGAATGTCAGGCTCGAAGACCCCCTCGAAGGCGATCACCCCGAGTTCGAGCAGGCGTACCACTGTCTCGAGCACGGACGGAGGCTGCGGACTATCCAGCTTGCGACGATCGCTGATGCGGAGAAGGTGGGCGAGCCCCCGCCTCCTCAGCGATTCGTAGACTCCATGCCAGAATTTTTCTACGACTTGCGGCCTGCTCATCTGCCACAGGCTGGGCACTTCGTATCGCGCTGCAAGCGTACCGGGAACGAAGTAGTTCCGATCACCATAGGCTTGCGATAGAATAAACTCGAACGGCATTCGCAACAGTGCGTCGACGAGCTGCGTCGCGTTGCCGATTGGGTCGTACTGACTCTCATCGTCGACCTGCGCGGGTTGTCCGACCCACCACGCCGGATCGAAGATCCAGGCGAGGCCGCGGTGGGGACCAAGGAGGCTGTTGCGGTCGCTCACCTGATCGGCGAGCAACCGCGCGCAGTCGCTGAGCAGCCGATCCCTGGCGGCGAGAAGGTCGGCCGGCAGCTCGTATCCTGCCGGAGTGTCCGAGCTTCCGAGCGTGACCGACGGCGGCGGAATCGCATACGACGTCCCGTCGAAATGCCCGAGCGGAATCAGCTCGAAGACGACATTGATGCCTTCGTAGGTGCGGTCGATCGCGAGGAAGTCGGTGCTGAACGAGCGGTCTTCGACGGAGTAGATGCTCCACTCATCGCTCTCGTCGATCAACGCGCCAATGCCAAACTTGATGGAGATGGTCTGGTGCCCCAGCATGAAGAGCACGCGCAGCACGGGGCACATCGCGCGTATCAGGACCCCGTAGGTGGGCCCGTCGACCCACGCACGCTGGGCCGCCCACGAAGCCACACCGAGTTCACTGTCTGTCGGCCAGAATACGCTCATCGTCGTCTCCCCGGCGCGGCCGCGGCTAGACTTGCTTCCACTCGACCTCGTTCATGAAGCGTCGACATCTTGAAAGTCTCCAGAGTCGAATGGCGCCACACCCTCCAGAGGCGCCGACGATCAGCATCAGTTCATCGGACCGGATGACGAGCCGATCGGCCTCCGAGGGCACCGGGGCGGAGCGCGGGTGAGAGTGGTACGTGCCGCAGCGCCGAAGTCCGCTGGCCACGATCGCCTTCTCCGCCGCGGCCACTGCGTCGGGAGGAAACACGAACGCGTCGTTGTGCCCTCCATCCCTGGCAATCGGGACGGCGACCGCGACCTCTCCCTGTGAGTTCATTCCGAGCACGCCTCCGCACTCGGCCGGCGCGCAACGCGCGGCGTCACCTCGAACGTCTGCGACGACCACAGCCCGAATCACCACGCATGGAGCATCATGCCGCGCCGCGCTCGCTGTCAACGCACACTCGCTCGTCCGCGCACTTCTCGGCGAAGAGGTCATCGACAACCGTGCACGCCTATCGCAAGCCGCGGCTCCGAACTTCCACCGGCGCTAGTTTGACGGTGGCTCCCGGCCGCGCTCGCGATGGTCGCGCGGGTCGTCGGCTCGCGGCTCCTGATACCGCGGCCCAGCGACGCCGAGGCCGCGCGCACCTTCACCTCCGAGTCACAGCCGGGCACTGCCGGCGACGACGCTCCGCTCGTTCCAGTCTTCAGCAGGCATCCTCTACCCCTCGTTGGTGGCGCTCGCGGGCGCAGGACTCGCGCTCGTCCCCGGCACGCCAACGCTCGTCCTCGACCCCGCGCTCGCGCCGCGCTCTTCGTCGCGCCGGTCCTTATCGACGCCGCGTTCGACGCGTCCCCACGCGACCTCCCCGCGAACTGGCGGACCGTGGCAGGCCTCGCCCGGGCTACCCGTCGATCTGCGCCATGCCTGAATGGACGTAGCGCCATCCAGGAGCTCCCGAGGGGTTGAACGGGACCGGTCGTTCCGTCGTCGTGAGATCCGTAGCGACTCCCGCAGGACGCACCTCGCCGCTCCCGCGGATGCGGGCGAGCTCACCGCGTGACCGGAGCGCGGGTCAGTTCGCGTTCATCTCTTCGAGCAGCACCTCGTACCAGGGCCGGCGGTCGTCGGCGAAGTCGATGCCGAGTCGCGCGTAGGGGCTCGGCCCGCGGCGCCGCCCCTCAGCGCGGACCGTGAGATTCCACGCGAGCGCCATCAGCGAGAGCCGCGAGTCGGGCACGTTCCGATGCACCATCTGCAACACACGCAATCGACTGTTGAGCGCCTCCACCAGCGACGACGAACGGCGCGGTTGGTCCAGCAACGAGGCGACCGCAGCGCACACCGCGTCGAGGTTCTCGCAGGCGTCGCCGAGCGCCGCTCGCAGCCCCGCCTGCTCCTGCTGCGCGGCGCGCATCCCTGGCCACTCCTGGGCGCACGCCAGGCGCCGCGCGGCGTGGCGCAGCGACACCACCGCATCGAGCACCCGCTCTCGACTCCAATCACTGCCCGGCCGCACGCAGACTTCGATCCCATTCCACATCACGCGGTGTGCGTTCCAACGAGTGCGGTGACGGTGGAGGTGTCGCCAGACACGGGCCGCGTAGAACGACGGCAGCAGCCCCGCCTCCCGCTCGATCTCGGCCAGCAGGTCGTCGGTGCGTGCGTCGGTCCATCGTTGTCCCTCGGGCGACAGCGGCTCGAAGAGGCTCATGGCCAGCTCCTCGACGCGCACGGCCTGGAAGAAGTCCTCCTCGGCGGCCGCCCGCCGCGCGTCCGCCAGCGCAACCTTCTCGGCGCTCATGCGACGGCCGGGGCCGATCGGTCGGGTGGCGCGGTCCCAACATGCATGAGCGAAGTGCGCGCGTCGCGACTCCCGACACGACAACGGCTCGAAGACCTTCTCGGTCCACCAGGCCCGCTCGTGGAAAAAGTCCGCCTGGTGGTGGACCTTGCGCAGCGCCGCGGCGCCCACGAGGTCGGTGCCCAGGTCGCTCACCAGCAGGCGCAGGGCCGTCCAGGGCTCCAGCATCAGCGCCCAGTCCTCGGCGGTGTGCCAGGGCCAGCGCAGCACGTTCAACAGCGCGCCGCTCACCGGCTCGATCAGGACCTTGATGGGCGTGCGATGGAAGAAGATGTCGTCGCCTGCCAGGCAGTCCAGCCGGTCGTGCAGCTGCTCGCGCGCCCGCAGGAGCAGCCGCGTGGCGGTGCGCCCGGCCCGGTCGAGGAAGTCCACGAGGGCGTCGCGCGATGGGGGTGGGTGGCCCAGTGCTTTGAAGACGCTTTGGGGGCCGCGCAGCGAGCCGTTGTGGACGGCGAGCGTGCAGATCAACGCACCGCCCCGGTCGCCGTCGAGCGAGAGTCCTGTCGTTGCGACAACGGGTGGCGCGGCGGTCTCGACGGCGACCGCGGCGGGCCTGGGCTTGGGGCCGGGCGCCTTGGGCACGAGGGCCTCTCGGGCGAGGCGTTGGAGCTTGGTGACGAGCGCGACGGAGATCTTGTGGTCGCGCGCGATGTCCGCGAGGGTGGTGCCCTCGTCCCGCCTCCAGGCGGCGGTGACCACCTCCAGGCGCTGCTCGGCGCGGTGGACGGCGGTGGGCAGGGAGCGGTAGTGCTTCATGGCGCCTCCTGCGGCGGCGCACGGGTTTGGCGACGTGGGCGCCGCCGCGGGGGGAGCCTTCCCACACTGGGAGCTTCCGGGGAACGGTCGCCCTACGCGAGGGCGGGCGCTACGGATCTCACGCCGTCAGCAAGGGCGCTCTCGACCGGTCCCGGTTGAACGCACGGTCCGTCTGGGGGCATGAGAGCGGTTCTCTACGCCAACCCTCGCTCCACGAGGCGGACCGTGCTCCCAACCAGTGCCCAAGTTGCCTCGACGACGCAAGGGCGTAGCGCCTCGCGTCCCTTCTCTCGCTTCGAGCGCGCCGACGCGGTCGCCCACGCGGAGGCATCCACGAGGAGCGGCGCCTCCCGGCTGCGGCGCCTCTCTCGCCGTACCGTGCGTGCCTGGCGAGCGCGACGTCTGCGCGACCCCGACCGCCCCGCACTCTCGACCTTCCTCGCCAGCCCGAGGGCGTGCGCGCCCGTCATCGCATCGTCGTGGCAGCGCTCTTCGTCTTTGGCGTGATGTGCGGCGCCGGCACCGCGACGCTCCGCACCTTCTTCGTCCTCGCCGGTCTGGCGCCCTGGATCGCCTTCTCGGAGAGCACCCTGCGGCGCGCCTCCACGACCATGATCGACGCCATCGGGACGTGGGGCGACGCCGCCGACGAGCAGATGGGAAACGCGGTGCGCGGCGGCCCCGAGCGGTTGATCTCCATCGCCCTCGACGAGACCTCGAAGCGCAGCATGATCCTCGTCGCGATGGACACCGCCTCGGGCTTCGTTCTCGCCGAGGTGCATGCCGCCGCGCGCGACGCGGCCACCTGGACGGCCACGATGGCGAAGGCCGTGGGCGCGCTGCCGGCGAGAGTCGTGCGGGCCGTGGCCGACGAGGCCAAGGGCATCGCGGCCTGCGTCGCGGGGATGCTCGGGTTGCATCGCAGGAGCGATCTGTTCCATGGGCTGCACCAGCTCGGCCCCGTGCTCGGGGCGCTGCACAGCAAGCTCGCCGAAGCAGAGGCCGCCGCCGAAGCGACGCGGGAGGCTCAGCGCGCGGCACGAGGGACGCCCCAGGCGTCGGCCGCACGGGCGAGCAACGCCGAGCACCGGAATGCTGTGCGGTCACCTGCGCCATCGCATCGAGACCGCCACCGAGTGCATCCGGGGCCTGAGCTGGGCGTTCCACCCGGTAGACCTCTCGACCGGCGAGCGGGTTGAGGCGCTCGCGGTGCTACGGCAGCTGAAGCGGCTCCTGGGGCGAATGCTGTACGCCGCGCAGGAGAGCGAAGTGCGTCCCAAGGTGCTCGAACGGATCTCCAAAGTGCTGCGGCTGGTGCCGACCTGGACGGCCTCGCTCGCGTGGTGGGAGCGATTCGAGGCGGCCCAGCGGGAGGCCCTTGGGTTGGCCGCCGCGCTCGCGGCCGTCGTGCGACGTCGTGATCCCGTAGGCGTACCTCACGCACTGGCGGACGGTGGCGTCGCACGGTGGAGAACGGGCGGCGCTCGACGCGGTGTTGACGAGAGTGACCGCGAGGCTCGACGCGTCGACGGCTTGGTCGTCGCTGTCGGCGTCGGGGCGGGAGGCGCTGAAGCGATGGGCGCGCGCGACCGTGGCGCACTTCGTGAGGACGTCGTCGCGCGTCGAGGGGCGCGGCGGCTTCCTGTTGTTGCGCTACCACCACCGCGCGCTGCCGCCCCCGCTGCTCAAGGCGCTCACGGTGATGCACAACTACGTACTCCGCCGCGACGACGGAACCACCGCCGCCGAGCGGCTCTTCGGCATCCCCCGCGCCGACCTCTTCGCGCACCTATTCGAGGTCATTCCGCCATTCCCGCTGCCGCGGAAGCGAACGGGGTGAGCCCGCGCGTCATGCCCTGAACGGCTGACCGGGAATGGCGCGGATAGACGCATGGCGAGGCCGTGCTGCGGCTGACGACTCGGCTGCCGTTCGCCCAGACGTTCTGACTCCGCGGCTGACACTCCGCCTGCCCGTCGCTCAGGCGCCCGGGATGGTGGGACTTGCCGCGATCAATCTCAGCGCGAGGAAGGGCGCTCGTGCCCGCTGGGTGGGGGGAGGGGTGGTGGGAAAATCGCGAGCCTGGAACATCGCCCGTTCAGCGATGCTCACCAAACCCCTTGAATCAGTGTTCTTTTGGAGCGGGCGACCGGGATCGAACCGGCGACGTTCAGCTTGGGAAGCCGCCCGGAAAGCGTTTCGAGGCGTCACTTCCCGTTTCGATGACGGCACAACCCGTTTCTGAGGCGTACCCGGTCGTTCCAGCCGTTACGTCCAGGTGGGGGGCAAAGTGGGGGGCACTGCGAGGATGGTGTGAGCGTCTGGAGCGGTCTGCTGTGCCCGATGCAGCACCGGCGGGAGCGCGACCGTCGCCGTCGAGCGTGCTCCCGAAGCTCATCACGCCGTTGAGGGCGTGAGGTCGCCGTCGAAACCGTCGTGGGTCGCCGCGAACTTCAAGCAACGCCGCCGTCGGAACGAGAGTCATCGCGCACCTCCATCCGACGCCGGCGGGCTCATCCCCCGTGCTTCCAGACTACCTTCGCGTGCGCGAAGAGCACCTCGCCGCGCTTCACGATCGCCTCCTCGTCCCACACGGTCACGCCATGGAAGTACGTGTTCAGCCGCAGGAGCGCCTGGGCGATGTACTCCGTCCGCTTCGCCGAATACGGGCCGTTGCTGACGGAGCTGTTCAGCGGCTGCGTGAGCAGGGTGAGGTTGCCGAAGGTCTGCACCAGCGCGTCGCGTCGTTCCTCCGCGGTCTGCTGCCCCGGGAGCGTGGATGGCAGCGGCGACGGGAGCGGCCACTCGTCCCGCCAGCCCTGCGGCATCACGTGCTCGACGCTCAGGGAGCTGGCGATGGTCACCTGCTCCTGCTTCGAGGTGAGCATCTGCTCGTGGATTGCCCCGAGTACCATCTGCACACCCGACGAGCGCAAGGTCTTGTACGACGGGGACCGCATCCACGCGGACTCGAAGGCGGCATCGTCCGGCCAAGCATTGTCGCCCTTGATCGCCGTCAGCCGCGAGCGCACGGCCTCCCCATCGATCGTCGGGAGCGCCTGGATCTCCGTCAGGAGCGTCGTGAAGATCCGGCTGTAACTCTTGGTTGGGCGAGCGCAGATCCACGAGCGGATCAGGTACGACTCGAAAGCCGCGATGATTCCGTCGAGCTCGCCCGCCACGATCCGATCGGCCGCCTCCGCGAGGAGGAAGAGTAGGACCGGGTAGAAGGTGGATGTGTCGATCACCCGCACCCGGCGCAGGAAGCGCGCGAGCACAGGACGCGTTGCCTCCACGCGCGAAGGCTCGTGGAACCACCGGAACACCTCCGCGAAACGCTCGATGCGTTCGAGCTCGTCGCGGACCCTCGGCTCGGGCTTCTGGTCCTTCCAGTACTGGCGGAAGGTCTGAAACACCCGCAGCGGCGTCACCTCGGTGCCCGTCCGCGCGGACAGGTAGTGCTGGAAGAACAGCTCGAAGCGCGGGTGGCGCAGGCGCCCCTGCTTGACCACATGGCGCCAGAACCCCGATGAACCCTTCGCGTCGTGGTCGTCGAACTGCTTCCACGCCTTCTCGTAGAGGTCGTCCGCGTTCTCCTCCTGCGCCGCCGCGCGGCCGAAGACGTGGTTGCGGATCAGGTCCGACGCGCGCAGCGGAGCGCCGTGCGCATTGAGGGACTCGAAGATCGCCTGCGGGTCGTCGTCCTTCTCCAGTTCGATCACGACGACTTCAACGCTCGCGAGATTTGACCCACCCCTGCTCGCGAGAAATGGTCCACCCCTCGGCCGCGGCGGCGGCCCTGGCGTGACCCACCGGGTCCGCGGCGTCGCCCAACTGCGGCGCGACCCACCCCGGTCACCTCGCCCCT
>JAUSAZ010000206.1 GCA_030652255.1 Myxococcales bacterium | reverse complement strand
TGCGTGGTGGGCGGGTGCCGCGCGGGCTTCGGCGACTGCAACGGGATGGCCGCCGACGGCTGCGAGGTGAACGTGCGCGGCAGCAACGTCAACCACTGCGGCGGCTGCGGCGTGGTGTGCCGCTTCCCCAACGCAGCGGCCACCTGCGCCACCGGCGTCTGCGCCCTCGGCGCCTGCAACGCGGGCTTCGCCGACTGCGACGGCAACCCCGCCAACGGCTGCGAGGTCAACCTCAACACCGACAACGCCAACTGCGGCCGATGCAGCGTCACGGGCAACCCCGCGACGTGCGCGGCCGGCCAGGTGTGCACGAGCGGGGTCTGCGCGGTGAGCTGCGGCGCGGGCCTGACGCTCTGCGCCGGGGCCTGCACGCTCACGAGCTTCGACCCGAACCACTGCGGCGGCTGCGGCATGCGGTGCGCCATCCCCAACGTGGCCGCGCAGGCCTGCGCCGGGGGAACCTGCGTGCGGGGGACGTGCGCCAACGGCTTCGCCGACTGCAACGGCCAGCTCCCCGACGGCTGCGAGGCGAGCGTCGGGGCCAGCTGCACGGCCGGCGTCGGCGCCTGCCTGCGGAGCGGCGTCGTCGCGTGCAACAACGGCGGGACGGCGTGCACGGCGGTCGCGGCGGCGCCGGGGGCGGAGACCTGCAACGGGATGGACGACGACTGCGACGGCATGACCGACGAGGCCATCACCCGGAGCTGCTACACCGGCCCTTCGGGCACCTCGGGGGTGGGGCTCTGCCGCGCCGGGACGCAGACCTGCGTGGCAGGCGGCTTCGGCGCCTGCGCGGGGGAGATCGTCCCGGTGACGGAGGTTTGCTCCAACAACACGGACGACGACTGCGACGGCATGGTCGACGAGGGCTGCCAGGGCACCGGGCTGTCGTGCGCGTCACCGCTCATCGTGACGGCCACCACGACCTTCGCGCGCAACACCTGCGACTCCACGGACCACGGGAGCGACACGAGCTGCGGCACCACGGGCTCGCCCGACCACGTCTACGTCGTGCGCCTGGCGAGGCGCTCGACGGTGAGCTTCCAGGTCACGGGCTTCCTGAGCGGCGGCAACGAGGGCGACGTGCTCTACCGCGGCTCCACCTGCCCCGGGGCGCCGCTCAGCTGCACCCAGCACAACACCAACCTCAGCCTCACCCTCGAGGCCGGCGACCACTACTACTTCATCGAGGACGACCACGCGGCCTGCCAGGCGTACTCCGTCGTGATCACCGTGCTCTGACGCCAGCGAAGCTCTCCAGCGGGCAACGGGGGGGGAGAGCACCCAACGCACGTCGTCCGCAACGCAAGGCTTCGTGCACTGGCTCACTTCAACATCAGCGTTCGAACGGGCAGGATCCAACCCATATGCCCACGAGCCGACTGCATGGCCTCCTCACGTCCGTCCTCCCGATCGCCCTCGGTGCCTGCACGCCCGTGGCGGTCGTCCCTGGAGCGCCGGCCGACGTTGCCGTGCTCGACTCCGTGGTCGACGCCGCGGCTGCGCCCGAGGTTGCTGTCGTCGACTCTGTGGTCGACGTCGCGGCGGCTCCTGACGTTGCCATGGTCGATTCCGTAGTCGACGCCACGGCCGCTCCCGACGTCGCCGCTCCCGACGTCGTAGCCGACACCGCGGCCGCTCCCGACGTTGTCACCGTCGCTCCCGACGTTGTCACTCCCGACGTTGTCACTCCCGACGTTGTTGTAGCCGACGTTGTCGCAGCCGACGCCGCTCGCGACAGTGGGACGGTGGGTTCGTGTACGGCCGATCGCGACTGCTCGGCGATGCGCATGGTCTGCAACCGATCCCTCGGCCGCTGCGTCGGGTGCAACACCGACGGGGACTGCGAGGCCGGCCGCTTCTGCGACGGCACGCTCGTCTGTTCGGTCCAGCGATGCACGCCCGGCCGGGCGTCTTGCGAACCGTCCACGAACGACCGCGTGGTGTGCGCCGCGGACGGCTCCGGGACGACGCCGTCGCGATGCCCGGTCCCGGCGAACGCGAGCGCCGGGCAGTGCACTGGGATGGGGGATTGCACGTTCACGTGCGGGGCGGGGTACGGCGACTGCAACTCCGTGGCCTCCGACGGGTGCGAGGTCCCGCTCGCGACCAGCGCCGCCCACTGCGGGGGCTGCGGGCGCCCGTGCGGGTCGCGCGCAAACGCCGCGGCGACCTGCGCCGGCGGCGCGTGCGCCTACGCGTGCAACGCCGGCTTCGGGGACTGCGACGGGGACGGCGCCAACGGGTGCGAGACGCAGCTGAGCACGAGCGCCCAGCACTGCGGGGCCTGCGCGCGCGCGTGCCCCGCGGGTCAGGCGTGCGGCGGCGGGGCCTGCGCGGAGGTGGCCTGCTACGGCCTGTGCGAGGCGCAAGCGTCCCGCGTGCGCATCCAGGGGACCAACGTGCGCGCCCAGCGGATCGAGATCGCGGTGGGCGGCACGGTGACGCGCTTCGGCCTCTACGTCGCGAGCGGCGGCCGGCGCGCCCGGATGGCGCTCTACACCGACGCGAGGGAGCGCCCGTACGCGCTCGTCGCGCAGACGGCGCCGTTCACCCTCGCGCTGGGGCGGCAGGAGGTCCAGGCCCTGGCGCCCGCGGAGATCATCGCAGGGGCCTACTGGCTGGCCGTGCAGTTCGACATGGACACCACGGTCGCCGCCTCCGCGGATGGCAGCCCGTACCCGGTCACCGTGCAGGACACCATCTCCTTCGCGGCGGCGCTCTCGAACCCCTACCGCGTGATCGGGCAGAGCATGACCACGTCGAACTTCAACCTCTTCGTGCTGGTGAACTAGAGGGCGCAGCGGGGCGACGCGGATCGGAAGTGCAGCGGCGGGAGACCTTCCGGTCGGCGCTCTAGCGGCGCGAGAGCCGGCGCAGGCCGCCGTTGTTGTTGACGTACAGCGCCGGCGACCCCGACGCCGAGAGCAGGAACGCGGTGAGCGACGAGAACATCCCGGTCTCGGCGATCACCGTCTCGTACGTCCAGCTGCCGCTCCGATCGGAGGCGTACATGAGGTTGTGACGGCCGCGGCTGGCGATGCCGTAACGTCCGCTCCCGTCGAGGCGGAGGACGAGTTCGAACCCGAGCTCCAGGGTTCGCGACAGGTCCTGGGTCTCGACCACGCCGCCGCTGATGCGGGAGACACGGACGACGACGCCGCCGGCGTTGTACGCGGCGTGGATGGTCCCGTCGTCGGTGGCCTGAAACGACGGCTCCGTCATCGGCAGCGGGAGCTCGGTGACGCCGAAGCGCATGCCGTTCCAGCGGCCCAGGAGCACCGTCCCGGCGTCCGTCGCCGTCACGACCTGCGTCAGGTCCATCGCCCCGACGAACGCGCCGCAGCCGCGCGAGCGTCGCGTCGCGCTCAGGTTGTACGCGCGCCACATGCCGTCCGAGAACCGCGTGGCGGTCACCGTGTCGCCGCCCTCGCAGTTCGTCGGCGTCCCCGTGGAGTCGATGGCGTACGTGCGCCCCCCGACCGTGTACGGCTCCATCGTCCAGCTCGAGCCCGACAGTCGGTAGGCGTTCACATGGATCGAGCCGTCCCGCCCCATCACGGGCGCCTGGGCCTGCACGTTGCGAGGCAGGTCGATCTCCAGGACCCCGGAGTCCGAGCGCACGTACTCGTAGCTGCGGTACGCCGAGCCCAGCGACCGCTGCCGGCACTCGACCCCCACCATCTCCCGACCGACCGGATCGGTGGCGCCCCCGCGCCCGTAACACCACGTGGCGCGCTGGATCATCTCCGTGTTCAGCGTGGTCGCGGTGGGGCGGGCCACGGAGAGGTCGCCGGGGTCCGAAGCGTACGCCTCCGGCCAGGCGAGCATGTGCCGCGCGCCGGTCGGGCCGATGGCGATGCGCCCCTCGGCGAACCGGGCCTCCGTGGCGTAGCGAAGGGACCTCCAGCTAGAGCCGTCCCAGGTCGCCTGGGAGACGAAGCCGGTCGTCGAGGCGGAGAGCGCCCCGTAGATGACCCCGTCGGGCGCGACCGCGTAGTCGCCCCGCGACGAGGCCCCGAAGGAGTGCGACTCCCAGCTCGACCCGTTGAAGAGGAAGTGGAGGCTGCCGCACAGGATGTGGATGTCGCCGGTGGGGGAGTACAGCAGCGCGTAGACCGGGCCCGGGCTCCCGGTCGTCGGGAAGGCCGGGGTGACCGGACGCCAGGCCGTTCCGTCGAAGGTCGACAGCGCCGGCCGGCCGCCGGAGCTGAGGACGTACGAGAGCACCGCGCGCCCCGCCGGGTCACGCGCGAGGCCGAAGCGCAGCCCGCTGACCGGCAGGATCGCGATGCGGATCGTCGACCACGCGCCCGCCGTGAGGCGACTCGCGCGCAGCCCCAGGGCGTCGATCCACGCGATGGTGGGGACGCCGCCGCCGTCGAACACCGCGCGCAGCCGCCCGGGCGTCGCCTGGGTGGAGGTGCCCGGGAACGTCCCGCCGTCGAACGGCGCGATCGTCTCTGCCCGCCACGCTCCGCCGGCTCGCGTGGCGTGGCGGACGACGAGGCGCGCGCGGTCGACGTAGAAGATGTGGGGCGTGTTGCTCGCGTCGAGCACGATCTCGCAGCTGTGCCCGGTGTCCGCGTGCCAGTCGTCGCCCCCCTCGACGCTCTCCGAGACCCACGACCCCGACGCGTTCGTCATGAACCGCAGGTCCTGATAGACGTGGTCGCGGAAGCACACATACTCGCGGTCCGCGCCGTCGACGGCGATGGCCGCATCTTCCGCCGCTCCGACCAGCGGAGCGACTCGTTCCATCGTCCACGCCGACGGCAGCCCCGCGTCGGCGGTCCCCGCGTCGGCAGGGCCCGTGTCGGTGGTCCCGACGTCAGCAGGGCCCGTGTCGGTGGTCCCGACGTCGGCAGGGCCCGTGTCGGTGGGCCGGACGTCGACGCCCACGTCGATGGTCCCGACGTCGACGCCCACGTCGATGGGCCGGACGTCGACGCCCACGTCCATAGGACCGGCGTCGATGGGCCGGACGTCGGCGGCGGAGGTGTCTACGCTTCCGGCGTCCCGACCAGCGTCCATCGAACCAGCGTCGAAGGTCGTGGCATCGACGTCACCCACGTCCGACGCCGGGCGGTCGATGAGCACCACGTCGGTGCCGCGAGGGACGTCTTCGATGCCTCCCCCGGCGTCACCTTCGCGCCCCGCGTCGACTCGATCGGGCGAGTCGACGTCGCGAGCGGGCGCGTCGTCCGTCCTCGCGTCGGCGACGTCCGCGGGCACGGACCCGTCGGAGTCCGACGTCGATGCCTCCGCCGCAACCGCACCGTCGACCGTGCTGGTGTCCCCGTCGGAGACCGCGAGCGGCGAGCACGCCCCCAGCATGAGAAGGACAACGCCCCCGCCCTGTAGCCATCGCATACGTGGACTGATCTCACGGGCCGCCGAAGGGTGTCCAGAGCGCCTCGCGGGCTCAGCTCGTGCGTCGTCAGCCCCTCCGCCCACGAGCAACGCGCCATCGAGGAGGTGGCGTCCGGCTCGCCAACACCCTCCCGGGGGATCACACTTCCCTCATCATGAAGAAGCCCCTGCTCTCGATCGGATTTGCCCTGATTTCCGCGCTCGCGCTCGGCGCCTGCACGGCCACCGCGTACCCCGGGTATGCCTACTCTCCCCGGCCGGTCTATTACCAGCCGGGCGGCTATCACCCCGGCGCGTACTACCCCAATGGGTACTACCCCAATGGGTACTACGCTGCGCCCGTGGTCACCGGCCCGACGGTCATCACGCGCCCGGGCTGGGGCCACGGTTACGGTGGTGGCCGCGGCTACGGTGGCGGCCGCGGCTTCGGTGGTGGCCGCGGCTGGGGAGGTCGCAGGTAGTCTCCTCGCGGAGCGCCGATCACCACGCCCAGAGGGTCGGGCCCCCGCGGCCCCAGCGGAACGCGGGCGAGAGCGACTGGTCGACGATGGACGCCGCGCTCGCGTGCCGCGGCGTCGGGCGAGGCATCGTGGAGAGCTCGCCGTCGATGACCTCGGCGACGACGTTGTCGGGGGCGTTGCGGTACGCATCGACGACCTCGGCGGGGAGGTTGGGGTACTCCGGGTCGAGGGTTCGCGCAGGGTCGGACGCCATGGCCGACGCTACCATGCGACCCTCGGCAGGCTCGTCGCCGCGACGGCCTGCTCCTCGGGACGTGGGGTACGGTCGCCGTCACCGGGGTAGAGGAGAACGACCATGCGAAGGACGATGAATGTGGCGTTGGCGTCGGTGGCGGCGCTCGTCGCGGGCGCCCGGGCGCAGGCGTGCACGCCGCCGACGGGCTGCGAGGGCGCCGGGGTCTTTCCCTTGGGTGAGACGCTCCCCTCGTCCGCGACGGCGCTGGAGTGGTGGATGCCGCGCGACACGACCGCGACGGATGGCGTGCGCCTTGAGCGCCTCGACGCCGTGACGGAGGCGTGGGTCGAGGTGCCGCTCGACCCCGTGATGGGCGGGCCGTCGACGACCATGAGGCTCCGCCCGATCACGGGTTTCCTGCCAGACGCCCGGTACCGGGTGTCCACGGCTGGACGCTGCGCGACGTGGGGACTGAGTGCGACGCGGACGTTTCGCACGACCGGGCCGGCGCCCCTGCCGACCTCGCTCGGAACCCTCACAGCGACCCCGCCGGCGCGCGAGGAGATCCAGCAGCGGCAGTACGCCGGGAGCCATTGCGCGGATCTGGCGAGCGCGATGGTGTCGGTGGTGACGGTTGCCCCGTCGGCCGACGCGGCGCCCTGGGCCTCGATGCTGGTGTACGAGGCGCGCGTCGACGGGGCGCCCTTCGTCGGGCTGGTCGAGCGCGGATACCCGTTGATGGAGCCCACCATCGGAGGCACGCACCACGGCCGCGGGACGGCGAGGCTGGCGGTGATCTGCGGCCCGGCGGGCGACGGGGGGAGTCCCGTGTCGCGTGCTGACGGGCTCTCGGAGGGCGATCACGAGGTGGTGTTCAGTGCGCGGGTGGCGGGCACGACGACCACGGTGGAGACCGCGCCGTTGCGGGTGACGCTGCGCTGCCCCACGACGACGCCCGACGCAGGCGCGGTGGTCGATGCGGGCACGGCGACGGACCTGGGAGGGACGGCGGCCGACGTGACGTCGGTCACCGACGTGGGGACCGCCGACGTGGCGGCAGCGGCCGATGCGGGCGGCGCCAGAGCGGTCGAGGCGGGCTGCTCGGTGGGTGCTGGTGGCGGGCGTAGCCGCGGCGCGTGGCTGGCGGTCGCGGCGGCGATGCTTCTCGGGCGGCGGTTGAGACGGCGAGAGGCGCGACGCTGAGGGCCTACGGCGCGGCGTCGAAGGCGCCGACGTAGAGGTCATCGGCCGCGAGCTTGAAGTCGGGCGCGGTGAACGTCAGCACGTCCCCCGGACCAAGGACGCGGAGGTTCCAGGTCCCGTCGTCGGCGCGGACGTACTTCTCCACTTCGACGGCCTGTGAGGAGAGCATCACGTAGTGCCGCAGGCCCTCGATGGAGCGGTAGCCCGCGAACTTCTCGCCCCGATCGAAGGACTCCGTACCCGGCGACAACACCTCGACGATGACCGACGGATTGGTCACGACGTCGGTGGTTCCTTCACGCAGGTTGAAGCCTCCGCAGATAACGCTGGCGTCGGGATAGACCGAGCCGCTCTTCCGGGGGATCCACACCTTCAGGTCAGAGTTGTAGGGCCTGCACGGCGTCCCGCGGAGGGCGGTGAGCAGCGCCGCCGTGACGTTGGTCGCGATCGCGCTGTGCGTCGGCGACCCGCCCGCCATCGCCCACATCGCGAAGATCTCGCCGGCCCAGAGGATGTGCTTCTCCGTCGCCTCACGCTCGAAAGCCAGGTACTCCTCCAGCGTGACGCCACGCTTGATCGCCGTTGCTTCCATGGGGTGATCCTATACCCGCGAGGGTGACGCGCCGCCGTGGACACCCGACTACCGCCGCGATCGACGACGCCGCGCGATCGCTACGCCCAGCGCGCAGAGCGCCGCGCCGAGCCCGCTGCCGGGCCCGCCGCTGTCGCTGGGCGCACCCGCCGCGCGGCACGAGCACCCGGGGCCCACCAGCGTGTCGCCGGTGTCGCTCGTGCTCGCGACGCCGCCGTCGCTGTCGCACTGCGGGGGGCAGCGGCCGAGCGGGCGGCAGATGGCGCAGGGGTCCTTCCCGTCGTCCTCGAGGGGCGGCGCGGCGGTGATCACCTCGGCGGCCATCGCCCCGGCGTCGGGGACGAAGAAGGCCTCCACGTCGTCGGGCAGCGGCACGTCGCCGGGCGGCGGAACGTCCGCGGACACCGACACGTCCGCGGTCGGCAGCGCGGCGTCCTCGGGCAGCGGCACCCACGCGTCGGGCAGCGCGAAGCCCAGGTCCGGCGGCGGCCCGGCGTCGACCGGCGCGGGCGGCGGCCCCGCGTCGAAGGGCGGCGGCGGCGGCTCTCCCGCGCGCACGCAGCGGGCCCGCGTGGCGGTCTCCATGGCGCAGGTGTCCCCGGTCGCGGCGCAGTCCGTCGCGTAGCCCACGAACATCCCGTCGGTGCAGCGCGCGATGCGCCCCGGCGCCACGCAGAAGGTCACGTCGCCCCGGGTCGCCGGGCAGAGCGTCGACACGCACCGCGCGCCCTGGTCGTCCTCGACGCAGCGCCCGCCCTGGGCGCCGCAGTCGGCCTGCGCCGTGAGGTGCCCGTTGAAGCACCGGCCGCGGTAGCGCCCGAGCCAGCAGGTGTCGTGCTCCCCCTGCGGGCGGCACGCGAAGAACACGCAGCGCGCGCCGAGGTTGTCGTCGACGCAGCGCGCCCCGTAGGCGCCGCAGTCCCCGGGGGGCTGGGCCACCCCGTTGCGGCAGCCGCTGATGTACCGCCCCGCGATGCAGGTGTCGTACTGCCCCGGGCGCGAGCACACCGGCGAGGCGCAGCGCGCGGCGGTGCCCTCCTGTACGCAGACGGCGCCGTAGGCACCGCAGTCGCCCTGCGACACCAGCTGCCCGTTGCGGCAGTGCCCGATGTGCCGACCGAGCCAGCAGGTGTCCTGCTCGCCCAGCGCGGGGCACGCGAAGAACACGCAGCGCGGCCCGAGGGTGTCGTCCACGCACCCGGCGCCGTAGGCCGCGCAGTTGCCGCGGCCGCAGTCGCGAGAGACCAGCGTCGCGCCCTCGCATCGCGGCGCGCAGGTCTGCGGCGGGGGTGTGCCCGGCGTCGGGGCGGTGGGGTCGCAGGCCGTCGCGTCGGCGGCGCGCAGCAGGGGGTAGGGGTCGACGTCGTTGCTGTAATTGCCGTCGCGGTGGACGTTGAAGTGCAGGTGCGGCGCCGTGCCGCGGGTGCCGGTGTCGCCGAGCGTCCCGATCACCTGCCCCGCCGTCACGCGCACGCCCACCGCGATGCCCGGGGCGATGGAGTCGAGGTGGCCGGCGTAGTAGCTCCAGCCGCAGGCGTCTTCGATGGTGACGCGCAGGCCTGAGGTGGGCGACACGTCGCCGGCGCGGGTGACGCGGCCCGCGCGAACCGCGACGATGGGGGCGCCGCGCGGGGCGAAGAGGTCGTTGCCGTGGTGGTCGCCGCCGTAGTCGGAGTTGTCGGGGCTGCCGCCGGGGTGCGGGGCGCAGGTGAAGTTGTTCCAGGCGTGGTCGTAGCCGCCGTTGTGCGGGGCGGCGATGGGGTAGCGCTCGATCACCGGGTCGCAGGTGACGGCCTGCGCGATGAGCACGGTGTCCTCGCCGCCGTCGTCGCCGCCCTGCCCGTGGGGGCAGCCCGCGACCGCGAGCGCGAGGAGCGCGAGCGAGCGACCGTGGACGAGTCCCCCGCGGCGCTCAGCGCCCAAGGGGGTACCAGGGGTCGGGCTTGCGGCCGAGCATCTTCTCCAGCAGCGAGAAGCCCTCGATGGGCTTCCACTTGCGCTTGTACTCGACGAGCCCCCAGGCGGCCTCGATGGTGAGCTCGATCTCCAGGCCGCCCCACTTCAGGTCGTACTCGATGGCGGGCGTGCGCGACACCGGGGCCTTCGCCTCGCCGGTGATGCTGGTGCTGCCGTTGACGTCGAGGTTGAGCGCGCTCTTCTTCATCAGGAAGAGGTTGCCGCCGGCCTTCACTGCGATCTTGCCGGAGCCCTCGACCTGCGCGCTGGACTTGTCGGCGGTGGTGCGGCTCCACGAGCCGAAGAGCTTCACCTCGCCCTCGAACTTCAAATACAGGTAGAGGTCGCCGATGTAGTCGGTCGTCCACTTCTTGATCCACGCGGGGATGGCCGCCGACGGGCCGAAGGGGATGAGGAAGTAGCCCTTGAGCAGCGGGTCGAGCTCGAGGCCCGCGGTGTACTTGTAGAACGCCCGGTGGTCGCCCTCGTTCTCCGCCCACTTCCCGCTGAACTTCAGCTTGGTCTTGAAGAACTCCCACTCGCCCTGCTTGCCGACCAGCGGCACCATCACCTTATCGAGGGCCCACTTCAGCCGCTCGGTCTTCTCGTTGAAGGTGCGCAGCACGTCGGTCTTGAGCGTGAGCGAGGTCTCCTCCCACGGGGTGATCTTCACCTCGACGCTCCACTGCGTCGGCGGCTTCTTCAGGTCGATGGCGACGCTGAGCTCCCACTCGTCGATGGGGTACGCGCGCACCTCGAACTGCTTGGTCGGCCCCGTGCAGCAGGTGCAGTTCACCGAGTAGGTCTTCGGCTGCACCTCGAAGATGCCGAGGGCCTTGAAGCCCCAGCTCTTGGCCACGAAGCTGGAGTTCGCGCCGGTCTTCACGACCTCCGACGAGAAGGGCGCGCGCACCTCCCAGCGCGGGTGCTCGCCGCAGCCGCCCTTGAGCGTCGACTTGAGCTGGATGAGGTCGTCGTCGCGGCCCGGCACCACCTCCAGCACCCCGGCCTTGTTGGCCTTGCGGCCGTTGTGCGCGCACGCCGCCTCGATGGCGAGGAGCTCGCACACCACCGCGGGCTTCACCGTCGGCGGCGGCGTCGACGGGCCCTTCGCGGCGGGCTCGCCCCGGGCCCCGGCGTTGCCCTGCCGCACCTGCGCCACCGGCGCGCTCGGGTGGCGGAAGCCGATGTGCCGGCCGCGCAGCAGGCGCACCAGCGTGGTCGCCGCGACGTCGTCGTTGTGGATGTTGCGCAGCGCGATGGGGTCGACCGTCGGGAACGAGGGGTTGCTGCTGAGCGTGCGCAGCATCTGGGCCCGCTGCGGCGCGGTGAAGGTCGCGAGGAAGGCCTCGGCGCTCGCGTAGGGCACGGGCACCCCCGAGGCCACCGAGGCCGCCGGGTGCAGGAGGAGCTCGAAGCGCGTGCCGAGGCGGTTCTGGATGAGCATACGGTCCTCTCGACGGCCCCGCCTGACGCGGCGCGGAGCGATCCTATCGCACGTCCCCGGCCGTCACCACCTGCGCCCCGGCGCCGTGGTACGGTCGCGGCCGACCCACCACCATCACCAGCTCTACCACCGGGGGAAGAGGCGCCATGACCACGCAGGATCACTCGAACTACACGGTCGTATTTCGGACGTCGGCGGAGTCGGCGCCAGACCTGTACGTGCGGCAGATGGACGGCCACGAGGGCCTCTCGCAGCTCTACGCCTTCGACCTCATCGTGGAGACCTCCACGGGCGGGCCGCTGGCCTTCGACGCCGTCGAAGAGCTGCTGGTGAAGGACGCGTACATCGCCTTCGGGGCCGACGAGGAGCACAAGGTCCACGGGGTCATCCGCGAGGTCGAGATGCTCACGATGAACGAGCCGTCGCCGGTGCTCTACCACCTGCGCCTGGTGCCGAAGTTCTTCGACAGCACCCTCACCGCGGGCTCGTGGGTCTATCAAGAACTCTCGGGCCCGCAGGTCATCAAGGACGTGCTGACGGAGGCCGGGCTGCACGAGGGCGACGACTTCGAGCTGCGGCTCTCGAAGAAGTACACGCCCTACGAATACAAGGTCCAGTACGAGGAGACGGACTTCCAGTTCCTGTCGCGGGTGATGGAGTACGAAGGGATCTTCTACTTCTTCGAGCACGGCGACGACGGGTCGAAGCTGGTCTTCGCGGACGGCAACAACAACTTCACCGAGCTCGAGGGCTTCGAGTCGCTCACCTACGACCCCCGCGGCGGCACCACCGGCGGGGAGCACCGCATCAGCGCCCTCACCCGCACGCGCCGCACGGTCACCACCAAGGTGACGGTGCGCGACTACAACTACCGCACGCCCTCCACCGAGCTCGTCGGCAAGCAGGACGTCGACCCCACCGGCGCCGGCGAGCACGTCTACTACGGCGAGCACTTCAAGGACCCGGCGGGCGGCACCCGCATCGCGAAGCTGCGCGCCGAGGAGCTGTTCGCCCAGCGCGAGACCTACGCCGGCGCCACGGCGGTGCGCGGCCTGCACCCGGGGCACAAGTTCGCCGTCGCGAACCACTACTTCGACGCCATGGACCAGGAGTACGTGGTCACGGACATCCGCCACTCGGTGACGCAGGCGGGCGTCGGCGGCACCGGCGGGTCGCAGGCCTACCACAACGAGCTCACCGCCATCCCCTACGCGGTGCCGTGGCGCCCGGTGCGCATGACCCCGGTGCCGCGCATCGCGGGGGTGATCCACGGCAAGGTCGACGCGGCCAGCGACGGCGTGCGCGCGGTGCCCGTCGACGAGCACGGCCGCTACAAGGTCATCCTGCCGTGGGACCTCGCGGGCAAGGCCGGCGGCAAGGCGTCCCGGTGGATCCGCATGGCGCAGCCCGCCTCGGGCGGCGGCTACGGCGTGCAGTTTCCGCTGCACATCGGCACCGAGGTCGCGATCATCCACGTCAACGGCGACCCCGACCGGCCGCTCATCATGTCGTCGGTGCCCAACTTCGAGACCGCGTCGCCGGTCAACTCGGCCAACGCCACGCAGAGCCAGATCCGCACCCGCCACGGCATCACCGTGACCTTCGACGACCAGAGCTGACGCCCCGCCAGGGAGGGAGTGGGCTACCGCGGCGGCGTGGGGACGAAATCCTCGCCCGCCGCGAGCTTCGGGTCGGTGCGCCCGACCTGCTCCAGCGTCGCGTCGAACCACCTCGTCTCCAGCTCGCTCATCCGGTGCAGCAGCGACCCCGTGAGGTCGGCGTGGGTGCAGTCCGCGCGGTCGAGCTTCGCGTGCGACAGGTCGCAGTAGCGCAGGGTGCAGAGCGAGAGGTTGGCCTCGCGCAGGTCGCACTTCACCAGGTTCGCGCGGTCGAGGTCGGCCTTGGTGAACAGCGCCCGCACCGCGCTCGCGCCGACGAAGCTCGCCGCCCGCAGGTCGGCCCCGCGCAGGTCGCTCTCGTCGAGGTTGGCCCCGTTGAACTCCGCCCCGCGCGCCTTCGACTTCACCCACGAGCTCGCCCGCAGCTTCGCGTCGTCGAGGGTCGCGCCCTCGACCGTGGCCTCGTCGAAGCGGCACCCCGCGAGGTCGGCGCCGCGGCCGTCGAGGTCGCGCAGGTTGGCGCCGCTGAAGTTGATCCCCGCCGCCACGGCGCCGCGCAGGTCGGCCCCCTGCCACACCGTCGCGCGGTCGACGCGGCAGGTGCCGAGCTGCAGCCCCCGCGCGTCGACGCGGGTGAGGTCGGCGCCGAGGAGCACCGCGTCGGCGAGCTGCGCGCCCGCGAGGTCGCTGCGGTAGAGCTGCGCGCCGGTGAGGTCGGCGCCGGTGAGGTCGGCCTCGACGAGCACCGCGTCGTGCAGCCGCGCCCCGGCGAGCACCGCGCCCGCGAGCCGCGCGCCCGAGGCGTCGACCTCCGTGAGGTCGCAGCCGCGAAACGACGCCCCGGCGGCGAGCGCCCCGGCGAGGGACGACTCGTTCATGGCGCAGCCGTCGAAGGACACGCCCTCCAGGGTGGCGCCCTCGAAGTTGCACTCGCGAAAGGAGGCGTGCGCGGTGCGCGCCTCGGTCCACAGCGACTGATCGAAGAGGCACGCGGCGAAGGCGGCGTAGCGCACGTCGCTGGCGCGCAGGTCGGCGCTGGAGAACACCGTCGACTCCGCGTCGCGCACCCGCAGGTCGGCGCCCTGGAGCACCGCGCCGCTGAAGTTGGCCTCGCGCACCACCGCCGCCTGGAACGACGCCCCCGCGGCCATGGCGCCCGTGAGGTCGGCGCCCGAGAGGTCGGCCGCGTCGAAGCAGGCGCGGGCGAGCGTGGCCTCGGCGAGGTTGGCCCCGCGGAGGGTCACGCCGGTGAGGTCGCGGCCCGTGAGGTCGCAGCCCGTGAGCGTGGCCCCGTCGAGCGCCGCGGGCATCGAGCGCACGCCCGCGAACGACAGCCCGCCCAGCGTGGCGCCGGTGAGGTCGGCGCCGCCGAGCTCGACCTCGTCGAGGGTCGTCTCCTCGATGGAGAGGTCGCGCGCGACGAGGCCGCGCAGGTCGCAGCGGGTGAGCTCGGCGCCGGAGAGCGCGACCTCGCTCCAGCGCGCCCGCTCGAAGGCGGTGTCGCGCAGCGCGAGGCCCTCGAGGGAGAGCTCGAGCCAGACGCAGTCGAGCACGCTGCACGACTCGAACTCCGCCGCCAGCAGCGACGAGGCCCCGAGCACCCACGCCTCGAAGCCGCAGAACTGGAACACCACCCGCTGCCCGCTCCACAGCCCGCAGATGGTGCGCTGGAAGTACGTCGCCGCGCCGTCCTCGTCGGGCAGGAAGGCCGACTGCATCAGCGACCACTCCAGCAGCGTGCAGTCCTCGAAGAGGCACCCACGAAACACCACGCCGACCCCGGAGAGCCGCGCGAGGCTCACCCGCCGGAAGGTGCAGCGCTCGAAGGAGACCGCGCTGAGCATGAACTCCGCCAGCGCGCAGTCCTCCAGCACCACCCCCTGCACCCGGGCGTCGAGCAGCCGCCCCTCGGCGAGCGCCGCGCGCAGCGCCTCCGCGCTCGAGATCACCTCCATCGTCGCGCGCTCCCTGAAGCGGTCAACCGAGCTTCGCCTCGCCCGTCGCCGTGAGCGCGCCCGTGCTGTTGGTCTTGCCCTTCACCGTGAGGTTCTTCTGGAAATCGCAGGGCTTGTCGATGACCGTGTCGGCCTTGATCACCCCGGCCATCTTCACCGTGACGTTCTGCTTGAAGAGCGTGTCCTTCGTCACGGTGAGCTTCGCCTTGAAGGTCGACTCCTTGTCGGTGACGAAGGCCTTCGTCACCTGCACCTTGCCGTCCAGCTTGGCCAGCTCCGTCGCCGTCACGTCGATGATCGCCTTCGATTTCATCGTGCCCGACTTGTAGGCCTTCATCTCGAACTTCTTGCAGATCATCTCCGTGACGCCGGGGCACTTCACCTCGAACTTGAGCGCCGCGAAGGCGCCCCAGTTGGTGGTGGCGAAGTCCACCAGGGCCACCGCGTTGACGCCGAACTTCGTCGCGGTCTTCCAGTCGATGGCCTCCGGCGCGTTGCCCGTGATCTTCACGTTGCAGACCATCTTCACGCTGCCCGCCGCGCGCTCTTCGATGTCCGTCGAACCGCCGCCGCCGCCACCACCGCCACCGCCACCACCACCACCACCACCGCCGCCGCCACCGCCACCGTGGCCGCTGGCCGCGTCGAGGCCCTTGGCGGGGTACTTGGTCGCGCCCCAGGCGTTGGAGGTGGTGGAGATCGACGAGATCGCCGTCGACAGGATCGCGAGCCCGTCGTTGTTGGGCTTCGTCACCGCCGACCCGAGGCCGAACACCGCCGACGCCGTGTCGAGGCTGGCGCCGATGGTCTTGAGCGTCTCGTTCTTGGGGTCGAAGGCCAGCATGTTGGCGACGATGCCCTTGTTGACCGCGTCGGTGCCGCCCTTGAGCAGCGTCGCCACCTCCGAGACCCCGTACTTCCCGTCGCGCACCACGTTGACGATGTCATTGGCGGCCTTGGCCACACCGACCACGTTGCAGGCCACGTTGGTGAGCTGCTCGGCCCCCTCGGCGGGCTTCGTGGTGGGTCCGGTGCCCGCGGGCCCGCCCCCGCCGCAGGTGCCCGGCGCGGTGCCGCCGCCCGCGTAGATCTCGAACTTCGTCTGGCTGTGGGCCTTGGTGCCCGCGTCGGAGTACAGCCCGATGGCGTCGTTGGTCTGCCCCGTGAACGCCGAGGCGGCCTGCATCCCGAGCACGCCCGTGGCGCCGATGAAGACGTTGCCGCCCGTCGTCAGCGCCGCCCCCGAGCCGCCCGCCGACGAGCACCCGCCCAGCTTCAGCGCCGTGCCCGAGAAGGGCACCTTCATCGCGAGCGTCTGCGTCGTGGCGTCGGCGCCGCACTTGCCCCCGGACAGGCGCGACGCCGCCCGCTCCTCCTGCACGGCCACCGACGGGACCTCCTTGGGGAAGTGCGTCTCGTCGATGTACCCCTGCGGCGCGCAGGCGTTGGGCATGTCGGTGAGGTCGCTGTCCACCTCCACGCCGCGCTGCACCACGCGCCTCGCCGGGACGTTGTCCTCGAGGTCGAGGTCGCGCGTGTACTGGATGGGCTTCGTCATCGCGTCGGCTCCTTCACGCCAGCGTCGCCTTGGCCATCTGCGTCAGCTGCCCGTTGATGCGATGGCGCTGCTTCGTGGTGAGCTTGCCGTTGATGCGGGCGTTGGCCTTCACCTCGACGGTCTGCTTCACCACGAGGTTCTTCTTGATGTCGAGCTTCGCCTTCAGGGTCGTGTTGTCGGCGACCTCCAGCGTGTCTCGCAGGGTGGTCTTCTTGATGACCTGGAGCGTCTTGGTCATCTGCATGTCGGCCTTGTAGCGGATGTACGGGGCCTTGAAGGTGAGCGCCCCCTTGCCGTCCATCGTCGCCGAGCTGTGCGCGTGAACCTTGAAGAGCGTGGTGGCGACCTTCACCTTCACGAAGGACTTCACCTCGAACTTCAACAGGCAGAACGCCACCCACTTGATGGTGGTGAAGTCCGTCACCAGCGCCGCCGTGACCCCGAACTTGTTGATGGTCTTGAAGTCGAAGCCCACCCCGGCGTTGCCCGAGATCTTCTTCCCGGCGACCATCTTGATCTCCGTCGCCGCGCGCTCCTCGAGGTTGCTCCCGCCCCCGGAGGCGGCCGCCCCGCCCGACGCCAGCGTCGCGAGGCCGCCCACCACGTCGCCGCTCGCGATCTGCGCCGCGCCCGACGCCATCTCCAGGCCCCCAGCGATGCCCTCCGTGGGCCTCTTGGCTCCCTCGGGCACCCACTCGCTGGTGACCTCCGCGACCTCCTTCGCCATGTCCGCGCCCGCCGCGGTGGCCTCCGCCGCGCCGTCCGCCGACGCCAGGTCGGTGGCGCCGCGGCCCAGGCTCGCGGCCATCAGCGCCGCGTTCACCATCTTCTCGGACGCGTGCGCCGGTGAGGTCGGCGGCGGCGTCGTCGCGGGCATCCCCGCGCCGCAGGGCCCGGGCGCGATGCCCCCGCCCGCGTAGACCTCCACCTTCGCCTGGCTGTGGCACTGCGTCTTCGCCTTCGACAGCCACGACATGGCCGCGGTGGTCTGCGCCGTGAAGGTGCCCTTCGACTGTATGGTGAGGGTGCCGACGGCGTCGACCAGGGCGCTGCCGACGGTGGTCAGCGAGGCGCCGTCGGGGCACGCGCAGCGCCCCAGCGCGAGCTGCGACGACGAGTGCGGCGTCGCGGCCAGGAACATCTGCGGTGTATCGCTCATGGATGGCTCCGTCCCGTCTCCCGACACCCTCAGCCCGGAAGGAACGTCACCCTGGACTTGGCGACGAAATCCTTGGTCTTGACCTTCTTGTTGGACGACACGTTCGACTTCACGGTGACGTCCTGCTCGACGGTGAGCTTTCCGTGGATGTGCGTCTCGCCCTCCACCAGGAGCTTCCCCTTCAGGGTCGCGTCTTTGTAGACGCTGAGCTTGTCGTCGAGGCTGACGTCGCCCTCCACCTTGAGGGTCTTCTTCACGTGGGTGACGCCGTCCTGCGTGATGAGCGACGCCTTGCCCGTGAAGTTCTTCGTCGTGACCGTCGCCGCGCCCTTCGCGTCGACCTCGAACTGCGCCGACGTCGTCTTGATCTGGTAGAGGCTCTTCACCTCGAACTTCGCCAGCGCGTAGTTGCTGAACGTCACCGTCGTGAAGTCCGTCACCAGCAGCGCCTTCACCTGGAACTTCCCCGGCGTCTTGAAGTCGATGCCCAGCGGCGCGATGCCCGAGATCTTCTTCCCGGCGATCATCTTGATGCTCCCGCTCGCGCGCTCTTCGATGTCCGCCGCGGCCCCGCCTGCCGCCGTCGCGCCGCCGGTGATCATGCTCGAGATGCCGCTCGCGACCGCGCCGAAGTCGCCCTTCAGCGCCCCGGCGATGGCGCCCGCCCCGCCGGCCGCGGCCTCGAAGCCTCCGCCGAGCTGCGACGCCATCTTCTCGGAGGCGAAGGGCCCCGCCGCGGCCTTGCTGAGGTCCGCCAGGCCCTTGATGATGGTCATCGCCGCGGCCCCCGCCTCGGCCATCGTCTTCATCGACTCGGAGCCCGCGGTGACGGCCGCCCCGAGGTCCTGCCACGCCTTGACCCCCGAGAGGCCCGCGCACGCGGTGTTGGTGATGACCTCCGACGCCGCCCCGGGCTTGCCCGAGTCCGGCGCCTCCGCGGGCGCCCCCGCGCCGCAGTCGCCGGGGTCGTTGCCGCCGCCCGCGTAGACCTCCACCTTGCCCACGGAGTGCACCTTCTGGTCGGCGCCCGAGAGCATCAGCATCGACGCGTTGGTCTGCCCGGTGAAGTGTCCCTTGGACTGGATGTCCATCACCCCCACCGAGTCGATGAGCACCGCCTGCGCCGTGACGAGGCTCGCGCCCGGGCCCCCCACGGAGTCCCCGAGCTGCATCGCAGTACCAGAGAACGGGACCACCACGCTGAGTCGTTGTTTCGCCATCCGCGATCCTCCCGTACGGTCGTCGCGCGACCGTATCAGACCCGTCTCATGGGCGCGAGCGCGGCTACTCCCCGCGCCGCGGAAAGCGCCCCGCGGGCGTCGCCCCCGGGTCGACCTCACCCCGCCACGCGATGCCCGGCGGCGCGTGGCCGCGCTCCATCGCGACGATCACCGGCCCGGCCGCCGCGAGCTGCGACGCCAGCGCCGGCTCGGCGCCCTCTTCGCAGAGCAGCACCAGGTCGCGGTGCAGCACCTCGACCGCCACCCCCGCCGCGCCGGGGATCACCGCCTCCGCGAGCCCGCGGCGCAGCCTCGGGTGCGCGACGGCGTCGACGATCGCCGCGCCCTCGACCAGCGCCAGCCGCCTCCCCGCCGCGTCGGCGTGCTCGGCGACGCGCACGCCGCGCTCGAAGCGCGCGAGGCCCTCACCCACCCGTCCGCGCAGCCCCGCGAGGCCCCCGTCGGCGCCGTCGACCAGCGGGCCGACGGCGTAGTCCACGTGCCGGTCGCACTCCACGCACAGCACCGCCGTGGCGCCCGCGTCGCCGAAGGGCCCGAGCGCCACGACGTCGGCGCGCCCCCCGGGCATCGCGTCGAGGTCGAGGTCGTACAGCACCCGCTCGGCCACCCAGCGGGCCGCGCCGCAGGGGCACACCCAGCGCGGGTCGGCCCACGGCGGCGATTCATTGAAGTGGAAGCGCAGGTCGCGCTCGAGGGTGTCGGCGTCGGCGACGCCCCCGAAGGGCGCCACGCGCAGGTCGAAGGGGCGCCCCACCGCGCCCTCGTGCGTGGGCGTGAGGAGCATCCCCTGGGCCGCGAAGGTGACCCCCGGTCGCAGGCCCTCCACCGCGGCGACGAACCCTTGGATGGCCTCGATGCGCTCGCGGCAGAGCGCCACCGCGGCGGCCGCCATGGTCGAGAGGGTGTACCCCCGGCGGAAGCCCTCCTCGATGACCGTCGGCAGGTCGACGGGCCAGCGAGCGAGGCCGTCCTCGACCCACACCGTGTCGCCCTCCCGGCGGGCCCCGAGCCCGTGGCGCGCGGCCAGCACCGCGACGCGCGCCGTCATCACGTCGTGGCGCAGCAGCATCACCAGGACGGTGTCGGGCCGCTCGCGCAGCGAGGCGTCGTCGCGCAGCCACTGCCACGTGGGGTCGGAGACCACCTTCGCCGTGAGGCCGTAGGCGCGCAGGTCGGGGTCGCTCGCGAGCGCCTCGTCGATCGACGCGCGCAGCCCCGCCTGGCCCTGCCCGAAGGCCGCGATGGACAACCCCTCCTCGATGGCCACCACCGCCCCGTCGGGCGCAGACAGCGCCGCCCGCCACGGCCCCACCGTCGAGAGCGGGACCATGAAGGCCTGCGCGACGGCCTCGTCGGTGGCATCGGTCAGGTAGGCCACGGGGCCGTCCCAGCTGGCGCGGGCGACCCTGATCGCGGCGACGGCCTCGTGGGCGTAGCGCAGCTCCACGATGAGCTCGGCCCCGCTCCCGGGGACGCCGTGGAAGAAGCGGGCGGCGCGGAGACTCAGCGCCAGCGGGGGGGCGCCGCACACGCAGGGGTCGACCTTGTCTTCGCGGTGCAGCGCGCGGTGCTGCGAGGCGACGATCGAGACGAGCTCGGCGAGGTCGCGGCAGGCGCGCCGGCCGCCGTCGGCCAGCTGGAGCGAGCCCGCGAAGGCGCGGGTGTCGAGGTTCCATCGGTGGCAGCGGGTGCAGCGCAGCAGGCGATGCAGGCTGTCGGCCGCGAAGGACGAGCCCCGGGTGAGCGCCGCGCGGTGGGCGCGGGTCTGCTCCAGCGCGACGGCGACCCCCTCGTCGAGATCGCGCGGCGCGCTCACCCGTTGTTCTCGGGGTCGATGGTGCTGCGGTGCAGGAGCGCGAGCTCGAGCTGGGCGCCGTGGGTGCGCGCCCGCCACAGGCTGGCGCTGGTGAGGTTGGCCCCGCGCAGGTCGGCGTCGCGCAGGTCGGCCCCCTCGAAGATCGCCTCCATGGCGTTGGCCCGCAGCAGCACCGCCCCCACGAGCGCGGCCTCGTGCATCCGCGCCCCCACCAGCGAGGCCGCCGTGAAGTCCGCCCCCTGGAGCCGCGCGCGGGCGAACTCGGCCTTGTCGAGCTGCGCCTCGCCGAGCTGCGCCCCCTCCATCAGCGCCTCCTCGAAGTGGGCGTCGACCGCCTTCACCCGTCGCAGCGAGGCCGCGGTGAGGTCGGTGCCCTCGTCGGCGCGCAGGTTGTCGAGCACGGCGTCGTCGAACACCGCCCGCGCGAAGTGCCCGCCCGCGAGCGTCGCACCCAGGAGCGAGGCCTTCTCGAAGTGACACCGCTCGCCCTGCGCCCGGGTGAAGTCCGCGCCCTCGCAGTCGGTCTCCCGCAGGTCGCACGCGGTGAGCGTCGCCCCGGTGAAGTCCGCCCCCTTGAGCACCGCCCGCAGGAGCCGGCTCCCGGTCCACACCGAGCCCTCGGCGACGGCGTCAGTGAAGTCGGCCCCCTGCGCGTCGACCCCCGGGGCGTGGGCGCCCGTGAGGTCGGCCCCGCCGAACTTCGCCCCGCCCAGGTCGGCGCGGGTGAGGTCGACGTCGGTGAGCACCGCGCCCTCGAAGTTCACCTCGCGCAGCACGCACTCCTGGAGGTTGGCCCCCGCCAGGATGGCGCCCGCGAGGTCCTGCTCGGTGAGGTCGAGGCCCGACAGGTCGACGCCCGTGAGGTCGGCGCCCGCCAGCGATTGACCGTAGGCCCGGCTCCGGAGCACCTCTTCACGGGTCATCCCCGGCGGCGCCTCCTCCTCCTCCTCCTCCGCTTCGTCGCCCTCCTCCGCGGGGACGGCCAGCTCGTCGTCGGACACGTCGCGCAGCGCCTCGGGCACCTCGACGCCGCCCGCCTCCATCTCCGCCCGCACCGCCGACGGCTTCGGCTCCGGCGGCGGCGCCGGCTCGCGGGACATCGCCGTCACCTGCGCGATCACCTGCGCGTGCGCCGCGGGCGTCACCCCCTCGCCGGGGCCCTCCAGGGTGAGCTGGTGCGCGAGGTTGGCGAGCACCGCGCGCGCCGTCGGCACCGGCGGCGGGGTCGGCAGCGGATCTTCCGGCGGCGCCTCTGCCTCGAGCTCGGACTCCTCGGCGAGGGCCTCCTGCCGCTTGCGCTCCAGCCACTGCTGGTAGTGCCCCAGCGGGTGCCCCTCCTCGATGGACTCGTGGATGAAGAAGAAGGTCTCCACCTCGGCCAGCTTCTCGCCGACGCCCTCGAGCAGGCCGCGCCAGAGGCACTGGCACTGCTCGCGATCGCCGTCGACGACGATGGTGTCGAGGCGCAGCGGCACCTCGACGAAGTCCAGCGCGTCGCCCCGGCGCACCTCCGCGAAGCACCGCCCGCGCAGGCCCGGCAGGCGAGAGCGCAGCACCGTCCGCGAGGCCGCGAGGTGCTGCAGCCCGAGCGCCTCGTCGCCGCGCCAGTAGCCGTCGATCTGCTGCGGGGCCGGGGCGCTGTTGTAGTACCCGTAGTCGAAGTCCTCGGGCAGCCAGGGCCAGCGGGTCTTCAGCCAGCGCTGGTTGTACGTGCCCGAGCGGCGGGTGCGCTCGGCCCAGGTCGGCGGAACCGGCCCGAAGCACGTCGGCCGGGGGCGGTCCCCCGGGCTGGACATGAGCTCCGCGGCGTCTTCGAGGTTGGGAAGAAGCACCTGCCGCCCCTGCTCGGTGTCCACCGCCGCCATGCCGCGGCCCATGGGGTTGCGCGCGAACCCGTCGCCGCCGAAGGCGCGCTCCCAGCGGATGGGGACGGTGTGGAAGGGCGCCGGGGCCGTCACCGCGCCGTAGCTGTCGAAGGTGCGGTCGCCGAAGACGGCGACGTTGCGGGTGACCGCGCCCACGCGGAAGCCCGCGAGCAGGCTGCCCACGGCGTCGGCGCCCGGGGCGTGGGCGTGGCCGACGAAGTGACACTCGGCGCGGGGCTTCAAGACGGCGAAGTCGCTGTCGAAGCGCAGCGACTGGCTGGGGTCGTCGTCCCAGTGGATGGGCCCGGTGATGAGCGCCTGCTCGGCGGCGACGGTGCACACGCCGTCGTGCACGAGATCGAAGGTGCCCTTCAGGAACACCATCATCGCCCCCTCCGGCGGCCTGACCTGCCAGTGGAGGAAGCCGAACTCGAAGGGGGTCTCTTTGACGATGCGCAACGTCGGTCGGTCTTCGCGGGGAGGGGTGTCGGGAGTGGTCTTGGATGGGTTCTGGGGTGAGCGGGCCGTCAGCCCACCACGATGACCGTGGTCTGGCTCGGGGCGATCTGCGCGCCCGCCGGGGCGTTGGCGCTCATGCCGTTCTGCGCCGTGGGCTTGAGCACCGTCTCGATGTCGCTGCCCTGGGCCTTCACGTTCGAAGCGCCCACCCGGTAGGTGGTCTTGTTCATGTTGACCTGGCTCATCATGCCGAAGAGCGTGCCGGCCTCGTCGCCCTGCGAGCGGCCCACGTTGCTCGACTTGGTGACCGCGTCCTTGCCGCAGATCTTCACCTTGCTGGCCGTCCCGGAGGCCTGCATCACCATCGAGATGTTGGGGAAGGGCACCGGCACGAAGGGCGCTGGCGGCGCCGGCACCTTGCACACATCCGGGAAGGCCAGGCACTGACCGCCACCCTTGGAAGACGCTGGAAACATCGCGCTGCCCTCTCCGTTGAACCCGAGTGACCGGCCCTTCAGGCCAGGTAGACCTTGTCGCCCTTGATCTTGACGTCTTCCTTCGCCTTCACGACCGCGCGCTGCCCCAGCATGCTCACGGTCTTCTCGGCCACGAGGCGCAGCCGCCCGGCGCGGGTCTGCGACAGCTCCTCGACCTCGCGGTAGGCGTTCTTCGCGCGCTCGAGGATGCGCCCGGCGCTCGTCTCGATGACCCCCGCGGCGGTCTTCATGCGCTCGAAGGTGGTGCTCAGCGTGCGCCCCTCGACGCGCGCCTCGCCCACCTTCGCGTGCACCGACGGGGTCTCCAGCTCGAAGCCCTCCGCGGCGACGATTCGCACCCTGCCCCGCGGCGCGCGCAGCTCGAGGTCTCCCTCCGGCGCCACGATGACGGTCACCCGGGTGCTGGTGTTGTGCTCGAAGAGCAGCCGCCCGTCGGCGTCGACCACCCGGAGCACCTCCGCGTCGACCGCGCCGCGCGTGATGGACGCCGAGACCCCCGTCAGCGTCGTGAGGGTGCCGGTGGCCGCCAGGTCCACCACCGCTTCGGCCGTCGCGACCGGGGCTTCGCTGTCGTCTCGGGTCATGTGCGCACCGCCGTCGTGGACGAGACCTTGTTCCCTGCGTCGACGGTTACTCGCCCGCTCCGCCACCGTCAAGGCGCTCGTCCGGCGCGCTCACTCCCCGAGTACGCGGCGCAGGAAGCGATCGAGCTGGTCGAGGTTGTCGAAGCCGATCTCCACGGTGCCCGAGCTCATCGCGCCGTCGGTGCGGATCGCCACGGGCATCCCGAGGGCGCTCTCCAGCTTCTTCTCGAGGTCGCGCACGTTGGCCGAGCTCGCCGCGGGGGTCTCCTTCGCGGGGTCGACCGCCGCCGGGGGCTTCGGGCCCTCCAGCTTGCGCCGCGCGAACTGCTCGGTCTGCCGCACCGACCAGCCCTTCTCCGCCGCCACCCGCGCGAGCTTCGTGATCTCCCCGGGGTCCTTCAGCGACAGGATCGCCCGCGCGTGGCCCTCGCTGAGCTCCCTCGCCACGACCCGCTCCTGCACCTCGTCGGGCAGCTGGAGCAGCCGGAGGGTGTTGGCGATGGTCGAGCGGTCTTTCCCGATGCGCCGCGACAGCACGTCCTGGGTGTACCCGTGCTCGTCCATCAAGCGCCGGTACGCGGTGGCCGTCTCGACGGGGTCGAGGTCCATCCGCTGGACGTTCTCCACCAGGGCCAGCTCGAAGGCCGACTCCGGGTCGACGTCCTTGATGACCACCGGGACCTCGCGCAGCCCGGCCTTCTGCGCCGCGCGCCAGCGGCGCTCGCCCGCGATGATCTCGTAGCCCTCCTCGAGGTCCGAGCGGCGCACCACCAGCGGCTGGATGAGCCCCTGCTCCTCGATGCTGCGCGCCAGCTCGTCGAGGGCCGTCTCGTCGAAGCGCTTGCGGGGCTGGTCGCGCCGCGGGTGGATGCGCTCGATGCCCACCATCTGGTACGGGCTCTCGGCCCGCGCCGCCGCCGCCGCCGCGATCTGCGTGACGGGCAGCAGGGCGTCGAGCCCGCGGCCCAGCGCGCGCCGGGGCTCCTTCGGTTCCACGGGCTTCTTGCCCTTGTCGTTGCTCATGGCCGACCGCTCACTGCCCCGCCGGCCTTCGATCCCATGAGCTCCTTGGCGAAGGCCAGGTAGGCCTGGCAGCCCTTCGAGGCCACGTCATAGAGGAGCACCGGCTTGCCGTAGGACGGCGCCTCGCTCAGGCGCACGTTGCGCGGCACCACGCTGTCGAACACATGGAAATGCTTCCGGAGCTCTCCCGCCACCTCGCGCGCGAGGTTGCTCCGCGGGTCGTACATGGTGAGCAGCACGCCCTCGATGGCGAGCTTGGGGTTGCGCGTGGACTTCACCCGCTCGACGGTGCCCACCAGCTGCGCGATGCCCTCCAGCGCGTAGAACTCGCACTGCATCGGCACGAGCACCGCGTCGGCGGCCACGAGCGCGTTGAGGGTGAGCAGCCCCAGCGAGGGCGGCGTGTCGAGGATCACGTAGTCGTATCGCTTGCGCACGCGCTCAAGGGCGTCGCGCAGCAGGAGGTCGCGGCGCTCGACCTCGATGAGCTCGATCTCGGCGCCCACCAGGGAGGGCGACGCGGGGCAGAGCTTGAGCGTGGGGAGCGCCGTCGGCACGATGACGTCTTCGAGGCGCGACTGGCCCAGCAGCACGTCGTAGGTGCCGCGGGTGACGCCCCCGGACGGGCTCACGCCCACGCCGCTGCCGGCGTTGCCCTGCGGGTCCATGTCGATGAGCAGCACGCGCTTCTCGGCGGCCGCGAGCGACGCCGCGAGGTTTACGCTCGTGGTGGTCTTGCCCACTCCGCCCTTCTGGTTGGCGATCGCGTAGACCCTGCCCATGACAACCGCGTTCTCCTGCCGCCGCACCGGCCACTCGCCGTCGGGCCGCGACCACTAACCCCTCCCGGCGGACCCTGTCCAGCGTCGTCGCCCGCCGCGCCCACCGCAGCGCGCCGATCGCAAGAAATCACAGCCATTCCGGCCGCGGCACCCCCATCCGAGACACAAAATGGATTTCCCGAGGCGGGGGGATACATTGGCGGCAGATGTAGGTGCAGGTGGCACCTGCACCTTCACAGTCAGACACGGTCGTGGCGCTCGGCGCCTGCGGCGGTCGTGTCTCCACGCGCAGCGAAGAGGGTCGAGATGTCGAGGTTCTACCGTTCGTTCGAGGATTTTGCGCGCGACGAGATTGCTCCCGGCAACCGGGTGGGCTGGTCGATGGACGAGCTCGAGATCGAGTCCACCATCGTCGAGGACCTCAACCTCGACGACGAGGACGAGGACTACGAAGAGGACTGAGCGTCCCCGCGGGTTGCCCGGCGGGGGGAGCGCACGGATACTCCCCGGCCTATTGGCTTCCCTGCGCGACACCATCCAGCACCGGCTCTCCCGTGAGCGCGGCACGCTCTACCGCGACGCTCCCTTCCGGGTGGCGCTCACGTACCCCTCCCCCTACCGCGTCGGGATGTCGTCCCTCGGTTACCAGGTCATGTACCGCGAGCTCAACGCCCGCGCCGACCTCGTGGCCGAGCGGGCCTTCGCGCCCGACGACTTCGAGCAGGCCCGGCGGCACCGCGAGGGGGTCATCAGCTACGAGTCGATGCGCCCCATCGGCGACCACGCCGTCGTGGCCCTCTCGGTGGCCTACGAAAACGAGCTCGGCGGGGTGATCGAGACCCTCGAGCTCGGCGGCATCCCCGCCCTGCGCGAAGACCGCAACCCCGCCCGGCACCCCTTCGTGCTGATGGGCGGCCCGCTCACCTTCTCCAACCCTACCCCCCTCGCCCCCTACGCCGACGCGGTGGTCATGGGCGAGGCCGAGGAGGTCATCCACGACGTGATGGACATCCTCACGTCCGAGCTCGACCCCGAGGCGCGCCTCCGCAAGCTCGCCGATCACCCCAACGTGTGGGTGCCCGCGGTGCACGGCGAGGCGCTCGCGAAGATCGCCGCGGCCGACAACGCCACCAAGCTCCCGGCCTACGCGCAGATCATGACGCCCGACACCGAGCTGTCGGACATGTTCCTGGTGGAGACCGAGCGGGGCTGCTCGCGCGGGTGCCAGTACTGCGTGATGCGCAAGAGCACCAACGGCGGCATGCGCCTCGCGACGATGGAGAGCATCCTGGCGAGGGTCCCTACGGACGCGAAGAAGGTCGGGCTGGTGGGCGCCGCCGTCAGCGACCACCCCCGCATCGTCGAGATCATCGACGCCTTCGTCGACCGCGGCATGGGCGTCGGGCTCTCCTCGCTGCGCCCCGACCGGATGACCGACCGCTTCGTCGCCGCCCTCAAGCGCGGCGGGTACCGCACGCTCACCACGGCCATGGACGGCCCCAGCGAGCGGCTGCGCGCGATGCTCGAGCGCCACGCGAAGATCAAGCACATCGAGCGCGCCGCCGAGCACGCCCGCGCCAACGGCATGCTCACCATGAAGCTCTACCTGATGGTGGGCCTGCCGAGCGAGACCGACGACGACATCGACGAGTGCGTGGCCTTCGTCACGGGCCTGAGCAAGGTGATCCCCATCGCGCTGGGCATCGCGCCCTTCGTGTCGAAGCGCAACACGCCCCTCGACGGCCTCGGCTTCGCGGGCATCGACGTGGTCGAGCACCGCCTCGACCGGCTGCGCCGTGGCTTGAAGGGCCGCGCCGAGGTGCGCCCCACCAGCGCCCGCTGGGCGTGGATCGAGTGGGTGCTCGCGCAGGGCGGCGAGAAGGCCGGGCGCGCGGTGTACGACGCGACGAAGGCCGGCGGTCGCTTCGCGGACTACCAGAAGGCCTTCGAGGCGGCGGGCGTGGTGCCGAAGCGCAAGAAGCTCTCGGTGCTGCGGGCCGAAGCGGGTGGCTGAGTCCTGGGAGTCGGTCGAGCGCACGGCGGCCGCGGCGATCGAGGCCGTGGCCGACGCCCGCTGGTGCGCGCAGGAGGGGACGAAGCAGCTGCCGCAGCGGTGGCCGGGCGCCGAGGCGCTCACCCGCACGGCGCGCGAGCTGGCGGAGGTCGACCGGGCGCGGGCGGTGCTGGTGGCCGAGGCCGCGGTGTGGATGGCCCTGCGGGCGCCGTGGGCGCGCTACCGGGCGGCGATGGCGGCGCCGGGCGCGACGGTGCGGCTGCGGGCCGACGACGCCGCGGTGCCCTGGGCGGTGCTCCCCGGCGCGGTGGGCGCCGAGCCGAGCCGGACGCGGCGTGAGCTGCTCTGGGCGGCGGGCGACGGGGTGTCCATCGACCTGCGCGACGAGGCCCGCGACGTGGTGGCGGCGCTGCGCGAGGTGACCACGGCGCTGGGCGGCGGGCTCACCGACGCGCTCGGCATGGGCGACGTGGACGAGGACGCCGGGGCGCTGCTGGCGGAGACCGACGACGCCTTCGAGGAGCTCGACGCGTGGGCCGCGAAGCAGGCCGGGCTCGACCGCGCGAGGCTCACCTGGCCCGACCGGCTGCACCTGGGCGTGCACGAGGCGCTGCGGCGGGAGGTTCCCTCGGCGAGCTACGGGCTGCTGGGCACCGACTGGCTCGCGCGGGTGGGCCTGGAGTCGGCGCAGCGGGCGATCGTGGACGGGCGGCGCCCGGCGGCGGAGTACGCCGAAGGGGTCGAGGCGTGGGTGACCGAGCCGGGGCGCCGGGCCACGGTGCTGGGCCGCCCGCGGATGCTGGGCGCGGACGCGGGCGAGGTGCTGGGAACGCTGGCGGTGTGCGCGGCGGGGGTCGTCGGCGGGGGGATGTCGCCGGGGCAGCGGCGCGGGGTGCACCGGGTGCTCGACGGCGCGGCGCACGCGCTGGGGCGAGGGCTGCTGACGGAGCCGGGCTTCCTGCTGCGGGACGCGGGGCTGAGCGGCGCGGCGAGGGAGCGGGCGCTGCGGGCTGCGTTGCACGCGGAGCTCGCGAGGGCGCGCTGGGACGCGGCGGTGGCGCGCTTCACGGCGGCGGCGATGCGGCGCGACCCGGGGATGGCCGAGCGCTTCGGGGCGGAGGTGACGCGGGCGATGCGCTGCGCGCCGTCGCCGTCGTGGGCGGTGCACCTCGTGGCGCGGGCGATGGAGCCGGGCGGCGCGTGGCCGGGGCGGTCGGCGGGGCGGGTGGCGGGGCTCTGGTGCGCCTTCGCGACGCGCGCGCGGCTGCGGGAGCGCTGCGACGAGGACTGGTTCCGCAACCCGCGCTCGGGCGCGGTGCTGCGGGGGGCGTGGGACGAGCTGCGGGCGGTGGGTCCGACGCGCGACCTCGCGGCCGAGCGGGCGGAGCTGCGGCGGTGGCTCACCGCGGCGATGCGCCAGTCGGCCTGACGCGGCGGGCTCCCCCCCCCTCAGCGGCCGCTGCCGAAGCGCATCGGGTAGTCGACCTCGACCTCGCCGCCCTCGGGCTGGGGGTAGCGCCAGCTCTGCACGCTGGTCTGCACGCAGCGCGTGAGGGTGGGGTTGCGGGCGCTGTCGGAGATGATCCGGGTGCTGCGCACGTGGCCGTTCTCTCCGATGCGGACGCGCATCACGATGACCCCGGAGACCGTCTCGTAGCGCGAGGCGTTGGAGTAGCAGCTCGCGATCTGCGACTGGTAGTGGTTGTAGACGAAGCGGAAGGCCGCCGGGTCCATGTGGCCGGTGGCGTCGGTCTCGTCGCCGAGGCGGTAGCCGCTGCCGGCGGAGGTGCCCGGGATGCGCTCGCGCACGCCGCCGGGCTCCGCGGGGAGCGCCGGGGTCGGGTCGGTGTTACCCGATGGGGTATTCCCGCTCGGGGTCGCCGGGGCGGCGGGGGTCGGATCGGCGCTGCCGGTCGGGGTGGTCCCGCTCGGGGCGGCGGGGGTCGGGTCGGCGCTGCCCGTCGGGGTGGTCGGGGTCGGGTCGGCGTTACCCGACGGGGTATTGCCGGTCGGGTTGGCGGGCGCCGGGGCGGTGGTGCCGGTGGGCGTCGGGCGCTGGTTGCTGGCGATGGTGGTCGGGCGGGCGGGCGACGGGCCGGTGGGGCGCGCGACGGGCCGCGGTCGGGCGGGGTCGTCGGGGGTGGTGGGCGCTGCCGTGACGCCGCCGTCGGGCGCGGCGTTGGTCACGGAGGAGGGCTCGCCGAAGAGGCCGACGGGGGTCACCGGCGGGAGCTCGGAGCTCTGGCCGAGGGTCTTCCACGCCGCGAGCGCGCCGAGGCCGAGGCAGCCGAGGCCCACGCCGAGGAGCATCGCGACGACGGTGCGCTTCGAGGGGCCGGTCATCGGGAGCTCGATGCGGTCGCCGGTGCTCAGGCCCTGGTCGGTGGGCGCGCGGGTGACGCCGCCGCCCTGCCCCGTGCTCGCCGCGGCGCCGAGCGCGGACAGCGTCGCGCCGCACTGGTTGCAGAAGCGCGATGCCTCCGGGTTGGGCCCGCCGCACGTTGGACAGAACATCACCGCCCACGCTAGCGGACGGGCCGCGCCCCCACAACGCCGCCCTCCCACCTGCGCGTTTCTTCTCTCCCCGGCCGCCGCCATCGGAGCATGCGCGGCCTATGGATCACCCGCGGCGCGACGCCGGATGGATCGAGGTCATCTGCGGTCCGATGTTCAGCGGCAAGAGCGAGGAGCTCATCCGCCGCCTGCGCCGCGCCGCCATCGCGAAGCAGCGCGTGCAGGTGTTCAAGCCCGCCATCGACCGGCGCTACCACGACACCCGCATCACCAGCCACAGCGCGCAGTCGCTCGACGCCGAGGCCCTGCCCGACGTCGCCGCCCTGCTCGCGGCGCTCGACCCGGCCACCCAGGTGGTGGGCATCGACGAGGCCCAGTTCTTCGGCCCGGCGCTCGTCGCGGCGGTGCAGTCGATGGCCGACCGCGGCGTGCGGGTGGTCATCGCGGGCCTCGACCAGGACTACCTCGGCCGCCCCTTCGAGCCCGTTCCGCAGCTGCTCGCCATCGCCGAGCAGATCACCAAGTGCCTCGCGGTGTGCTCGCAGTGCGGCGCGCTGGCGAGCCGCTCGTTTCGCCTAGCGGGCGGCGACGAGCGCGTGCAGGTGGGGGCGGCCGACACCTACGAGGCCCGCTGCCGCGCGTGCTACCTCGCCGCCATGACCGCGCCCGCCTCCGCGGACGACGACGACGGCCTCGCGGGCGTGGCGTAGGGCCCCCTCACCGCGCTGCCGCGCGCCCTCACCCCCGCGGGGCGCTTATCGTTGCCCTCATCGTGCGTAGAGCGCTTGCAGGCTGGGGTTCCGAGCTACCCGCACAACTTCACGGGCCCGGCAGCCGCGGGTTGAAACCCACGGCAGCCTAAGGTGA
>JAUSAZ010000232.1 GCA_030652255.1 Myxococcales bacterium | reverse complement strand
GGCGGCAGTGTCGGGGGCGGCCATGGCGGCGAGGACTCTACCGCGCCCGGAGCTCCCGGCCCACCGCCCCCCCCAACGCCGTGACGGTATCGACCCCTACAAACCAAGGGATTCAGGAGCTACCTGCGGAACCCTGCTGAGGGGCAGTGGGACGCGGACCTCGGCGCGGCCGACGACATGGACGATGCGGGGGCGCTCGCGCTGTCTGCTGCGATTCGCGCGAAGGCACCGGATGCGTGGGTCGGCGATCAACCCTGGTACGCGATCGAGGCGCACGGCGACCTGCGGAAGACCGCCCGGCCGATGAGCTCGGGCGGCGTGTTCCGGGGGTGTTTCCGATGGACGAGTTCGCGACCGTGACCACATGGGGGCGCTTCCAGCAGGCGTGCCTCTACTGGGTGCAGGGGGCCCTCTACGAAGCGACGTTCGCACGCATGGACCGCGAGTGGTCAGCGATCACGCCGGCCCTACGCACAGCCGGGCTCGAGCGGCCGCTGCGAGTGACGCTCCAGGAGTACGGCTGGCTCCTCCTCGAGCAGGTGCACGCCATCGTCGATCGCGGCGTGCGTCGGGGTGACCCAGTGGTGCTGTGGTGCGACCCGTGGCCGGACGCCGTCGCGCTGCGGGCGATCGCCGCGGCAAGGTGGCTTGAGCGCGAGAGCTACGCGCGCGCGCCGAAGTCGAGGCGCGGGACGCCGTGCGGGCGGCCCAAACGGCGCTCAACCGCCGCGGCGCGAGACTCACCGTCGGATGGATGCTGGGGCGAGGCCACGCACACGTCGGCCGGGCTCTCGTGACGCCGGGGGCATGGGTCGCCGTGGGCGTCGTGATCGGCGTCACCGTCACCCTCGCGCTGCTGGCGGCGTGGCGCTGGTGGTGCCGGCTGCCTCCATCTTCGCGCCGTAGCTCCCGCCCCGCCCGTTCGCAGCACCCGCATCCAGCGGGGCCCGCTGCTCCTCGCCCCGCTTTCTGCGCCGGTGGCCCTCCGGTATCCTCGTCTCGCCTTCGAACGCGCTGAGCATCTGGCGATCGCCCGCCGCCACCGCGTGTGGCCCCCTTGAGTCGCGGCGCTGGGCCCGCCTGCCACCGCACGCTGCAACTGCGCTGTTCGGCGATCTGTTCGCGCCGCAGCAGCGCGACGGGTCGCCACCACCCCAAATAGCGAAGGGCGTGAGATCGGGTGGCTTGTCTTCGGGAAGCGCTTGCGAACGGAGGCTTCCGCCACTTAACGTCCCGCAGTGGTTGGACCCACCCGCGCGGCGACGGTAGGCCCGAATATGGACACATCGATCAAGGTCGAGCTCGACGGACCCGAGGTATCGCCAGCGTCGGTCGACGCGTCCGTGCTGCTTGAACTCTCCTCGTCGTTCTTGCTCCTGCTTCGGAAGCTGGCCGAGGAGCGCGGGCTGGAGCTGGAGTTCAAGGGCATCGAAGTCCTGGACAAGTGCGCGGCGGTGGCGTCGCACGCCTCTCAGATCGCGATTGCAAAGGAGATGGCGCTCCAAGCCTTCGTGTATATCCGGTCCGAAGAAGCTGTCCCGCGGGGGACGGGCGCACTCGTGGACCGCGTTCGGGGCGTGCTTCGCAATCTCCCTCCCGAGCAGAGCGCCGCCGTCCTCGTCGACGACTGGAAGCGCCCGCTTTCCCTCGGCGAGGACGTGACGCCCCCTTCTCCCTGGGCGCGCACCTCGATGCGGGTGCGCGTCGTGCGCGTTGGTGGGAGTCGGCCTACCGTTCGCTGCGAGTCGCGGAGGGATGGCGGGTTCTCGCTAACCGTTTCGCCGAGCGAGGCTCGTCTCATCGGCTCCCACCTCTACAAGCACGTCGACATCAAGGCGCGGATACTCCGCGACGACGAAGGCGCGATCGAACGCGGACAGCTGATCGAGTGGCAACCGGTTACGGGGGAAGATCCCATGACCGCATGGCGGGAATGGATGATCGAAAACACGATCTCGCCCGATGAGTTGGACCGCCGCCGAGGGGGCACATGAATCCGATCGATCCCGCGCTTCTCCCTGCCTCGGTCCTTCTCGACTCGAACGTGGCGCTGCGCGGTTTCGGCGCGTACCCCGACGACAAGCGGTCGCCGATCTGCGTCGCGTTCGTCGAGGCCTGCATTCGCAACCAAAAGCTCCTGCTGATCGCAGCGCCCACCCTCGCGGAGATTCTACGCGGGGGGAACACCCGAGCCATCCCGCGGGTCGACAGCGTCGAAATCGTAGAGTTCGGCCCGATAGAGGCGCGGCTGCTCGGTGAAGACTTCCCGCAGGAGACGCTCAGTCGTCTGGCCGACCAGGAGGGTGTCTCCTTGACCTACTACAAGTACGACGCCCTGATCGTGGCATGCGCGAAGGCGAACAAGGTGAATTGCTTCGTCTCCTACGACAGGAAGGCCAAGACGCTGGCTGCCACCGTTGGGATACGGGTGGCCGAACCTGCGGAGTTCATCGCGAAGCAAGGCACGCTTCCGCTGCCAGAGGCACAGGCACCGCGGCAGCTCCCACGAAGCTGACTGATCACCCCACCCCGTCCTCGACATGCTCGACGTCGTGGCGCTTGCGCTCGCCGCTCTCAGCGTGGTCGCGCGCTGTGCGCTCGGCTGACCTCGAGCGAGTGCCCGAAATGAAGCCACCTGCCTTTGGCAGCCCCCGCGTCCTGCGGGTTGCCGCTGCCAACTACTGCGCGCCCGCGCGGTAGCCATCCACCGTCGACCAACGGCATCACGTCCGCAGCTGCGATGGTTCGTCCTCGCACGGTCCGCCAACTGCTCGTCGCCGCCATGCTCGTGCCCATGGCGAGCCTGCGAACCGTTTGTGCTGAGACCTGACGTCGTCCGTCCACATGACGCCCCCTCGAACACGAGATGCGCTTCAGTCAGCATCCTCAAGAACCGCGACGAACCGCGCGACTGCTATGAGCTCTGCGTCGCGCGCAATCGGGATGCGCTGATGACTGCTGTTCGTACTGCGGGGCGCGAGGTAGCGACCGTCGGGGCCTTCTCCGAGGTTCTTGAACGTGTACTCGCCAAAGTCCGGGTCGCGCGCATCGGGCCTGCGAACGAGGAGGTTCTGCCCAGGCGCAGGCGCCTCTGCCCCCAGCGTGTTGAGGTGCTCCCACAGACACCACGCGCCCGGGGCGGCGACCTCATCCATCGAGTCACCGACTACCTGCGCGATGAAATGCCCAGGCCGAGTCCCGAGGCCCTCGACCCGCGCGAAGGCGATGGCATCGGGCAACTGGCTCTCCGAGAAGACGCCGGCCGCAACGCGGAGGTCGAAGATCGGCACCGAGTCCGCCGTTCGAGAGCCCTGCCGCACAAGGCGCAGTGCGCGTCCACTACCAGACTTCGCCTCTCCCCTCGCACGGTCGAACCACGTCGTGTCGTCGCGTAAGGCGCGTTGCTTGTCTTTGCCGATGAGGTATTTCGCGATTCGAGTGACGGCCTTGACGACGGCGTCCTTGTCGTCGAGTTCGAAGGACCTCACTTCTACGACCTCGTATCCGCGCGACCTCAGTGTCTCACGCAGGAAGCGGTCCTTTTCCGCCTGCTCCGGATTGCCGTGAATGTGTCCCGCCATGCCATCGAGATAGATGGCAATTCCGGGTTCATCATCCTCATCGCCTGCGTAGAAGAAGTCCGGCAGCGTGTAGAGGTTGGCGCCCAGCTCGATGCGCCGCTGTGCAAGAGGGGTCGGAAGACCCGCTTCCGCAAGGAGTCGCTTGAACCTCTGCTCGATGAACGTCTGTGGCTGACCGGCTGTCGTCGATGTCTTCGGCAGGTTCTCGGGAATGGGGCGGACCATCACCAGCGGCCCCGTCGCGAGGTTCAGGGCCTCGAGAGCGCTCTTGCGAGAGAGGTGCGCGTGATAGAAGCGGTTGCGGTACGTCTGGAGGCAGTCGACGCAGGAGCGCTCGCAGCCGCCCGTGCAGGTCTCGCAGAGAGCGATCGCCGCGGCGCGCACCTCTTCCCACCGCTGAACGATCTGGTCCAGCAGCCCGGAGCCCCCAGGCATCGGGTCGTACAGCAGCACGTCCACGAGGGCCTCGCCCGCGTGCCCAAGCGCCAGGAGCTGCAGGTCTTCGACCTCCATGTCGAGCACGCGCGCCGCGCCCATTCGAATCGATTCGACGAAGCTGAACGCGCGCTCGCGATCGGCCACATCGTGAACGCCCAGCACGTCGACCTCGACGTCGGCGAAGAAGCCCGTCGCGTCGACCCGATGGGCGCACCGATCCAGGTGCTTGCTGGCGAACTCGTCCTTCGAGCGCGCCGACGCGTAGGGAGAGTGGGACTGCCCGCAAGCCAGGCACAGCAGGTACCCGAGCTTGCCCTTCGTCACCTCGCCGCGAGGCCCGACGTTCACCATCCGAAGCTGGAGCGCGCGCCGCGAACGCAGGTCGAGCCCGCCCCACGCCCACGCCGCGCCGCCGCGGTGGAACCCGCGCTCGGTCGCGTAGACCGCGACCGGCATCTGGAAGCGGAAGTCCTCCTCGTCGGAGATTTGTGACTGCGACGGCATGATCACGTCGCACACGGGCACTGCGCGAATCTCCTGCGCCCCGAGCGCGGCCGCGGTCACGTTGGCGCCGAGCTCCCGAACGACCTGGCGCTCCGCGTCGATGGTGAACCGCAGCGTCTCGTCGGGCACGAGCTGAAACCGGCGCGGCACGAAGCGAAAGCCGTTGGCGTAGATCGCGTTGCCGGGGACGTACTCGCGCAGGGCGATCGTGGGCGCGCGAGGCAGGTCGAAGTCGGCGAGCCCCTGGGTCATGCGGGGCGGCTCCGCGGTGCCCACGATGCTCCCCGCCTCGAGGCCGTACCCGGGCAGAAAGCCCTCCCGGGCCAGCGCGCCCATCGTGTCGGAGTCGTCGCCGCCACCCTGGGCCTGGGAGCGCGTGCGCCTCGCCTGGCCCTTGAGCCGTTCGATCACCCGCTGGCAGCGGCGCCGGTGGGCCTGGTCCTCCGGGTCGAGCACGCCCTTCTGCGCCTCCTCGCCCGCGAGCCGCGCCAGCTCACCGCGGGCCCAGTCGAGCCGTCGCTTGAAGCGACGGAGGATCTCGCCCAGCGAACTGGCCATCGCGTCGACGATCGCCTCCAGGCCATCCGGCCGCACGGCCTCCATGTCCTCCGCCGGCCACGCTCGGGTGAACGTACGCGACACCTCGTCGAGCACGTACCGCCGGTGCTCCCGCACGAGCAACCCGAGCTCCGACACGTCGAGCACCTGCTTGCGCACCTCCCCTTCGGGCGTGAACAGGTAGGGCTTCAGCGTCGATGGGAAACACTGGGCGAGCACCTCCTCGACGCGGGCGCGCAGCGCGTCGGGGCCGCGTCGACCGAGGCCGTGCAGCGCCGTCAGCACCGTCGCGTGCACGTGCTTGCGGAGCATCACCTCGTTCTTCAGGTTGAAGCGCGGGGGCTCGACGAGGCCCGCGAGCAACTTCAGGGGATCGCGGAAGTACGACTGATCGAAGCCCGTGGCCTGCGCGTAGGTGATGTCCACCGCCATCCGGTGGCGCCGCCCGGCGCGCCCCGCGCGCTGCCAGTAGTTCGCGGCGCTGGGCGGCACGTTGCGCATCAGCACCGCGTCGAGGGCCCCGATGTCGACGCCGAGCTCCAGCGTGGGAGTGCACACGAGCGCGTTCACGTGCTCGCCCTGCCCCTTGAACTGGTTCTCGATCCGCTCGCGGATGTTGCCGGGCACCTGCGCCGAGTGCTCGGCCACGCGCAACATCGCGTAGTTGCCGTCGAGCACGTGGAGGTCGAAGTCGTCGGGGTCGGTCTCCTCCCAGGAGAGCCGGCCGGCGCACCTCCACGCCATGCAGGCGCTCGTGGGTCCCCGCCGCACCGTCGTGCGCCGACACTTCTCGCAGCGCCATCGGCCGCGGTGCGGGAGCAGGCGGAGCTTCGTCGCGTCGACCTGAAACGTACCGGCGCTGCCGGGCAGTGGCTTCCCATACCCTTCGAGGGTCACAGGCACGATCAGCTTCGTCGCGGTCAGCATCCCCCAGAGGTCTCTAAGGAAGCCATCGAGGTCGTGCTCTGAGAGGCGCCAGGTCGCGGCCGCGTTCCACACCTGGGTGGCCCGGGTGCCGATCCACTGCGTGACCCGCGCGGGCAAGTCCGACGGGCCGCGCGAGAGCTTGGCACCGCGAGGCCCGCCCGAGAACGCCGGGAGGTACCCGTACTGAACCTCCTTGTCGCCGTCGCGCCAGAGCTTGCCGAAGAGCCTCGTCGGCTCGTCGTGCAGCACACGCACGCGGCGCAGGTGGTCGAGGAGCGCGGCGACTCCCTCGGCCAGAGCCGCGGGCTCGAACCCGAGCTTGCGTGCCCAGCGCACGATCACGTCGTGGCCAGCGTCGAGCCCGACGTACTCCACCCGCAGGCGCCCCCAGGGCTCGAGGCCGAGGCGCTGCTTCACCCCCGTGGCGATCTCGCGCAGGGCCTGAATGCGCAGGAAGTAGAGCCGCTCTTCCCGATGCTTGACGCCAGCGTCTTCCTGCGGCGCGACCTGCCAGACCTCCGGGATGAGTGCCCGCGACAGCTCGGGATCGGCCTCGAGCAGCGCATCGAGCCGCTGGGCCACGTCCCCGACCGAGGCCCCGGTGGCAGGGATGGCCTGCGACATCAGGGCGCGCAGACGAAACCGGCGCGCGTGGTCGCGCATCCAGCCTGCCTGAAAGGCCGCGTCCTGGCGGTTGTCGGCGAACACCAGCAGCCGCGGACGCTCCGACAGGTGCAGCATCGACTGCGCGAGCACGTGCACGTCCGACACGGACACCGCGCGCACCGGGCGGGCAGGCTCGCGGTATCGCCCCCCGGCGGGGCGACGGCCGGGAGCCTGACAGGCGACGCAGGAGTGAAGCACTCCGGGCAGATCCTTCTTCGAGCGCACCACCTGAACAGCCGCAAGGGCGCCCGCGACATGGCACGCCGCGCACGACGCGACGGCCTCCTCGTGGAGGGCGCCGCAGTGACCACAGACCCAGAGGGGATAGAGCCGGCCGTGGTCGTAGTCGTGCCCTGACGGTAGTTCGGGCTCGGCCGCTTCGAGGTCGCCGTCCTCGCCGAGCGTCTCGGTGTCGTCGTCCTCGTCGGGCCGCACCACCAGCCGGTCGACGAGCAGCACCCGCGCGCCGCCGAGCTCCTCCGCGAGGTGCGCCCAGACGCGAGTCGCGCCCACGAGGGAGCCGCCCTCGGGCGACTCTCGCCGGCCCGCGAAGAGGCGGAAGTCCTCCGTCCACGACTCGTAGTAGTGCTGACCGCAGGTTGTACAGGTGAGCAGCGGAAAGCGACGCCAGCCCTGGCCGAGCTCGTGGTCGGCCTCCTCGCCCGCGAGCCAGAGGCGCGCCGAGGTGCCGGCGTTGGAGAGGGTCACGACGGCGCCCCCGACGCCCCGGATGAAGCTGTGAACCACCGGCCGAAGCAGCGGGTCGTGCCCGTCGCGACCGCACGCCACGCCGAGCGCGAGCCAGCACAGGATCTCGTGCGGCGACACCTCGCGGCCGGCCACGTCGCGCAGGAGCGAGGGCAGGTCGGCGAGGGCTCGGGGCGCACGCAGATGCTGTGAGAGCTCGTAAACCAGCGCGTTGCTCGCGAGCTGCGACGAGAGCGCGCGCTGCCAGTCGCCCCGTGGGAGGCGCGCCCCGCCGAGCTCGGCGAGGCTCGCCGAGAGCGCGTCGGCCACTTCGGTGTCGGGGGCGTCCACCGCGACGAGGAGCCGGCTCAGCACGCCCGCGGGGTTGCCCGTCGGGGCGGCGGGCATCGCGCGCAGCTCGTTCCAGCGAAGCTCGTCGGGCACCTCGCCCACGATCTCGACGCGCGCGGCGTCGACGCCGAAGAAGCGCCGCGCGAAATCCGCCGCGGCTTGCGGGCCCCGCTCGGGGTCGGCCATCGTCGCGGAGGTCGCGACGCAGGTCACCTCGTGCGGCTCCTTGCCGCAGAACGAGCGCAAGCGCCGGATCAGGCACGCCGTCTCGGCCCCCTGGGCACCGCGAAAGGTGTGGGCCTCGTCGAACACCAGAAACTCGAGCGGCGCACCCGCAAAGAGACCGAGGTCCTTGCCACGGGTGAGCAGGAGTTCGAGCTGCTTCACGTTGGTCAGCAGGATGCGCGGCTGGCCCCCCGCCTTGCGCATCGAGGCCCGGCTGGCGCGCTCCTCATGTGGCAGCAGCGTCGCCGACTCGCCGGCCTCGCGCATCTGGAGGAGCCGGGCGCGGTAGTCGCTGTTCGACGACCCCGGCGCCATGCGCTCGCCCCGCACGCCGGCCTCCTCGTCGGGGGTCTTGCCGACGTACATCCCGAAGGGGACGCCGTGCCCGGCGAGCAGCCCGCGGAGCCGATCGAGCTGGTCCTCCGCGAGCGCGTTCATCGGGTAGACGAGCACCGCCACGATGCCGGGCGGCGCGCCCGCGTCGGCTAGGGCGAGGCACCGGCTGATGATCGGATAGAGGAAGCTCTCGGTCTTGCCCGAGCCGGTGCCCGTCGCGACGAGGGTCGTCTTCCCGTCGCGAATGGCGCGGATGGCGTTCTCCTGGTGGGCGCGCACGCTCGGGTACGACGCGATCGAGCGCATCCCCGCGTGGAGCGCGCCCTCGCGTACCAGCGCGTCGATGGTGGCGCCGGGCTTGAACGGCCGCGACAGGCTGACGAAGGGCCCCTGCCGGAGCGGCGTCGCGCGGCTCTCTTCGAGCCGCAGCAGCGCGCGCATCTGCGCGTGCAGGTCGGCGTCGGCGAGCGGATAGGTCGTGAGCTGGTAGCGCAGGAAGTCCGAGACCACCTGCTCGCTGAACGAGATCGGATTCAGTGCCATGCGCGCTCCCCCCCGGGCCCCAGGGCCAACGTGTTCGTCTGCAATGCCCGCTTCGACCAGTGAACGTCGATCGCCTGGACGAACTCCCGCCGCACCAGCTTGGCGCGCGCCGTTAGCCGCCCCTCGCGCTCGCTCCGCACGTAGAGCCCCTCCGCCGGGCCGTCGGTGAGCCGCGAGCGATCGAGCAGGCCACGCAGCCCGGTCAGATCGAAGTGACCCGCACCGAGGGAGGGCACTACCGCGAGGCCGAGCGCCGCCGCGAGCTCGTCGCGCCGCGCCGCGCTCCAGAACTCCCCGCGCGCACGGTCATAGACATCGAAGGCCAGAAACCAGTCGGGCAGCCGCGTGTACTCGACACTATGCACCGCGTAGCACCACTCACCGAAGAGCATCAGGTCGGGAAACAGCGCCTCCGCGAGGGCGTCGCTCCGCGTCGCGAGCCAGCGCTTGAGGGGCTTCCACTGCCCTTGCGGGTCGTCAAGCGGGAGGTACGCGCCGCGATTCTGGGCGCGCAAGTCGCCCTGATCGTCGATGGAGAAGCCCAGGTTGGCCCCGTCGACCTTCTCCTCGACGACGACGGCCCCGGCGAGCAGCGCGTCGGCTTCGGAGGGCGCGAGCACCTTGTCGTCGCGGGGCTGACCCTCGCCCAGCCATGCGACGTGCGGGGTGTGCGGGAACCGGAAGAATGCGGTCATCGCGTCGTACCCTTGCGCCCCTTCTTCTTATCGTCGAACGACTGGATGTCCTCGGGACACAGGAAGTCGACGATGATCCCATGGTCGGCGAGAGCTGGCGCCCAGTCTAGCCATTTGGAGTCAGCCGCCTGCGAGATGGGAGGATGTTCCGGATGTGCGGCCGCCACGGCGACAAACTTTCGATCGGGAGGGTCGAAATTCGCGAGGCGCGGGTCGTCGGGGAAGCTCTCAAAGCCGCGCTCCGGGTGCTCCACGAGCGGAACCTGATCGCAACGCGAAGGGTTGGCGTTGTTGCGCAGGAGCCACTTGACGAATGCGTCACCAGGTCGCTTGCCCATCCGGGGCTGCGTCTTGTTCTGATATTCGTTCAGGATCCGATAGGCATCGTCGATTGCGATACGACCTTCCGAAACAATGTCTTGCAATCGCTTTGCACATGTGACGATGCAATCCTCGCTTACGTCGTCGTGCTGGCGGTTCGCGACGAGGATGACATTCGTATCGACGATGTGCGTCATCACAGGTCGTCTCGCCTTGCGCGAAGTCGCGAAGCTGCCTCGGTCCTCGCTACGATGTCGCCCATCTCATCGCCGAAGAAGTTGTCGGGCCAGTTGGTGATATCGCCGAACTCGTTGACGGCGAGCTCTTCGAGTTCCGCCCCTTCCTCGGTCGGTCTGGCGAAATAGATCGCGACCTCCTCAGGCCTCAGCGCCTCTTCGGCGATCCGCCGCTGGAGGCGGTTCAAGAAGTGCTCGGAGTGAGTCTCGATGATGAGCTGAACTTTGCGCGGCCGGCCATGCTCGTACGACTGCACGGCGGAGATGAACGCATCTGCCAGCTCGGCCTGCACCTGCGGATGTAGATGGATCTCAGGCTGCTCCATCCACACGATCGACTCCGCCGGGCAGTAGAAAGCCTGCACGAGCGCGGGCAGCACCTGAGACACCCCGAAGCCGACATCGGGCAGGGCCACCTCGGTCAGGCCTCCGCGGGTCTTCACCTTGACCTCGTAATCCTTGCGGCCGGGCGCCGTGGGACGAACCGTAAAGCTCTCAATCACGCCCATCTCGACGAGCCACTCTGCAATGAACTTGATGAAGGGTTGTTGCCGCTTCCCCCGTCCGCGATTTAGCTTCCGGCCCGCCGCCTCGGCGGCGAGGATGCAGGCGATGGCGTACTCGCCCTTGGCCCCGACGTCTTCCGGCGTGTTCCCCGACCATCCGTAGGTGCGATGGGGGTGATCGCGGAGCGGACCGAGGTAGCTGAGCCCAGCCAGATTACGCTCGATCTCGAGCGCGAAGTCAGCGAGGAAGTCAGCATTCTTGTAGCGAGCAATGGATCGATCGGAGATGCGATAGAACTTTTCTGGCGGCTCCAACGGCCACTTTCGCCCATCGGCGTGCACGAGCCGGTAGGGTTGCGCCTGGAGCTGGATCTTGCCCTCCGCGCTCTGGGTGAGTGTCGCGCTCAGTGGGTGGGCATCCGCGTCCGCGTCCGCATTGTGAAGTTCGTAGTGAACCCGACGGACGACGGGTTGATCCGTCGTGGACGCGGCCAGGGTGCTGGCCAGACGCAGATGCGTACCGGAGTACACCTGGGCAAGATCGAACGGATTCTTCACCTGGCGCGCCACCCGCAGGCTCCAGTCGAGCGTGAACTCGAGTTGAGCCTTGCGGTCATGGCCGTGGAGGCACTCGATGAACGTGCCGACGTCGATGAGCGAGCTCTCGTCTCCCGTGTGGAGCGCTCGGCGACGATCAGCCGAAGCCGCCGTCTGCTTCAGGGCGAGCAGGAGGTGCCCCAGGCTGCTCTTTCCCGAACTGTTGGAGCCGAAGAGGACGGTCAACGGTGCCAGGCGAATGTCGCCGGTGTCCTTCCATGCCTTGAAGTTCTTGATTCGTAGCTTCGTCAGCATCGCATCCGTCTCCTACTCGAAAAGCACGCGTTGTCGGCTCGTCGGCATCGAAGCGCTCGTCGTCGTGGGTGTAGCTTCCGGCGGAGTCGCGTCGCGCGATGGTCCCAAGGCGCTCGGGCCAAACCGCCGCTCGAACTCCGCGTCGCCGAGAATCGCCCGCGCGTGCCGCTCGCACTCGGCCCAGCTCTCCTCGGGCGTCTGCGCGAGCTGCCAGTCGAGGAAGCGCGGGCCCAGCCGCGAGGCGACGGGCTGCGGCTGCTTCGCGCGATCGTCGTGGCCCAGGTGATAGTCGGCGAGACGCACGGTCTCGGGGAGCATCCAGCCATCGCCGCCGTTTAGCGCCGAGAAGGCCGCGATGCCCGCGGCGCGGTCGCCGCCGTGCTCGGCGATGAGCGCCGCGAGCGCGTCGAAGGCGACCAGCGAGAGCACCGGGTGACGCAGCTCGGGGTCTTCGGCCTTGTCGACGCGCCAGAAGCCTTTGGGGTCGAGGGCTCGGCAGAAGGCCTTCTCGGTGAGGCGCGCCTTCGGGTGGTCGCAATCGCGAAGGATCCAGCGGAAGTCGTCGCGCGAGAGGCCGTAGAGCGTGGCCACGAGCGCATCGAGGATGCTGCGCAGGCGCAGGCGCTCGTGAGGGGACAGAGCCCATTCCCGACTCCATCCCGGCAACGTCCGCGGCCACCAGGGAGCAAACCTGATGATCGACCGATCGAGGTCGACAGCGGGGCGATAGAGCGACGCGGTTCCCGACACATGTGGAACCGGCAGTTCCTCCACGACGTAGTAGTTCATGTGCGTGCCCGAGATGCGAACTCTGGCAGCAAAGTCGAACGCGTATGCGTTCATTGTCGCCGACAACGGCTCGACCAGCGGCTCGCGCACGGTGAAGACACCGACGACATTCCCGCAAGGCAGATCGGGGATCACCGCCGCGATCGAAGTGCGCTCGTCCGTCGATCGAGCGATATCGCGGAATCCTAGTTTTACTCCACGAGTCGCCTTCTTGCTCGACGAGTAGCTCGACTCGCGAACAAGCGACTTGGGAACCAGTGTCTTCCGCGACCAAGGGATATAGGTCCAGGCACTCTTCGCCCCGCCGATGGATAGCCAGCCTTTGTAGCTCACATCGTGCTGGTGGATCATCGATCCTTGATAGAGCGGCAACAGCACGTCTCCCTCTGTGCCGATCCACCGCCCGTACTCGTCGGGCTTGTACCCCGCCTCCTCGGCCTTGTCCCTCGCGATGAACAGCTTGGAGTCGCTGGTCATGTTGAAGTCGCCTTGCGCGTACTTGATTCCCCAACCGTCGGGTCCGTTGTCACCAAGAAGCACGCTGTTTGCGTAGATTTTCGTCAGCACCTTGAGGTCGTGCTCCGTGCGAATCTCCAGCAACGAAAGGCTCTTCGGACTGAAAGTACGGATGCGCTCGGCGGGATACGCGAGCGCGTCCTTCGCGTCGGCCCAGTCTTCGAGATCATGGTGCATGAAGGCCGCCTGCAGGGACTCGGTGCAGCCGCCTTTGCGCGCGATGGTCACGGCGAACTTAAAGCTCCGGTGGATATCAAATATCCGATCGCGGTTCTCGAACCCATAGAGCCAGCGCCACGCGCACCGTTCCAGCAGCACACGTCGCAGCGCCATCGCTCCCTTGTCCGTATAGAGCCCGCTCGGGGTGATGAGCCCGAGCTGCCCGCCCACCTTCAAGAGCGCGTGCGCCTGTTCGGCAAAAAGCTTGTAGCTATAGGGTTTTCCATCACCCTGGTGTCGGAAGGGGTGCTCCGGGTCCGAGAGGCCCGTCTTCTTTGCGCGCGCGGCCGCCCATTTCTTGTGGAGAACGAGCGTGTCCTTGGCCTTGCGCGGAATCAGACCGACCAGGGGACGGCCCTGCGCGTCGTCGGCGTCGCCGTAGGGCTCGCCGGCATTGCGGACGAAGGAGGCGATGTCTTTGAACCCACCGACATACATCAACCAAGCCTGTTCACTAGTCGGATCGCGCTCGAACATCTCCCGCTGCTTCAGCAGGCCTTCCTGCTTGCCGTAGGAGCGGTAGAGCGGATCGAGGTTCGAGAAGAACTCCTTGGACTGCGCTTGCAACGTCTCCCACGGCGGATTGGCGACGATGGCATCGAAGCCCGCGCCTTTCTCCGTGAACACGTCCGGGAACTCGAGCTCCCAATGGAAGAAGCGCCGCGTCTTGCGCATCTCCCGCACGACGTCGCGCGCGGCCTCGGTGGGCGCGAGCAGGTCGAGCGGTCGGGGCGCCTCGTCGAGCCGCTCCAGCGGCCAGAACCAGAGGGCGCACCACGTATCGAAGGCCTCGCGCACCCGGGCGATCGCGGGGTCGTCGACTACCTCCTTGCGCCAGAGATCGGCCCGCTTGTCGGGCTGCGTGGCGGGCACCTTGCGCATGCGCCGGTAGAGTTCGCGCACCCGCTCGATGGCGGCCTTGAGCTCGTCGTCGGAGGTGCCCGCGAAGGGCAGGCCCAGCACCCCGTCGAGGAGCTTGCGTTGCTCCTCGACGACGTCGCTGCGCAGCTCCTTGAGCTTGTCGGCCCAGACGTCTCCCTCGTGGGTGACGCCGCGCCACTTGTCGTCGGGGCTCTGGCGCCACCACGCGCGCAGGGGATAGTCGCGGAAGCGATCGAGCCAGGTACCGACCAGCGCGTCGCCACAGCGCAGCTTGTGATCGACGAAGGTGAAGGGCAGGCGACGGTCGAGGGTCTCCACCCAGAGCGAGACCCGCGCGAGCTCGACGGCGAGGGGGTTGAGGTCGACGCCATAGAGGCAGTGCTCGACGACCGCGCGGCGCACGATGGCGTCGACGCGCTCTTCGGGTTGGTCGCGGTCGGCCTCGGGTAGCAGCTCGCACTCGATATGCACCCCGTCGCCGTTGCTCGATGAAGCCGCACCGAGCTGGGTGCGCCGCGTGATGCGACCGTGCTCGTGCAGCGACCGGACAACCGCATCGGTGAGCACCCGTAGCGCGGCAATGAGGAAGGAACCAGAGCCCATCGCCGGGTCGCACACCTTGAGGGCGAGCAGCGCCTCGGGCGGGTGGATCCTCCCGTCGGGCCCGGAGAGCAGGGGTTCGAGGGTACGCCGCACCGTCGGCTGCGTAAGCTGCGGCCGGGTGTAGAAGGTCCCCGCGCCCTTGCGGGTGCCGCCCCAGCGAACGAGGTAAAGCTCGCCGGGGAGCTTGACCATCAGGCGCCACTTGCCCGGTTCGATCTCCTCGCGCGCGATGAGCTCCTGGGCGGCGCGGGCCAGCTCGGCTCGCCACGCTGGATCGTCCGCACCGGCGGCGCCCTTCTTCCGCGAGGCCCGCGGCGCCTTGACCCGCTTTCCTGCGATGGCGGCGCGCTCTGCCCAGGCGAGCGCGCGTCGCATCGCCTCGGCGCGCGGATCGCTGTCGTCCGCGACCTCCACGAGCGCGGCCTCTGGCGCTCCCTCGTCCTCGTCCTCGTCCTCGTCTGCGGTCTCCTCGTCTTCGCCCTCTTCGTCGTCTCCGTCGCCCTCCTCTTCGGACGCGACGGCGCGCTTGATCTTCGCCTTCTTGATGAGCTCCGCGAGCTGCTTGTCGCTCATCGCTTCGAGGCGATCGAGCGGCAGCGCGGGCTCGTCGCCCAGCCCCAGGAACACGATCGGCTGCTCGCCCACCCGGTGCAGCTCGTAGTCGAGCAGGCCCTCATAGAGGATGCCGAGGTACTCGCTGGTGAGCTCGGTGAAGTCGACCGGCACCGCGACTCGGCGCGAGACGCCGCGTTCGGTGACGCGCTCGGTCGTGCGCGTGAGGAGCGTGAGCATCCGGTACACCGCCTCGTCGTCGGGCGGATCGGCGGTCGCCTCGAGCCGCGACAGGGCGCGCTGGATCGCGTCGCTCTCCGGTTCGCCGGCGCGAAACAGGTCACCACCGTAGGAGGTCACCACGAGCTGCGGGTGCTGCGATCCCCGGTGGAGCAGCCGGAAGAGCGCGAGCAGGCGGGGCCAGGCCGACGTTCGCGTCTTGCGCCGTTCGGCCCCGGCGCGGCCGAGGGCTTCGAGGAGCCCGCGGAGCCCGTAGGCGTGGTGGTAGACGGGGCTGTCGACCGGGAGCAGCTCGCGCGCCTCCGCGAACAACACGACGACGAGTCGCATCACGAAGTGGCAGGCCGCGTCGTAGACACTCTTGCCCTCGGCCTCGACCCAGTGCGGGTCGAGCACGGGGCGGCGGGACTGCAGCAGCACCTCCACGCAGGCGCGGACGCGCTCGCCCAGCTCCTTCGAGAGCCGGCTCTGACCCTGGCGGGTCTGCCGGATCGCGGCGAGCAGCTTCGAGGTCCCCTGCCCGGGCTCGCGCAGCAGGGCCACCGGCGAGAGCACTCGACGCAGGAGGCTCAGCGTGTGGGTGAGTTGGTCGCCGTCGAGCCAGCGGTCGGCGTTCCACTCGACCCAGGCGAGGTTGTCGGCGTCGGCGAAGACGAGGCGCCACTCGCGGCCGTTGGTCACCAGTCCGAGGGGCGCCTTCCGCCGCCGCAGGTACTCCACGACCTGCGCGACGACGCGCCGACCCTTGTGGATCCCGACGCGCTCGACGGGCGTAACGAAGACGACGAGCGCGGGCTCGCTCGCCGCTCCCAGCACCCGGCGCGGCTTGAACTCGGTGCCGTCGAGGAGCTTCTCGACGTCCGCCGCGCCGACCTGGTTGCCCTTGCGCCAGCCGCGCCCCAGCCCGCAGGCCTCGTCCAGCATGAGGTCGAGCAGCTCGCCGAGGGAGCCCTCGTCTCGCGCGATCGGGGACCTGCGTCGATCGGCCGGGGCGGCGGCGGTCAGCGCGTCGCGGAGGCGGTCGCCGAGCCTCCACGGCGCCGGTCGCGGGTCAGGGAGTTCTTCGAGCCTGCGCCGGTCGAGCAGACGCCCCGCCTGATTCAGCTCGATCCACGCCTCGACCTCTGCGCTCACGATGGCCTCCCGGCGCGCACGCGAATCTCGACGGCGATCGGGTACACGCGCGCCTCACCCCGCAGGCGATAGCGGAGCGGCAGCACGCGCTCCAGGGTGCGCTTCTCCTCGTCGGCGAGGAGCCGCAGCACGGTGTCGTAGTGCCGGCGGCGCAGGTCGAGCTCGGCCTGCTTGTCCGAGAGCTTGCGCCGCTCCTCCTCGTCGAGCTCGGCGAAGAGAAACTGCTGGCGGCGCTCGAGGTACCCCGCGATCTCCTTCTCGAGCCTCGCGATCTGGTTGTCGCTGATCGCCTTGCCGAGCTCTTTCCGGCGCTTGTCGAAGCGTTGCTTCTCCTGGGCGGCGACACGCTTGCCCGCCTCGACGAGGCGCCCGGCGAGGTCGTCGGTGCGGGTGCGCTGGGTCTTCGCCACGAAGGCCTTCACGTCGCCGTCGACGGCGTCCCAAAGGGCGCGCGCCGCGTCGGTTTCGCCCGAACCGGGCGTCTCCCGCCACGCGGTGGGGGGACGGTGCGGGAGCGGCTCGCCCAGGGCGCCCCCTGTCACCGGGAGCGCGACCGTTCGCACCCAGTGGTGGCAGGGCTCGCGCAGCTCGTTGACCGCGAGCTCTTCGAGCGTGAGCAGGATCAGCGCGTCTGCGCCGGGCGGCAGGTCTTCCGCCGCGCGGACGCACCAGCGCGTCGCGGCCTGCGGTCCGCCGGGAAAGCGGTAGCGCGCGAAGGTCGCCATCACCCGGTGGTAGAGCGCGTGCCCGAGGTGGAGCAGCCGCGAGTCGGGCTCGGGCAGGAAGACGGGCCGGCCGGAGCGCGCCACGACGTAGTGCTCGGGGTCGAAGACCAGGGCGCAGAGGGGTCCGTTGCTCCCGCCGTCGCGCAGCGTCTGGTCGACGACCTCCCGCCACGCCGCGGGCACGGGCCCCTGTCCCGGGACGGGCACGAAGCGGTACCGGTCGTCGCCGTCGGCGCGCAGGCGCGGGCGCCCGGCCTCGATGGCGAGACTCGTCTCGAGGGTGTCCCGGAGCGTCTCGGGAGTCAGGTCGAGCTCGGCGCGCAGCGCGTCGAGGCGCTCGCGGTCGTCCCTCCCGGGGAGGGCGGCGGCGTCGGGCACGTCGTCGACGGCGCCCTTCTTCGCGGCGAGCGCGTTCTTGATGGTGCGCTCGAGCCGCGCCTCCGCGGCCTCGACGTCCTCGTCGTGCTCGAAGTGGGAGAGCAGCGCCTGGGCGAAGATCTCGTCGGTGACGACGCGGTCTTCGCGGGTCTGGCTCCGCTTCTTCAGCACCTTGCCGAGGAAGCGCATCGACGCGTCGTCGGTGCTGTCAAAATGGAAGACGTAGACGTCCCGCTCCTGGCCGTGGCGATCGAGCCGTCCGTTGCGCTGCTCCATCTTCCCGGGGTTCCAGGGGATGTCCCAGTGCAGGAGCAGGCGACACGAGCGCTGGAGGTTGAGGCCCTCGCCGGCCGCGTCGGTGGCGAGCAACACGCGCGCGGCGCTGCCGGCGTCGTTGAACGCGCGCTTCACGTCGTCGCGCTCGTCGTCGTTCATTCCGCCGAAGAGGGTGACCAGCCAGGCCCCGTCGCCGAAGCGCGCGCGCAGGCGGGCCACGATGTAGTCCAGCGAGGCGAGGTACTCGGTGAACACCACGAGGCGCTCGCCGGTCTGATCGCCGGGCTTCCAGGCGTCACCCGCGCGCAGGCGCTCTTCGACGAGGGCCTCGAGGGTGCGGAAGCGCGCGTCGGCGCGAACCTTCATCGCGCCGGCGGCGACGGCGTGACGGTGCCCACCGGGCTCCAGTCCCGACGGGACGCGCGTCACGCCGAGCACATCGACCGCGCGCGAGACCGCACCGATCTCGTCGGCCAGCGCCTCCTGCCACACGTGCAACCACGCGCCGACGGTGCGGCTCGACTGGCGCTCGCGGCTCTCCTTCTCGGCGTCGTCGTCGGTGTCGTCGCCCTGCGCGCCGCGCACCCGGGCGACGCTCTCGGCGTCGGCGAGGGCCGCGGCCGACCTCTCGGCGAGTCCTTCGAGCAGGTTGAGCCAGCTCTGGCCGAAGGCCCACGGGCCCGACAGCAAGCGCTTCTGGAACACCTCGGTCGCGAAGGCGGCCGCGGCGCGATCGGCGGGCGCGGCGCGCGCGGTGGCCCTCTGGAGCGCCTTGCGAAAATCGTGAAAAGCCTCCGCGAGGCTGCGCTCCGGCGCGCCGAAGCGCAGCACCGGCAGCGCGTCGACGTGGCGCTCGGAGAAGCGGGCGGGCTCACCGAGGGCGGTGTACGAGCGGTTGATCTCGCTCTTGAGACGCCGGATCACGCTCTCGCCGACGCGCGTGCGGTCTTCGGCGTCGAGCTCGGATTTGCGGGTGAAGCGGACGGGGTCGAGGGTCTCCAGGAGCCCGGAGAAGGAGCGCGTGTGCCCGTTGTGGGGCGTGGCTGTGAGAAACACCCGGTGCTCGAACCACGGCGCGATCTGCTGGAGCATCTCCGCGAGGTCGGAGTCGGCGCCGAAGCTCGCGGGCGCCAGGTTGTGAGCCTCGTCGACGATGAGGAGGTCCCACCGCAGGCGCCCGTCGTCGCCGGGCTCGGCGGTGCTGCGAAACTGCTCCAGCACGTCGGGCTGCTTCAGGTAGTGGTAGCTCGCGATGACGCGCTCGCGCACCCGCCAGGGGTTCGCATCGAGGCCGAGCTCGCGTTGAAGTCGCAGCGAGTGCGGCCGGTCGACGACGTCGAAGGGGAGCGCGAACTTTTCGGAGAGTTCGTCACGCCACTGCGTGCGCAGCGAGGCCGGGCAGAGGATGAGCACCCGACGGATGCGCCGGCGCAGCATGAGCTCGCGCAGGATCATGCCAGCCTGGATCGTCTTGCCGAGGCCGACGGCGTCCGCGAGCATGAGGGCGACGCGGGGCATTTCGAGCGCGCGCAGCACGGGCACGAGCTGGTAGGCCTCGGGGTGGATCGCGCCGAAGAGCGGCGCCGCCAGCGGAGGGCGGTCTTCGGAGAGCCCCGAGAACGGCAGCGAGGGGGTGAGCGCGGCCCAGCGAGCGGCGCGCACCATCGCGTCGAACTCGCGCGGCTCCATGGGGGGGGACGTCTCCACGCGCGGCAGGGCCGCGGGCTCGAGCACGTCGGTGCCGGGCTCCACTTCCCAGAGCACCTGATCGGTCTCGGTGCCGACGCCATCGGTGTACTCCACCTCGACGAGGTGAAGGCGCCCCTGCTCGTCGGCGTCGAAGGCCTGGACGCCGGTGATGAGCGCGCGACGGTTGCGCACCACCGCCATCATGCCCTCCCGTGGCGGAACTGCCGTCGTCATCGCGTCTCCCCCCAATTCGTGTCGATCCAGCCTGTCGGTACCGCCCACCCGTACCCGCCGACTTTGGACAGCTCGGACTTCCAGAGGCGGCCGACCTTCTGCGCAGGCAAGCCACGCCTATCGATCCAAAGGTAGACCGAACCCCACACCAACCCTAGATGTTTCGCGGCGTCCTCGACCGAAACCCAGGGCCTTGTGATCATCCGTTCAGATCCGATCGGGCTGGTTCGCTGCGTCGCACGCGAGCAGGATGACGAAAGCTGACTCTGCCTACAAGAGCCGAAGAAAGTAGTACCGGATCGGGGCGTGGGATGCCGATCGCGTTGCGCCTGGGGCAGCGTCTCTCGCCCGTCGCTGACAGCCAGGCGTTGGCGGAGGCGCGCCAGGGAGGAGCGGGCGACGACGTGTTTGGAACGCGAGCTGAAAGCCGTGGTGGAATCGGCCCTTGACGCGCTCCCGTCCAGCCAGCTTCCATCGCGTGCGGAGGCGGGGCGATGACGACGACTTTCGGCGGACCAAATCGATTCTACGATGGCAAGGGACGATCGGGCGCGCGCAAGGCCAGTTCGGAGGTCATCAAACTCATCGAGTCGATTCTGCCCCCGGACGCGCGGCAGTCAGTCGAGAGCGTCTACAAGGCACACAATCTGGCAAACCGCGCTCACCTTCGAGACGAAACCGCACTCGATATGGTGCAGGGAGAGTCGCGACGGTCGGTGTCTGTGGAGATCAGTGACGATGTCCCGCCGCCGCTCCTGGTGATTCTGGAGTCCCTCCCGGAAGGTATCATTCAACTGCTGCTCCGCCGGCGGGAGGTGGCGATCGCCGAGGAGACCTTGGCGCTCGTTGCGACAAGTGCCTCCGCGATCGCCGAGTGGAAGCCTCGGCTCGAAATAAATGCAGTGCTCCGCGCCGAGTTTCAACACGTCCAGGGATACCTGGGTGCACTACGTGAGGCGCTAGACGAGAAGAACCTCGCGACCAGCATTCTCGCCATCGATGGCGATGTCTTCGGTGCATATTTCTACTGGCAGGAACGCGTCGAACTCTACTGGATCGCAATCGCGCTCTTCGCGAGTCTGCGTGGGCTCAGGACCGAAGACCTCACCATGGTTGTGCTAACGCATGAACTGGCCCACGCCTACACGCACCTCGGAGCGGATGTCGACGGCGACCGCTGGGACACCGAGGCGTTTGCCCAGTCGGATCTCGGTGTGGTTGAAGGCCTCGCACAGTTCTACACCGATGCGGTGGCAACGAGCTTCCGTGAGCGATTCCCCGGTGCGCGAACCGCGTTCGATGCCCTACTGAAAGAACAGTCACCGGCGTACACCTGTTTCCGCGAGTGGGGTCAGATCGTTCGCGGGAACACGGGGGAACCGGTGCGCGCGGCGATGATTGAAGCCCGGCGGGGTGCGGAATCCGACTACCACACCTTTGTCCGCCGCATCGATGAGGCAGCGGTGCGTCTCAGCAGGGTTCCGCAGGTAGCTCCTGAATCCCTTGGTTTGTAGGGGTCGATACCGTCACGGCGTTGGGGGGGGCGGTGGGCCGGGAGCTCCGGGCGCGGTAGAGTCCTCGCCGCCATGGCCGCCCCCGACACTGCCGCC
>JAUSAZ010000227.1 GCA_030652255.1 Myxococcales bacterium | reverse complement strand
ATGAAGGCCGCAACGGCCTGTACGATGTCCATGCACCGCGACCAGCCCGCGTGCGGGCTTCACTGCTGCACGCGTTGCCGCGTCCTTCAGGGCGCGGCGACGGACTCGGTGGCGCCTTGAATGGAGTGCACCGCACATCGGTGCGCAGTACGCACGGACCCGCGCACCGCGTGCACCGACGCGTCCCCGGTTGGCTACGCGAGGCGGGCGCCGCTCAGTTGGCGTCGGCCGCCGGGCCCTCGAGCACCAGCAGCAGGCCCCTCGCCACCGGGTGCACCCGCAGCATGTTCTTCGCGGCGTCGCTCTCGCCGTCGATCGCGGCGAGCACCCTGGCGATCTCCGCGCCCACCGTCACCGCGCGACGCTGTAGCCGGTGCGCCGTGACCTGGCTCTCGCTCTCCAGCGCGTCGAGGGTCGCCTGCACGGCGTCGCGGCGCTGCTCCAGTGAGCGGAGCGCCTGCTGCTGCGCCGACCTGCCCGCCGCGGCGCCGTCGAGCACCCCGCGCACGGCGCGCCACCGCCCGGCCAGCTTCCCGAGCGCCTCGAGCTGCTCGGCCCGCTCGAGGGTGATCGCCCGCGGGTTGCTCGGCACCGGGCCGATGGAGTCCCAGGCCAGCGCGAGCTGCTGCAGCACCTGCACCTCGTCGCGCTTCGCCTCGCGCTCGCGGACCTCCAGGACCTGCGCCCGGGCCGCCACGCCCTCGTGCTCCACCAGGATCTGCCGCAGCTCGCCCATGAGCTCGTCGCGCTCGTGCTGGTGTCGGCGCTCGCGCTCGATGAGCTCCACCATGATCCCCCGGCGGTCGTCTTCGAGCTCGCGCACCCGGTCGACGTTGGCGTTGAAGCGCTGGAGCAGGTCGCGCATGGGCTCGGGCATGTCGCCCGTCGGGAAGGCCGCCTCCGCCGCGGCGTGGAAGGTCGCCACCTGGTGCCGCAGCGTCGGGATCGACACCGCCGGGGCGACGGAGTCTCGCTGGAGCGCCAGGAGGGTGGTCTCGCCCGCCCCGCCGCGCGCGGCGAAGGGCGGCGGCGAGGTGGGCGCCGCCGGGGCCATGGCGGTGTTCTCCTCCTCCAGGATGCGGGCCAGCGCGCCGACCACCTCCATGGCGCTCCCGGGGCGCTCCCCGGGCGCCTTCTGCATAAGCGAGAACACCAGCGAGTCGAGGGCCTCCGGGGCCGACGGCAGCCGCGACCGGATGGGCGGCGGCGCGGAGTGGGCGTGGTGGGCGATGAGCTGGTTGACGGTGCCGTTGAAGGGCAGCGTGCCGGTGACCATCTCGAAGAGCATCACGCCGAGGGCGTAGAGGTCGCTGGCCGGGCCGCAGGGCTCACCCCGCGCGAGCTCCGAGGCGAGGTACTCCGGGGTGCCGAAGATCTCGCCGGGCATGGTGAGCCGCACCTCGCTGCGCATGTGCACGATGCCGAAGTCGAGCACCTTCACGCGCAGGGCCCCGGAGGGGTCGCGCACGAGGAAGACGTTCTCGGGCTTCACGTCGCGGTGCACGACGCCGAGGGAGTGCGCGCGACCGAGGGCGTGGCACACGGGGATGGCGATCTCGACGGCCTCCCGCACCCCCATCGCCCCGAGCTGCATCCGCTGCGCGAGGCTCTCGCCCTCCAAAAACTCCATCACCAGGAAGACCCGGTTGCCCTCCTCGGCGACGTCCCAGATGTCCACGATGTTCGGGTGCTTCAGCAGGTTGGTGGCCTGCGCCTCGCGCACGAAGCGCTCGCGCATCACCGGGTCGCGGGTGAGCTCCGGGGACAACAGCTTCAGCGCCACGTCGTGCCGCAGGATGACGTGCCGCGCCCGGTACACCGAGCCCATGCCGCCCGCCCCCACGCGCCGCAGGATCTTGTACCGCGACGCCAGCGTGCGCCCCACCATCGGGTCCGGCGGCGGCTCCAGCGGCGCCCCGTCGCTGGGACAGGTGGTGATCGAGTCGTCGTAGCGCGCGTTGCAGCGAGGGCAGTGCATCATCCCACCGGGCATTGGCCCCCCTCGGTCGAGCTTGTGTCAAGTCTCTGACAGCGTCGGGACCATCCCACGCAGCCGCCCGGCGAGGTCGTCGCCGTCGCCGTCGTGGGCCGCGTCGGTCACGCGTCGTTGAGGAGCGGGAGCAGGTCTTCGAGGTCTTCGAGGATGTGGTCGGGCCGCGCCTGGATGAGCTCCTCGCGGCGGCCGTGGCCCCAGGTGGCGGCGGCGGTGCGCACGCCCGCGGCCTTGCCGGCGAGCACGTCGCGGAGGGTGTCGCCCACGAGCAGGCAGCGGTCGGCGGGCACCTCCGCGCGCCGCAGCAGGAGGTTGAGCAGGTCGGGCGCGGGCTTCGGCGGGATGGCCGTGCCCGCGGTGCCCTCGATGGCGCGGAAGTGGTGCGCGATGCCGAGGTGCTCGCAGACCGCGCGCGCCGTGACGCTGCGCTTGGCGGTGGCGACCGCGAGCCACGGCGGCGGGCGCAGCAGCGAGAGGGCCTCGAGGGTCTCGCGCACGCCGGGGTAGAGCCGGGTGTTCTGGTGCCCGAGGGTCTCGTAGCGGGCGCGGTACGCGAGGGCGAAGCGGTCGAACTCGGCGCTGGTGCTCTCCGGCGCGGCGAGCGCGAAGATGGCCTCGAGGGGCGACCCGTCGACGAGCCGGTGCACGGGGTGCTCGGTGTGGACCCCGACGTCTGCGAAGGCGAACTCCAGCGCGAGGGTGATGTCCTGCGCGGAGTCCGCGAGCGTCCCGTCGAGGTCGAAGAACACGGCGGCGAATCGGGGGGCGCGCATCGGGGGGCCGCGGAGGATGCAGCCAGAGGGGCCGCCGGGGCAACGGGTGGTAAGCCTCCTCCGATGGTCGTTCGACGTGTGCTCGCCCGGTGGATCCCCCTCGCGCTCCTCTGCGCCTCCGCCGTCGCCCACGCCACCCCGCGCTTCCACGGCGGCGCCCGACCCCTCGACGCCCCGACGCGCGCCGCGATGACCGCCGCCTCGGGCTCCTGGCGCCCCGGGTGCCCCGTCGCCCTCGCGGACCTCTGGCTCGTCGAGGTCGACCACTGGGGCTTCGACGGCGCCGTGCACCGCGGCCGGCTCGTCGCGCACCGCGCCCACGCCCGCGCCCTCGTCGGCGTCTTCGGCGAGCTCTTCGCGGCGCGCTTCGCCATCGAGCGCATGGAGCCCGTCGACCGCTACGGCGCCGACGACCACCGCTCCATGGCGGCCAACAACACCTCGGCCTTCAACTGCCGCGAGGTCAACGGCCGCCCCGGCGTGTGGTCGCAGCACGCCTACGGCCTCGCCCTCGACCTCAACCCCGTCCAGAACCCCTACGTCTCCGGCACCTGGGTCTCGCCCCCCGCGGGGGCGCCCTTCGCCAGCCGGCGGCCTGCGCCCGGCCTCGTTGTCGCCCGCGGCCCCGTCGTCCGCGCCTTCGCCCGCGCCGGCTGGTCGTGGGGCGGGCTCTGGCGCGGCGCGCAGGACTACCAGCACTTCTCCGCCAACGGCCGCTGAGCGGCGCGCCATGACCGCCGTCCGTCGATACCTCGCGTCGCGCGGGGCCCCGCTGTTACGGTGCCCGGTGATGAACCCCCGCACCCCCTCCTGGCGCCTCGCCCTCTGCGCCGCCCTCTGCGCCGCCGCGCTCTCGGGCTGTACCGACGGCCTCAGCGTCGTCGGCGGCCCGGCCGACGCCGCCGTCGCCAACGACCTCGCCGCCGACGCCCCGGTCGACGTCCCCGTGGACGTCCCGGTCGACCTCGGCGCCCCGATGGACACCGCCCCCGACGTCCCCGTCGACGCCCCGATGGACGTCGGGATGGACACCCCGGCCGACATGGGTCCGGCCCGCTGCATGAGCGCCGCCGACTGCATGACCAACCCCGGGCGCGGGGCCTGCGACACCACCACGGGCCAGTGCGTGCAGTGCGTGGCCAGCAACGACACCTGCCCCGCCACGGAGCACTGCAACGGCGCCACCAACACCTGCGAGCCCGGCTGCCGCGGCGACGAGGGCTGCGCGCCCACCGGCGGTCCCACGGACGGCGGCGCCGCCCCGCAGAACCGCTGCGACACGGTCAACCACACCTGCGTGCAGTGCGTCGTCAACGAGCACTGCCCCTCCGGGACCCTCTGCGTCGGCAGCGTCTGCGTGACGGGCTGCACCGCCGAGCGCGCCTGCCCGTCGGGCCAGACCTGCTGCACCGGCGCCTGCGTCGACGCCCAGAGCAACCTCGCCAACTGCGGCACCTGCGGCACCCGGTGCATGGTCTCCAACGCCATGGCGCTCTGCCTCAACGGCACCTGCGGCGTCGGCGCCTGCAACGCCCCCTTCGGCGACTGCGACCGCAGCGGCGCCAACGGCTGCGAGGTCAACACCCAGACCGACCTCGCCCACTGCGGCGCCTGCGGCAACGCGTGCCCCGCCCGCGCCAACGCGACCAGCACCTGCGCCGCGGGCGCCTGCGGGTTCACCTGCAACGCCGGCTTCGCCGACTGCAACATGGACCCCGACGACGGCTGCGAGACCAGCACCGCCACCAGCACCGCGAGCTGCGGCCGCTGCGGCGCGACGTGCAACCCGCCCAACGGCGTGGCGGCCTGCGTGGCGGGCGTGTGCACCGTCGCCTCCTGCACCGACGGCTTCGGCGACTGCAACGCCAACCCCACGGACGGCTGCGAGACCAACGTCCGCACCAGCACCACCCACTGCGGCCGCTGCATGAACGAGTGCCCCGCGCAGCCCAACGCCTTCCCGGGCTGCGTGGCCGGGGCCTGCGTCATCTCCTGCCAGGCGGGCTTCGCCGACTGCAACGACGTCGGCACCGACGGCTGCGAGACCAACACCCGCACCAGCACCGCCCACTGCGGCGCGTGCGGACGTGAGTGCACCGCCGCGGGCGGCACCGCGAGCTGCCAGTCGTCGGTCTGCCGCGTGGCGGGCTGCGACGCGGGCCGCGGCGACTGCGACGGCATGACGGCCAACGGCTGCGAGGTCGACGTCACCACGGCCGTCCCGCACTGCGGCGGATGCGGCATGGCGTGCGCCCCGCGGGCCAACGCGAGCTCCACCTGCGCGGCGGGCGCCTGCGGCCTCGCCTGCAACGCGGGCTTCGGCGACTGCGACCGCGCGCTCGACAACGGCTGCGAGGTCGCCACCACCAGCACCGTCGCCCACTGCGGCGCGTGCGGGCGGATGTGCGGCCTCGCCAACGCGGTGGCGGGCTGCGCGGCGAGCGCGTGCACCGTCGCGACCTGCAACGCGGGCTTCGGCGACTGCGACAACGCGCCCGCCAACGGCTGCGAGGTCGACGTGCGCAGCAGCGCCGCGCACTGCGGCACCTGCGGCCGGGCGTGCACCTTCACCAACGCTGCGGGGGTGTGCCGCGACGGGTCGTGCTCCATGGGCACCTGCAACGCGGGCTTCTCGGACTGCGACTACAACCCCGCCAACGGGTGCGAGACCGCCGGGGCCTGCGTGTACGCCAGCTGCAACGCCATCCCGCGCGCCGCGCCGACGGGCGTCTACACGCTCAACGCGGGGGGCATCAACTGGAGCGCCTACTGCGACATGACCAGCGACGGCGGCGGCTGGACCCTGGTGATGAAGGTCCCCGGGCGCGACCCGGGTTTCGTCTACACCAGCCCCATCTGGACCAACTCCACGCCCCTCAACGAGGGCTCGACGGACCTGTCGACGACGCCGGCGAAGTTCCGCGGCTTCTTCTCGCTGCCCTTCCAGCAGCTGCGCCTCGGGATGGTCGACGGCTCGCCGCGCTACCTCGTCGTGCCCGTCTCGGGCACCAACGTGGGCCCGCTCAACGCCATCTTCGCCGGGCCCGCGCGCGCGACCAGCGTGGGGCGCAACGCCTGGCGCACGCTCGTCGGCTCGCCCTCGCTGCAGCCCTTCTGCAACGCCGAGGGCTTCAACATGGTGAGCGGCGGCGACTACCAGGCCGTGCGCCTCGGCATCCTGACCAACCAGGAGAACGACTGCGGCACCTCCGACTCGCGACTCGGCTTCGGCGGCCAGTACAACCGCTGCGGCGTCGGGGCCGACGTCTCGAGCGGCAACGTCTCCACCTGCGGCGGCGACAACGGCGACCGCAACAACGCCTTCTTCGGCTACATCTTCGTGCGCTGACGCGCGCGACCCTCCCTAACGATCACAGATGAGCGGCACCGCCACGAGGCGGTTGGGATTGGCCCCCGGGTCGGTGGTGTAGACCGCCAGCGCCCCGGTCGGGGTCGCCACGAGGCGCAGCGCCTCGACGCGCGTCGCGCCCGCCACCAGCGGGATCGCCACGTCGTCGCCGCGCCGGGCCCCGTCGGGCCCGAGCGGGGTCACGACGGGGGAGAGCCGACCCGACCCGGCGATGCCACCAGCCAGCACGTCACCGTGCGCGAAGACGGCCGCGAGGCCGCCCTGGTAGAAGCCCGATGCCCAGGTCTGGCGCTCCTCGCCGCGCGGTCGCCCGTCGGCGTCGAGCGCGCGCACCGAGACCCCGAAGGCGCCGGGCATCGCCGCGGGCGCCTCCTCCCAGAGGGCGAGCAGGCCGTCGCCAGCCTCGACGATGGTGGACTCGCGGAGGGTGGCGAGGGTGTTGGCGAGGGTGTGCGTCTCGCCGCGGGCCGTGCCGCGCTCGTCGTAGCGGCGCACATGCAGCCGCGAAAGGCGGGGCATCGGGTTGAGGGTCTCCCTCGTGACGAGCACGAAGGACCGGTCGGCCAGGCCGAAGCGCGCGAAGGGCACCGGGGGGAAGCCATCGAGCACGGCCGGAGCGTCCTGCGCGGGGGTCGCGCCGGCGGGGTCGAGCTGCACCACCGAGGCGCCCCAGAGCGCGCGCACCTGCTCGGCGAGGAAGGTGAACCCGACGCTGTTGACGAGCAGGTCGCGGCAGCCCGCGAGGGCGAAGCCGCCCATGGGGAAGGCGATCTCGCGCCGGGCGGAGGGGTTGGCCCGCGCGTCGAGGAGGGTGATCGCGCAGGTGCCGCCCGAGATGTCACGCACCTCTTCGAGGATGGCGCGGCGCCCGGTGGGCTCGTCCACCGCGAGCGAGGCGCTCGACGGAGCGAAGCCCGACGGGAAGCGCACCACCCCGTCGGCGCGGCGGCGGCCCGAGGCGTCGATGCGCTCGAGGGCGACGTCGGGCTGGCGGTCGCCGCCCGCGTCGTCGGCGGTGAGCACCCAGGCGCCGTCCTCGGCGGGGCGCACGTCGAGCAGGGTGCGGTGCGGCGCGGCGCTGGTCACGGCGGGGAGCACCACGGGCTCGCCCGCGCGCCAGCGGCAGGGGCCCGTCGGGGCGTCGGGGACGTCGGGAGCGTCGGGGACGTCGGGAGCGTCGGGGGCGTCGGGGGTGGCGGGGCCGCCGTCGGCCGTGGTGCCGTCGACGGTCGCGGGGCAGGCCGACGAGAGGGCGGCGAGGACGACGACGAGGCTGGGGGCGGGAGGGCGGCGCATCGTGCCGGGGACTCTACACGGGCTCCGCGGCGAGGCCGCGGTCGGGGCGCGAGCGAGGGGGCCGATGAGCCGCGACCGAGATCGCCCGCAGCCCATTGACGCGCTCCCGGAGTCGCATGGAGTCTATCGGACCACGCCGATGACTGGCAGATGAGCGGGGGATGTGACGATGGCGGAATGGCAGGTGGAGTGGGGCAATGAGTCCGAGCGTGGATATGAACTCGTGATGGAGATCATGGAGGGCGACGACTGTCGCGCGCGCCTTGAACTGACTCCTGATGATCAGTTGATGTTGACCGTCTATCCGAGTGACGTTGCGTTCCAGATTCCTGCGTCGTTGTTGCTCAACGTGATCAGGGACGGCGGCCCTCCCCTGCTCGCGTCCAGGCAGATGGTCCGCAAGCGTGACGGGGGTTAAGCAGCGCGACGTGGCCAGAACGACTCAAATTTCTTCACGGACCGATGGATCATGGTCCTTCATCTCCCAGGCGTTCGAGCGCTCGGGTGTCGTCCCTTCGGCCCGGGTTCACCGTAGGCCCATGCGCCCGCCGAGCTCGGCTCACCGCCGGGCTACCACAGGCGGACTCCGCAACAGTTCAGACCTCCTTGTCGGCATTGCGCCGATAACCCACGCTCGTTCGATCCTCGGAGCACAGCGCCGATGTCTCCGAAAGAACGGAGCGAAGACTCTCGCCATGGACCATGGGTGGGGTCCGGTGACGTTCTCCGCGGACGATTGGCAGCGTCAGGCGTCGACCGTGCGCCTCCCTTGCGGCGCCTCACACTTGCGCTGTACACCCGACCGGTCGCAGGGCGCGGCAAGCGGGATGACCGATGCGACGGGCGGTAGCAGCGGCGGGGTGGTTGGTGCTCGCGGCGGGCTGCGAGCAGCCGCGCACGGAGCTGGTGGCGCGCGTGGACTCCGAGGTCGCGTGGGGCGCAGGCGCCACCGTCCAGAGCGTCACCCTCACCGTGCGCCGGGGCGGACCCGCCGGCCCGCTGCGGAGCGACCGCACGACGGCGTTGGGCACGGGTGGCGACCGTCGCTCCCTACCGCTCGTCGTGGGCATCCTCCCCGGCGACGACACCGACACGCCCGTCTGGATCGAGGCGCTCGGGTGCGGTGACCCCAACGGGTGCACGCCGACGACGGCCGTGGTGGCGCAACGCGCGGTGGTGCGATTCACCCGAGGGCAGACTGAAGAGGTGCCGCTGCTCCTGGCGTCGGCGTGCGTGGGCGGCACCTGCGGGAGCGATGAACGGTGCGGCGAGGGAGGGCGCTGCGAACCAGCGACGCGGGCGACGGTGCGCCCCTTCGATGGAGTCGACGCGGGCATGGTGGCCGACGTCGTGAGCGATGCGGGCGGCATGGACCTCGGGACAGTCGCCGATGCCCCGATGACGGACTCGGGTTCCCCGCTCGATCGCAACGACCTCGGAGCGCCTGTGGACGTTCCCGCGCCCGATGTCCTCGGGACGGATAGTGCCCCATTGCCGGATGCCACCGTATCGTGTCCTACTACCTTTGCGAACTGCGACGGTGTTTCTGCAAACGGTTGCGAGGTGGACACCCAATCGAACTCTGCTCATTGCAGCGCCTGTGGTCGCGTCTGCCCTTCTGGCCAGTCATGCGATGCAGGGGTCTGTGTTGCGCTGTCCTGCCCGATGGGGATGCGACTCATTCCGGCAGGTATGTTCCAGATGGGCGCCGCGGGCGCGACCCATGGAGTTCAGCTGTCGGCGTTCTGCATGGATGTCACAGAGGTAACAGTCGGCGCCTATGCGACGTGCGCCGCGTGCAGTGCACCGGGCAGAACCATGCACTGCAACTGGGGTGTGGCTGACCGGGAGAATCACCCTGCAAACTGTGTTGACTGGGATCAAGCGCGTGCGTTCTGCCAGTCACGGGAGGGCGAACTACCAACCGAGGCCCAGTGGGAATACGCGGCTCGTGGCACCGACGGGCGCACCTACCCATGGGGCAATGATGCCCCCACAGGGCAGTTGTGCTGGAACCGCGACTCTCCGACGAGTTCGACGTGTCCGGTGCGCTCGTCCCCGTCGGGCGACTCGGCCTTCGGGATATCGGACATGGCGGGCAATGTCTGGGAGTGGACAGCGGATTACTTTGGGTCTTACACGGGATCCGCCGATTCGTATGTTCTGAATCCAACCGGGCCCGACAGCGGCACCATTCGCGTGCTCCGCGGCGGCTCCTGGAGCTTCGCATCTATTTCCTTTGTGCAGACATCGCACCGCAACCGGGATGTCTTGCCGATGTACCGCGACGGCAGCGTAGGGTTTCGCTGCGTGCACCGACCACTCTGACTGGCACCTACGCAGGAAGCAACACCCACTCCCGACAATCGTCAACGAGTGGATATCACGCCCGTGCATCTCACACCAACGAGGTGTCAATCCTGCCGCTTTGGCGGCCACCCGTTGGTGAGACACGCCGCCCGTTTGGCGCTGGGGTTCGCGCGTTGGCGCTCACCCCAGGCTATCGCACGAGGGCGCCCCCGCAGTCGCGGGGGCTTTCGGACCGAAACTCGATGGACCTTCCGGAAGGCCAGGCAGACA
>JAUSAZ010000217.1 GCA_030652255.1 Myxococcales bacterium | reverse complement strand
CGTGGCGTAGGAACTCCGAGGCTCCCATCTCTGCCGAGGCGTTGCCGCTCCCTGCGCCGTTGATGCACATCACGTGGGCTTGTTATTGCCCGGGGTGAGGGCCAACGCCCGAACCCCGGCCCGCAGCGGGTTGCGCCACTCCCGAACGACACCAGTTGCGCATCTCGTGGGCCAAAGCGGCAAGACTGGGATCAAATCAGTATCAGGGGACCGCCCCGAGCGCCCGGGCGAGGGCGTCCACCACCAGCGCGACGTGCGCCTCGCCCATCGCTGGACCGAGCGGCAGCGTGAGCAGGCGGTCGGCGACGGCGTCGGTGCGGGGCAGCGCCGCGGGGACGTCGGCGTAGGCCGCGAAGCGGTGCGTCGGGGGGTAGTGCACGCTGGTCTGCACGCCCGCCGCGCGCATCGACGCCATCACCGCCGCGCGCTCCACCCTGGGCGGCAGCAGCACCACGAAGAGATGCTGCGCCCCGTCGCCATAGCGCCCCTCCGTGAACGCCACCTGCAACCCCGGCAGCGCCGCCGACGCGAGCGCGTCGAGGTACCACCCCCGCGCGACCCCGCGGCGGCGGTTGGCCTCCGCGAGGCGCCCGAGCTGGATGCGCCCGATGGCGGCGCGGATCTCGTCCATGCGCGCGTTGGTCGCCACCCGCACCACGTCGTAGGTGAAGGCGTGGCCGCGGTGGCGGTCCCAGGTGGTGGTGGTCATGCCGTGGGCGCGCAGCAGCCGCAGCGCGCGGTCGTGCTCCGCGCTCCCGGTGGTGAGCATGCCGCCCTCGCCGGTGGTCATGTTCTTGTTGCTGAAGAAGGAGAACGCCGCCACGTCGCCGAGCGCCCCGCAGCGGCCTGAGCCATCGCGCGACCCGGCCGCCGGGGCGTGGGCGCAGTCCTCGACCACGGCGACGTCGCCGCGCCCCATGGCGGCGAGGCCCGCGCGCACGGCCGCGACGTCGGCGGCGAAGCCCGCGTAGTGCACGAGCACCACCGCCCGCGTCTTCGCGGTGACCTTCGCGAGCAGGTCGGCCGGGTCGACGCAGAGGTCGTCGTCGCTGGTGATGTCGGCGAAGACCGCGGTCGCCCCGAGGCGGCGCGCGGCGTTGGCGGTGGCCACGAAGGTGAGCGCGGGCATCACCACCTCGTCGCCGGGCCCTACGCCCACGGCGGAGTAGGCGACCTCCAGGCCCACCGTGCAGTTGCTCACCGCGATGGCGTGGGGGACGCCCACCATCGCCGCGAAGTCGGCCTCGAAGGCGGCCACGCGCTCGCCCTGAGACAGCCATCCCGAGCGCACCACCTCGGCGGCCGCGAGCGCCTCCTCCTCGCCCAGCGTCACGTCCGTCAGCGGAACCTTCCAGCTCATCGATCCTCCTGCACGGCGGCCGGTCCGCGGCCTGCGGCGGCGTCTTCCTGGGCCCGCGCGTAGTCTTCCGGGTTGCCGATGTCGAGCCAGTACGCGTCGGTGCGGAAGGCCGCCACGGTCTCGCCCGCCGCGATGAGCCGCGCCACCAGGTCGGGGAAGTCGAGGTACTCGCCCTCGGTGATGTACCCGAGCGCCCGGGCGTCATAGACGTACACGCCCATCGAGACGTCGTAGCGAAACTCCGGCTTCTCGGTGTAGCGCGCGATGTGCCCCGCGGCGTCGATGTCGAGCACGCCCAGGGAGAGCTTCACCGGCTTGCGGTGCACCGCGACGGTGAGCGCCGCGTTCTGCGCGCGGTGGTGGGCCACGAGGGCGCCGAGGTCGAGCTCGGTGAGCAGGTCGCCGTTGCAGACGAGGAAGGTCGGCGCGAGCCCGGTGATGCGCTTGAGCGGGCCCGCGGTGCCGCCCGGCCGGGCGTCGCGCACGAAGCGGTAGGTGGCGAGCGAGCGCAGCGAGGGGTGGCCCTCGACGTAGGCCATGATGAGCTCGGCGAGGTGGTCGACGGAGAGCACGATCTCGGTGACGCCCGAAGCGACCAGCCGACGGATGAGCACCTCCAGCACCGCGCGGTCGCCCACCGGCACGAGGGGCTTGGGGAAGGCCGCCGTGAAGGGCGCCAGCCGCCGGCCGCGGCCGCCCGCGAGGATCACCGCCTGCATGCCATCGCCCCGCCGCGCGCGTCGTTCATCGCGGCGATCGATCGCACCCGCGGCTCCCCCGCGTCAACCGCCCTCCGGGCGCAGCACCTCGGCGTAGCCCTCCCACGCGACCAGCGCGGCGACGGTGGCGTCGTCGACCGGGTCGCACTCGGCCACCGCCCGCCCCGCGGCGCGCAGCCTCGCGGCCGTGGGGGCGCGGGCCGCGGGGGTGCCCACCACCAGCACCCGCGGGGGCCTCGGGTCGGCGCCCGCTCCGCCGCGCGCGAGGGCGACCTCGACGGCCTCGAGGTCGATGGCGGCCCCGGTGGCGGCCCGCGGGGCGCCGTAGCGGCCGAGCAGCGCGTCGTAGCGACCACCCCCCGCGAGCGGCGAGCCCACGCCGTCGGCCAGCACCTGGAAGAACACCCCGGTGTAGTACCCGCGCCCGCGCAGCTCGCCGAGGTCGACGAGCACCCGGGCGCCCGCGCCCGCGATGCCCTCCGCGACCGCCCCGAGGGCGTCCACCACGTCCGCGTGGCCGAGCGCCGCGAGGGCGTCGCGCCACCCGGCGAGCTCGTGCGCCTCGCCGGCGCAGCGCGCGAGGCGCTCGACGTGGGCGAGCTCGTCGCCCGAGAGGAGCTCGCGCCACACGGCGCGATCGCGCGCCGCGACGGCCTCGGCGACGGGCTCGCGGAGGTCCGGGGGGAGGGCGTCGATGACCGCGGGGAGGGCGCCCGCGTGGGAGAGTTCGACGGTGAGGTCGCGCAGGCCGAGGGCGTGGAGGGCGTCGAGGGTGGCGACGATCACCTCGACGTCGGCCTGCGGCGGCGCGAAGCCGATGCACTCGATGCCCGCCTGCGAGAGCTGCCGCTGGCGGTGGGCGCGGCCGCGGGGGCGCCGCACCACGCTGCCCTCGTAGGCGAGGCGCAGGGGACCAGGGTGCTCGCGGTAGCGCGTGGCGACGAGGCGCGCGATCTGCGGGGTCATGTCGGGGCGCAGCACGAGCACGTCGCCCACGTCGGGGTCGAGGAAGCGCAGCAGCTCGCGGCGGACGGCGCCGCCCACGCCGCGCGCGACGACGGACTCCCGCTCGAAGGCGGGCAGCACGACGGAGGCGTAGCCGTAGCGCTCGAAGGCCGAGAGCACCGCGCGGGCGACGGCGCGGCGGCGGGCGGCGCGCTCGGGGAGGAGGTCGCGCAGGCCCTCCGGGAGCATCGGGGTGGTGTCGGTGGGGCCGGGGGAGTGCGCGCGCATCGGGGCGCGGAAGGTACCAGCGACGCGGGCGCCGGTGGGGGACCTCGCCGAAGCACCCGGGCGGCGCGGATGTGATTGACCGCTCGCTGGACCGTGTGATGCGATCGGAAGAGGAGGTTCTTCATGGGAGAGGAGTTTCAGGCGTCGCAGTATGTGATTGCGCCGCAGATCAGCGTGGCGAGCGGCGTGGCGCTGGCCATCTCGCTGCTGCACCACGTCCCGGCGAAGCTCGGCGAGGGGGTGCGGGGCGCGGCGCGCGAGCTGCGCGCGGCGACCCAGCGGGTGCAGGGCGAGTGGGCCCGGCAGAAGCCGCGCGCGAAGGCCGACCAGCGGCCCTTCGACAACGCCGCGGACGTCGCGTGGGGCGCCCTCGGCGATCGGCTCCTGGCGCAGGCGTCGCTGCCCGCCGCGCGACACCCGCTCGCCCCGCGCGCCGGGGAGATGCTCGACGCGCTGGAGCTGCGTGACCGCTCGTGGCTGAGGCTTCGGTACAACGAGCAGTGGGCGCAGGGGCAGCGCCGCCTCGACCGGGTGGCCGCCGAGGGGCTCCGCGGCGACATCGACGCGGCGGCGGGGAAGGGGTTCCTGGGCGAGGTGGAGTTCGCGCACGCGGCCTACGGCGAGGCGCTCGGCATCACCGCGAAGCACGAGACGAGCGAGGAGAACGTCGCGATGGTCGAGCCGCTGCGGGCGCTGGCGGCGGCGATCGCGGAGTACGGGTTGCAGGTCGGGGCGCAGTACCGGGGGGCCGACGAGGGGACGAGGGCGGCGATCCGGGCGGGGCTGCGGCCCATCGACGAACACCGGGTGCGGTACGCGAGAGAAGGCGGGGCAGAGGGAGCGGAAGAGGGCGGGGAGCCGGTGTCACCGGTGACGCCGGTTCCGGAACCGGCGTGAGAGGTCCGGGGACATCCCATGGTGAGAAGATTCTCATGATGGGATGTCCCGGGAGGTCAGGTGATGAGAAAATTCTCATGACGGGATGTCCGGGGAGGTCGATGGATGAGAAAATTCTCATGATGGGATGTCTGGGACATCTCACGGTGAGAAAATTCTCATGATGGGATGTCCCGGGAGGTCCCACGAGGGCGACGGGCCTGGAGAGGGAGCCGGAGGAGGCGACCGCAGCGGCGTGGGCCGTGCGGAGGCAGGTGGCAGGAGGGAGGCGGAGGGAACCGAGGAGGTGCAGGGACGGGCGGGCGGGTGTTGGCAGGGAGCCAGGTCGCGGATGTATGGCGCGCTTGTTATGTGGTTAGGCAGCGAGGCCACTGCCTAAGCCCATATGGGGTTAGGCAGCGGCTGTCTAACGCTCCCCGGTATGTAGATAGGCAGCAGGGCGCGGGTGATTGAGATGTTGGACTAAACCGCTTCGCGGTGGGTCAACTGACATCGATATCGTGTCCAGTTTACCAGCTGTCTGCAAGGCCGATCCGACTCATTACGCACAAGTTGGCTCATGCTCAGCGGTGCCCACG
>JAUSAZ010000207.1 GCA_030652255.1 Myxococcales bacterium | reverse complement strand
CGCTGAGATGCCTACGAAAGCAGTGACCTCGTGCTGGCACACGCGTCGCTCTGTTCGCGGTCCCTGCGATGGCCGATGGCGGTGTCCATGCCCACGTCGGAGCCCGCGACCCCGTCCGCGACGGGGTGGTGCACGGCCTCGTGCGGGAGCACTTCGCTGCCTTCGCCGAGCAGGTGAAGGAGGTCGGCCGCTCGCTGCCCGGGTACGTCGTCGCGGAGTTCGAGGCCTTCGTGCGCTGCGGCGTGCTCGCGTGCGGGTTCATGCGAGCGCGCTGCGGGGGGTGCGGCCACGACCGGCTGGCCTACGGAGGCGGAGCGCAGCGACGACACCATGGAGGGTCTGCGCCGCGCGGCGGGCGGACGCGGGACCTTCGCGCGGGTCGACGAGGGGAGGGCACGCCGGGGGGACGAGGATGACGGGGGCGCGCTGGCGCCGATGCGGCTGGCGTCGCGCGGGCTCGTCGCCGAGCTCGACGGGTTCAACCTGCACGCGGGCGTGTGCGTGGCAGCGGACGACCGCGACGCGCTCGAACGGCTCTGCCGCTACATGGCGGCCCGCGGTGGCGAGCGGGCGGGTGAGCGTGTTGTCCGATGGCAACGTGGCGTACCGGGTGAAGTCGCCGCGCAGCGCGGGAGCGACGCACCGGGTGATGACGCCGATGGAGTTCATGGCTCGGCTGAGCGCGCTGGTGCCGCCACCGCGGACGCCGCTGGTGCGCTACCACGGGGTGCTGGCGCCCAACTCGCCGTGGCGGGTGGCGGTGGTCCCGCTGCCGCTGGTCGCGGCGGAGGTCGGCGACGGGGCCGAGGCGACGGTCGCCGAGCCAGCGGGAGGAGGCGGCGAGAAGCGGGAGACGCCGACGAAGCGTGCGCGCATCGACTGGGCGCGGCTCCTTTGGAGGGTAGAGGGGCGTCGACGCGCTGAAGTGCCCCGGGTGCGTTGGACGGATGAAAATGATCGCGGCGGTCACCGAGCGCGTGGGCATCGTGCGCATCCTGGAGCACCTTGGCGTCGCGACCGGCGGTGCCGCGGATGAGGCGAGCGCGCGACGGGCCGTGATCGGCGGCGATGGAGGAGGGGTTGGCTGGACACCGCCAGAGACGTGCTGGACGGTCAGGGCCGTGGTGCGTCGGATGACAGCGAAAGCGGCGTGGGTGGGGCGTTGGAATCGGTCAAGGCGGCGTCCCGGAGCCTCATGCCAACGCTCGCGAGAGCGGGTACTACGCGTAATAGGCGATCTGGCAACTGGAGCGGATCCCTGCCAATACAGCTCTCTCGGCGCTGCGCCATCGGTTCACCTATCCCCATCAAAGCGGCCAAACTGACATGAAACCAGTATCAGAGGCCGAAGGTGTCGCAGAAGTAGCTTTCGGGGACCTGGGCCGCGATCGCCTGACACGACGCGCGCTCGATGCAGATGCCGTCGCGCGCCGTGTCCGCGATTCGGTCTGCGTTGTTGCGCAACGGCAGGACGCACGCCTCGCCGAAGCCGCACGGATTGCTCTTGGCGAGGCGCGAGCACGGGCGGTCGAGGTAGCCCGAGTCGGCGACGCGCGCGCAGACTCCGGTCGGCGAGGCTTCCGACACGAAGAGGCACACCCCCGGGTGCGATGCATCGCCTGGGCACGCGTCGCACCCGAGTCCGCAGGTCCTGACGCCCACGCCCAGGCAGCGCGCGGGAGCGAGCTGTCCGGTGCGGGCGTAGGTACGGTCGGAGTAGAAGCATCCCGGTCGGATCAAGGCGTCGCTCTCCGGATGCTCTTGCGCGAGCCTCTGCTGTAGCGCAAGGCAATCGCTCGCACGCACGCACGTCTGATACAAAGGCTCGATGACGCCAGGGCACACGTAGCCGACCGGACAGAGCGGGCGGTCGGGGCTCCCCGGCTCGGTGCACCGCCCGTCGATTGCCACCGCGCAGACCGGCGACTGCACTGAGGTGCCCCCGTCGGAGAGCCCGAACCTCCATCGGACGCAGCGCCGTTCGCAGTCGCCTCCGCAGGCGCCGATGCCGTCGCACGCTCGTAGCGTGACCTCGCAAGCGGGCCGAACAGTTGGGGACGGCACGTCTGGCGCGACCACCGCCCGCCCGTCTGGGCCATCGCCGCGCACGTCCCGGGCGCCGATCGCGGCGTCCCCGGTGGTTCCGGCGACGGTGGACGCGCAGGCCGCCGAGAGCGTCGAGGCAGCCAGGAACACAATGAGCGCGCGCACGTCACCGCCCCTCGGCGCGCGCGACACACCGGTACTCACCGGGAAGCGCCGCGACCAGTTGTTCGCATTCCCCGCGGAGGACGCACGCTCCCCGACGGTCAGCGTCGGGAATGCCGTCGGCGCCACGCCTCACCGGGAGAAGGCAGACGGACGTCGCGACGTCGCATTGCCAGGTGCGGCCATCGGCAAAGCAGAACGTGTCGGCTCCGATCGGCCGATTGACCAACCTGCCGCGGAGGCAGACGCCCGTGGGCGATTGCTCGGACCACCAAGCGCAGCCATAGCCGTCGGGGCAGGGACCGCAGCCGAGGCCGCAGGTCTGGCGGCCGAACACCCCGCAGCGGGCCTGCGGGAGAGCCCCCGTTCGAGCCCGCGTGCCGTCGGTGTACCAGCACTGATCACTAAACACGTTGCCCGAGCGGTCTCCGTAGCGCTCGATCAATGACACGCACGTCGCCGCAGGCAGACAACCGACGCCCTGCGGAACCCCGCCGACCGGGAGGCGGTGCGCGACGCAGACCGAGCCGATCGGGCATCCGGTGCTGCCATCGCCCGCGCTGCAGAAGGGCGGCGCCTGACAGAAGCTCCCTACGACCGACTTGCCCGCTTCGAAGGAGAGCCACGGCGCGCAGATCGCGTCGCTGCAATCGGCCTGGCAACTCTCCGTCGAGGCGCAGGGCTCGCCGACGCGGGAGCACGCCCCCCCGTCCGGCGCATCGGCGCGTGGCCCGACGTCCGAGGGCGCGTCGCCGATGGGGCCATCGCGGGAGACCCCATCGGCGGAGTCTTGAGCCCTTGCCGAGTCCGTAGAGTCTTGACGATCTAGGGGCGCTGGCCGATCGAGGCACGACACGTTGATGCAGGCCGACCCGTCGCTCGCGTCCCCGTGACCGCGCACGGCATCCGCGCACGCGGCCGACGTCAGCGCCAGGATCAGCAGGCATCGCGCGGGGAGTGGGTGCCGATCTCGAGGCTTCAATTCGGGAAGCTGCATTCAGAATACAGGTTACCAGCCGAGGTCGTCCTAGCGCAACTCGTGGCGTTGAGACAGTAGGTCTCGTCTCCCGCGATCGTCGGGATGCCGTTCAGCTCACCAATCTCGGGGTTGCCCTGGGCATCATGGCCCAACATCGGAAACGGCTCAGCGAATGGCGCCACGTAGGGCGTGGGGTCACAATCGAGACGGACGAGAGGAGGGGTGAGACGCCCCTGCGCCTGGGCTACCCACGCATCCACTGCGGTTGCGATCCGATCGATGGCAAGAAAGCGGTCAGCCGTGCTCGTCGTGTCAGCCAGGACGAACTGCAGTTGATCGGGCATGACATTCAGACGCGTGGGCACCAGGCGGGTGACGCAGACCCCAGCGCCGACGCCGCTGACCGTGCTGCGCACCTCACTGCGGAACGACAGCGGTAGCGAGTCCACGGAGTAGCAGCCGGAACCGGGCGGGGACATCATCACCGCGCCCGTCACGCCCGCCTGGCGCAGCGAAGCAAAAAGGGGATGGCTGGCGTAGGGCGAGAGCGATCCACTAGCCAGGATGGCGTCCAGCGCGGCAGCGCACTCAGAGGAGGCGGGCGCAGTCCCGCTCCGGACGGCCGTGGCGGTGACGGGCGTAGAGCACCGCACGGTTGGCACCGAGGTCGCGACGCACTGCCCATACGAGTTGCGCTCGTTTGGCAAGCGCCAGAAGAACAGTAGGGAACCGTCGAGTGCGGTGTTTACGCTGTCGCGGAGTGCGGTGTTGAATGACGGGATGTTGGGGCCGCACGACCCGACGTACTGGATCGTATTCTTGCCGGAGACCGCTGGTGCCCCGGAGTAGCCGAGCAGGGACTGGCCCGACAGGTACCGCGCCATGTCCCATCCCATGGGCCGCATCCGTTCGGACTCCTGCGACCAGCCGTTGCCAGACACCGAGCGCTGCGTAGCCTGGAACTGCATACCGCCGCCGATGGACAACGGCGCGACACCCATGCCCACGCTGGCGAAGACCTCCCCCTCGCGGTAAACGGCCGGGTACTCTGCGTTGATCGTGCCGTGAAAGTACGAGTGCCGCAGTCGGAGGTTGATGCCGTCGTTGAATTGAATCCTAGACTGGGTCGAGGCGTCTAGCGTCGACCCCGTGGCCAGGGTCGGTGTTAGGGCGACACGCGCCCATGTGCTGCTGATTTGACCGTAGAAGGGGCACTGGCTGCCATTCGTCGGCTGCCACAATTCGGGCAGCGCTTGGTTGGCCAGCGCCCCGCGCAGGACGGTGTTCTGTGTTTCGGCCACCAGCGTGGCAACCGCCGGCCACGAGAGGGTGGCGTTGCAATATCCGATGTCGTAATTGCGAAATGCGCGGTTGCCCCATGATGGGGGACCCGCACTCGGTGACCACAGAGTGTAGTCCGGTTGCCCATTGGAAAGCGGGTATGGGCCGCGGTACCGCAACTGGACGCGCTCGACGCCGCCGTCGCCCTGCTCTCGATAGGGGATGCGCGCCCACCGGCTCGCCGTGTCGGTGCTGAGGTAGTTCGGTCGGTTGTAAGAGTAGGCTGGGAAGTTCCACGCCGCCGGCGGAGAGCTCTGCCAGTCCGAGTACAGGTTGACGGCGTTGGCGTTCGGCCAACCCAAACTTGCGAAACACTGCAATGGCACCTGAGGCGAGCAGCCGCAGGCTGACGGCTGAGAGGCCTGCAGCACATTGACGGTCTGCTGCGTGGCCGGGTCGAATACGGGCGCAATAAACATCTGGTCGAGGTCGCAACCGCAGCCACGTTGCTGGCAGAAGCCGGAATTCGGGCAATTGAACACGGCAGGACAGGTTCGGTAGTATGCGTAATTGACCGGCGAGAACGTTTGGTCCGGCGGGTTGCCGAAACACTGGCTGCCGGCGTTGAAGAAGGTCAGCGGCGCGCTAGTGCCAGTCGCGGTGCCGAGGTTGTAGGGGCTGAATGTGACGCCGTCCCAGCAGACGCTCGGGGGACTGCCGACGACGAACGCCTGCGGGTCGCGGTTGAGAACATACAAACGGCTCTGCGGGTCACTCTTGATGTCCACTGTTTGAAGCGAGATGTTGTTCGTCCCGGAGGTCACCTCGGAGGTAATTGCGTCGGCAAAGGTCTGTAGTTCGCCGGGAAACTCAGTGCTGCCGACGCCCTGGAGCGTCCGCCGGGAACTGGCATTACAGTCGACCCGACGATATCCCATTGTTATTGACAGCAGTGCGACCCCACCGACCCTTACCCACCGTGCGCCCCGCCCGCTCGTCCCAGTCATGATTGGCATCCCCCATGTCACATCTGGATTGACATGACGGCTGGAGAGATATGCCAATTGTAGCCAGGTTGCAAGGGTTGCGTTCTGCGTCCTTGCCCGGGTCTGCCTCTCATGCTGATCGCAGGTGGGTGCGGTCTGAGGCATCCCCTCGGATTTCGCTGGATTTCACGATGTAGTAGGAGCGGCGCATGGCCGCGCCCTTCACGTCTCCGAAGTCCCGCCGCGCTCGCCCCCAGGGCCTCGACCCGGCCTCGGTTCACCAGTTCGTCGAGGACCTCTTGGGGGACGACCTGTACGCCCAGCGCGTGCTCTCGCTGGCCAACGCGGTCGTGGGCGTCCTGCACGCCGCCTCGCTCGCGATCCAAGGCGACGTCCCGGAGGCTCATGCCAACGCTCGCGAGAGCGGGTGCTACGCGTACTTGGCGTAATTGGCCAAACCTTCCCTCCGCGCGCTTGACGCGCTAACTCAACCGAAGTACAGGATCTAGGAATGATCAAATCGACGATGGATATCCCAATGGCAATAGATGCCCTCAATCTAGGGGATAACATCCAGTGGTGGAGGTTCGGCGCATTAAGCCTCCTCACGTGCCTATCGGCAGGATGTGGTGGGGGAGACAATGCCATCGGCTCGACGCATCTGGCGTCGACCCAACTCGTTGGGAGGGGAGCGTTCGTGGTCGATCGAGACGGCGAACCGACGGATGGACTGGTAGGGGTGCCGACCGGCGAGACCACGCTGCAACCGCCCCGTGGAGGGATGCCGGCGCGCTCGATCGTGCGGGACCTCGCGCCGGATCCAGCGCTGCTGGCAAGAGGCGTCAGAACGCAAGCGGCGTGGCTGGGACCCGTCCTGTCTTCGTCGGAGCGACAACTCCTTCGGCTCCGTGAACTTGAGCCGAACGCCCCTACGAGCGTACTCATTGAAGTCGAGTCGCCGACGTTCGACTGGCGCTCGCTTGGCCGTGCGGACGGAGGCACCCCCCGCCGGAATGAACTCCTCGAACTCCGGCGCGAGCAGGTGCGCACAGCAACTGGTTCGGTGGTCGCCCGCCTGGAGGCCGTGGGTGCACGCGATGTCGCCGCCGGCGATCTCAGCGCAATCGTGCGCGCAGTGATTCCGGCGCGGCTGGCGAACGATGTGGCCGGGTGGCCACGGGTGCGCTCGATTCAACGGGACGAGCCAAGGGGGACGATTGCCCAGTACGGGGGTGCTCAAGCCCGTGCGGGCATGCGTACCAGCACCTTCCAGAGCAACGGTATTCTCGGAAACGGACCAGGTCGAAACGTTGACTCAAGGATCCGATTTGCCATTGTGGATCTTGAGAACCAGAACCTCCCCCTTGCCACCAACAACTGGCCGTCGTGGAGCCACGACGGCTATCTGCGGACGACCTCCTATTTCCCCTGGGTCCAGCAGAATCGGTGGAAAAAGGCGAACGACTGCCTGGGAACCTCCTGCATCGTCTACTCGGGTGCCGTGTCGACATGGCCAACGGGAAACACCGTCACTCACAGCAACCGAGTCGCACGCGTGCTCTTCGGGAACGTCGAAAACTATAACTACAGTGGACTGAGCGCGTTCGACCGAACTCAACGCAGCGGGATCGCGACCGAGGGTGACCTCTACTACTACAGGGTTGCGGGCAGCTCGTGGTCTCTATCGGTCGCCATCGATCAGCTGATCGTCGATGGGATCGACGTGGCGAACTTTTCCATCGGCGTGTCGAGCGATCCGCTAGGCTGCCACTTGGACTCCAACTCGGGCACGGCAAACCAGTCGATCGAGAACGCGACTCAGGCGGGTGTGCTCCTCGTCGCGGCCATCGGCAACGATGGCCGCTCCATGGGGCGGTGCCTGGCCAACTACCCGGCGATGAACCGAAACACCCTGGCGGTCGCGGGACTGAACACTACTTCGACCGCGAACTACGACACCTCCTTGATCTGGCCCGACAGCAGTCGTGGCGGGATGAGCGTTCTGACCACGAGCTCTGGTCGACAGACCTTCGCGATCGCCGATATCTCGGCGCCTGCCATCTGGATGTATGAGTACACGCCAGGGTTGCACGACTTCGCGACTACAGCAATCGCGGGTACCTCGTACGCCGCGCCGGCAGTGGCGGCCGCCGCGGGGCTGTTGCGCGAATCGTTTAACACGATCGGGTGGAACCTGAACGACGCCCGTACCCTGTTGGTGAACATGATCCTCTTGGGGGACGGGTTTCAGGACTGGTACGGTGGCCAACTCCCGTACGGGATGGATCTCCAGTCGGGGGCGGGTCGATTGCATGCTCACGCCCCGATCGTGGGCGACATGGTGTCTCCGTGGGGGTGGGGGTGGCACGTCGCACGACTGGGCCCGGGGGAGGAGTTGAGGTTCCCGGTTTGGGATGGAGGGGCCGAGGATGTCAACGTCCAGCAGTGGAAGAGCGCGATGACCTGGGTTGAGCCGTCGACGTCGGGCTCGGGCACGACGATACCTGTTGCTGACATCGTCCTCGAGGTGTGGGACACCTGTGCGCCGGGGGGGCCGGTGTCGGTCTCATCGGACTACTCATTCGACATCAGGAAGCGGCTGAGCCTGTCTCACACACAGATCGTCCTGCCCACGAGATCGCGATGCCTTGAGGGGAGGGTCCGCGTCTTCGACATCCCCGTTGGGTCTGCGAACCCGATTCCGGGCAGCCAACCTCGCACCCGCGATGTGTATGTGGCCGATTACTTCCACGGCGGCAATCCGAGCAATCACTGAAGGAGCCAGCCAGCCGATGAACTACCAGAAAGTCCTCCTGTTTGTGTCCTGCACCTCCGCTTGCGTCGAATCGACAACTGGGCGGCCGGATGACGCCAGAGCGCCATCCGATGGCGTCTTCGCGGACGCTCCGCTCGCAGTAGATGGTGCGACCGACGCCGGGGAACTTGATAGGCAGACGGCGTTCCCAGGCGACGTCGATCGACCCGTCGGGAGCGACAGTGGCATCGACTTCTTCTCGACTCCCGGATGTTATCTGAGCGGGGGGGATTGCGTCGCGCGGCGCGACGGTGTTCGTTGCCAGACACTTTACGGCGCCAAGCCGCACGCCGCCGAGCAGTGCCTCGAGAGGGTGCTGCTCGGTTGCATGGAGCATGTGAGGAGTTCGACGCCCGCAGCCGTGTGCCTGCGTCGACAGGAGGCTAGCGGATCGTCGGTCACCTATGTCGTTGCGAATGGGTATGACTATGAGTTCCTGGCCGAGAGGGAGCGATACACCTGGGGCGCAGGGCAGTGCGAGGGCTGGTTTGGCTGGCCCTATTGCGCTGAACCCTGAGCCAGGGCGGCGTCCGGGGCGCATCCGCGCGGGGCCGCGTGGCGGGCTTCTTCGGATAAGGGACGTTCCGTAATCTCGCGCGAAATCGTGCCAGCGAGGGTGCCGGGTCGGCTCTCCCATCCCCCGAAGACGAGCCGTGTGCGGCAGGGGGTCAGCTCCCCGCCCTGCGCGCCGCGACACCCCAAGGACGCCCCGAAGAACGACCCGAGCGTCTGCATCCCGCCCGTCGGCCGACCCGCGGCTTGCCTCCTCGCTCGACTCGACGGATCGGGCGCAGACGCTCGAGTCGTTCTTCGGGGCGTCCCAGGCCGCAATCCCGTGGCCTCTCCGAGGCGCTCATCGCTGCGGTCGTCCCCCAGGAGCACTGCCCGCAAGTCACGCAAACCCACCCGTACCTCCCCTGCCACCACCCGCGAGCCTTCCGCCCAGCCGGCGCTGCCTGACGTCCCCGGCGAGCTCCGCCAGCTCGCCGCCATTCGTCAGCAGTTTCCCGCCCTCGCCGCCGAGACCGCCGCCGCGCTCCACGCGCACCACGACGCCGATGCCTGCCGCGCCCGCGGCACCACCACCCGCGCCGCCGAGACCTTCCGGGGCGCGATGGGCTGGGCGCGCACCTTCGGCGCCCACGCCGCCGACCCCGCGGTCCACCCCGCCCGCCGCCGCAACGTACCCGCCCGCCGCCGCAACATACCCAGAGCCCGACCCACGAGATGCGCACCACCTACTCCGAATCCCAGGCGGGGAAGTAGAGTCGCTGCCGTGATGGTGAAGCGAGCGGTGCTGCTGGGGTGCCTCGGGCTGGGGGCAGGGTGCGCCGCGGCCCCGGCGCGGGTGCGGGGGAGCTCCGCGCGCGAGGCCACGGGGGTGGCGGTGACGGTGCGCAACCGGTCGCGCTTCGACGTGCACGGGCTCAGCCTGCGGGCGTCGCCGCGGCGCCCATGGGGGCCCGAAGCCCTGGCCCCGGAGCCCCTGCGCGCGGGCCAGGACCGCACGCTGCGCCTCGACGGCTGCGCCCCGCGCGACCTGCGCCTCGTAGACGCCCACGGCGAGGAGTGCGTGCTCCCGGGGGTGGCCGTGTGCGCCGAGAACGACGGGTTCACCCTCACCACCGACGATCTCCTGCGCTGCGAACGGTGGCGCTGACACCCCCCGCGGCCATGGTATGACCGCCGCGTGATCGAGAACCCCAACCCCCACGGGATCCCTCGGGTCATCGCCGTCGGCGGGGCCAAGGGGGGGGTCGGCCACTCGCTGGTGGCGGTGAGCGTGGCGACCTTCCTGGCGCAGCTCGGGCGCAAGGTGCTGCTGGTCGACGCCGCGCCGCGCGCCGCCACCCTGGGCCGCTGCTTCGGCGTGGCGCCGGAGGTCGGCTCGGCCCCGCCGTGGCTGCCCTCCAGCTTCGTGGCGCGTGGCCACGAGACGGTGGTGCCCAACGTGCGGCTCCTGGAGGTGAGCAGCGAGCTCGGTCCCCACCGGGCGCGGGCGACGAGCGACCCTCGCTCGCTGCTCCGGGCCTCCGAGGCGGACGTCTGCGTGCTCGACCTCGGCGGCGGCGTGTCGCCGCGCGTGGTCGACGGGATGCTCTCCGCCGACGTGATGCTCACCGTGTGCACCCCGGAGCCCGTGGCCGTCGAGGCGGTGTACCGCTTCGTGCGCCACGCCTACGCCCGGCGGATGCGCCGCCGGCTGCTCGACCTCGGCGACGACGTGGGCCTCGAGCTGCTGCGGGCGCTGCTGGTCGAGGCGGGCGGTCCGCCGGTGCCGGCGCAGCTCGCGCGGCTGCTGGCCGCGCGCTCGGCGGAGATCGCCGCGGTGGCCTGGGAGGAGGCCGCGGCGCTGCGGGTGCGCCTGGTGGTCAACCAGTCGCGCTCCCGGGCCGACCTCGACCTCGGCGAGGCGATGGCCCGGGTGGCGGTGCGCCCGCTGGTGGGGGCGGTGGAGTCCGTCGGGGGGGTGGAGTTCGACGACGCGGTGTACATGGCGGCCCGGCGGCGTCGGCCGCTGTTGATCGACAGCCCCGCGGCGAAGGCCAGCCGCAACCTGGAGCGCATCGCCCGGCGGCTGCTGTCGCCCGACACGATGCGGCCGCCCACCGCCATCGGCGAGGCGGGCCTGCCCGCGGCCCCGTCGCACTACGAGGCCCTCGCGCTCGACCGCGGGGCCAGCGACGAGGAGGTGCGCCGGGCGTACCGTCGCGCGAGGGAGATCTACGCGGCGGACAGCCTCGCGCTCTCCGGGCTGCTCACCGAGGAGGAGGTGTCGGGCATGGTGGCGCGCATCGAGGAGGCCCGCGACGTGCTGCTCGACCCGTCGCGGCGGCGCCCCTACGACCTCTCCATCGCGCCGTCGGACCCCTTCGCGGGCCACGGCGGCGTCGCCCCCGAGGAGCCCGAAGAGGCGCCCGCGGCGAAGGGCCCGGAGCCCGAGATCACCACGGACACGGAGTACAGCGGGGAGTTCCTGCGGTCGCTGCGGGAGGCGCGGGGCATCGAGCTGCGCGACGTGGCGGCGCGCACCCGCATCCCCATGCACCACCTGCGCGCGCTCGAAGAGGAGGACTACAAGGTGCTGCCCCCGGCGGTGTACACCCGCGGCTTCGTGATCGAACTCGCCAAGACCCTGCGTCTCGATCCGGAGTCCGTCGCGCGGAGCTACCTGCGCCGACTCCGCAAGGCGGTGGCCGCGTGAGCGAGCCCGTCGAGGCCATGGAGCCCGTCGAGACCCCGGAGCCCGTCGAGGCACCCGAGCCCGTCGAGGGGCTGAGGGACATCTTCCCCGCGGGCTACGCGGTGGTGCTGCTGGCCGCGGGCTTCGTGGCGACGCGGATGTTCCAGCAGGTGGCGCGCGACCGGCCCGCGGTGGCGTGGGCGGGCATCTTCGCGGTCGTCGCGGGCGCCCTGCTCGGGCTCATCGCGGCGCAGCGGGTGGTGTGGTCGTCGCCGCTCCCGGTCGTGGTGCGCGCGCTGCGGGCGCTGCTGCTCGTGCCGATGTCGGTGTTCGTCGTGGCGGCGATGCTGGGCGAGCCCTCGCGGCGCCTCCAGAGCTTCACCATCCTGGGCACCGCGGTCACGCTGCTCATGGCCTGCGGCATCGGCGCGGTGCGCGCGCTGCTCACCCGCGGGGCCCGGCTGCACGCCCTCCCGCTGGCCCTGCTGCTGGTGGGCGAGCTCTGCGAGCTCTTCGGTCCGCCGATGCGCCTGGCCTTCCCGACGGGCTCGGCGACCGCCCGGGGCCTCGACCGCTTCGGGGCCTTCGCCGAGGGCATCGCCTTCGCGGGCGTGGCAGCGGCCGTGCTCGCCGCCTTCGTGGGGGCCGTGCGCAAGGTGGGCTTCGCGCGGGTGCTGCCCTTCACGGCGCTGCCCGCGGCGCTCACGCTGGTCACCGGCACGCTGCCCATCAACCTGCCGCGCAGCACGGCGCTCATCGCGCAGCAGGCCTTCGGCGCCCGCTTCGACCTCGTGGGCGGCTCGGTCGTGGCGCACCCGACGCGGCTCGCAGTGGCGGTCTACACCCTGCTCTTCAGCGGGCTCGTGACCGCCGCGATGGTGTCGCTCTCGACCCAGCGCGCCGACCGCGGCGCCGGGCTGCGCCGGGCCCTGGGCTGGGTCGCGGTGCTGCTCGCGGGCTTCGGCGCGCCCACCGCCGCGGGCTCGGTCGACGCGCTGCGGGCGGTGGCCCTGACGCTGGGCGTATTGCTACTGGAAGACGCCACCGCGCGGGAGTGAAGCGGGCGCCCGATCGCCCGACACCACCGCTCAGACTAGAGCGGTGGCCTGACGAGTTGGGTACGCGCCTGCGCGAGCCCCCACCCATGCCCTCCCCCACGACTTATCGCTGCCCTCATCGTGCGTAGAGCACTTGCAGGCTGCGGGCTCCGAGCTACCCGCAGAACTTCACGTGCCCGGCTGCCGCGGGTTGAAACCCACGGCAGCCAAGGGGAAGGCCGCAAGCGGCCTGTCCGATGTCCAGGCACAGTGACCAGCCCGCCGCGGGCTTTCCCTTGGCTGCCGTGGGGTTCAACCCGCGGCAGCCGGGCGCGTGAAGTGGTGCGGGTAGCTCGGAGCCCGCAGCCTGCAAGCGCTCTACGCACGATGAGGGCAGCGATAAGTCGTGGGGGAGGGCATGGGTGGGGGCTCGCGCAGGCGCGTACCCAACTCGTCAGGCCACCGCTCTAGTCTGAGCGGTGGTGTCGGGCGATCGGGCGCCCGCTTCA
>JAUSAZ010000202.1 GCA_030652255.1 Myxococcales bacterium | reverse complement strand
CAGGGACGCCGATTCCCTGCAATCAACGGATCATCGCTGCACCTTCCGGAAGGTCGAGCGCGTTCCTGTCCGGTAAGCCCCGGACCCGTCCGGGGCGCCCCTTGTTATTGCCCGGGGTGAGGGCCAACGCCCGAACCCCGGCGACGCGCCATGGCTTGCACCGGCGCAAAGTGCCTGAAAACAAGCCGTTCCGGGAGATGTGTCCCGAAGTGAACCATTCATGGAGAGGGGCGCGCGGCAGCGGGGGTGAGGTCTGCGCACCCATCGAGCGCCCCCGGCGCAGGAAATCGTCGGGGCGGTGAATCCTCCGGCTGGCTCGCGCCTATGGGCTGGTGTGTGAGCAGCGGGCCGAGTGGCCGCGCCGCCCACCGATGGAGTCCACCATGTCGAAGATCCTTCCCCGCAACGAACACCAGATCGAGCGCGCGCTGCGCGTCGTCGTCGGCCTCGCCCTCTTGTCCCTGGTCTTCGTCGGCCCCCACACGCTATGGGGGCTCCTGGGGCTCGTGCCCCTCGCCACCGGCCTGATCGGGAGCTGCCCGATCTACACCGTACTGGGCTTCTCCACATGCCCGATCCAACCGTCCTCGAAGACAATGAGCTGATCGTCCGCGCCGCCGGGGGAGACCGCGACGCCTTCGCGGCCGTCGTCGATCGTCACGCGCCCGCCGTCGTGCGCCTCGCGCGGGCGATGGCCCCCGACGACGCCACCGCCGACGACGTCGCGCAGGAGGCCTTCCTCCAGGCCTTCCGGGCCGCGGGCACCTACCGCAGCGACGTGGCCCCGGTGCGCACCTGGCTCTTCGCCATCGCGCGCAACGAGGCCCGCCGCGCGCGCCGCCCCCGGCACCAGCCCACGGAGTACGTCGACGACGGGCCGCTGATGGCGCTCGGCTTCGAGGCGGGCTGGGGTCACCCGCTCCCCGACGAGGCGCTCGCGCGCGCCGAGCAGGCCGAGCGGCTGGCGGGCGCCCTGGCGTCGCTCCGCCCCGCGGACCGGGAGATCATCGTGCTGCGCGACCTGGAGGGCCTGGCGGGAGACACCGTCGCCGGGCTGCTGTCGCTGGCGCTGCCCGCGATGAAGAGCAGGCTGCACCGCGCGCGGCTGCGGCTGCTCGCGGCGCTGCGGGCGAGCGAGGGAGGCGTCGTGGAGAACGAGCGCGAGGTCGGTGGGATGACGTGCAGCGCCGTGCTCGCGCGCCTCGGCGACTACGTCGACGGCGACACCTCCGCGTCCGAGACCGGCCGCATCGACGCCCACCTCCGGGGATGCAGCGTGTGCGAGCGCTTCGGGGGGAGGTACTCGGGCGTGGTGCACGGCGCCCGCGAGCGCCTCGGCGCGGCGCCCGCTGTCGACGCGGCGCAGATCGAGCGCATCCGGGCGCTGCTGCGCGAGCCCTGACGGTCGCCCCGATACCCGGCCGCGCATCCGCGCTATCGTCGGCGCCACCATGCCCGACCCCACGACCGACTCCGACTCCCCGAAGAACGTCCTCGGCGGACCGCTCGAGGACTGCTCCCACGACCCCAAGACGGGCTTCTTCCGCGACGGCTGCTGCCGCACCGACGACCACGACCAGGGCCGCCACGTCATCTGCACGCGGGTCACCGCGGAGTTTCTCGCGTTCAGCCAGTCCGTGGGCAACGACCTCTCGACCCCGCGGCGCGAGTACGGCTTCCAGGGCCTCAAGCCCGGCGACTGCTGGTGCATCTGCGCGCTGCGCTGGCGCGAGGCCCTCGAGGCCGGCGTCGCGCCGCCGGTGCGCCTCACCGCCACCCACGAGGCCGCGCTCCGCTACGTCACCCTCGAAGACCTCACCCTCCGCGCCATCGACGTCGACTGAAAACCACCCCCCTCCCCGGGAGCATCCCATCGGGCGGAGTGATCTACGACTGCGCCATCGTCGGAGCAGGCTTCGGCGGTCTCGGCGCGGCCCTCACCCTCGCCGAGCAGGGCGCCCGCGTCGTCGTGCTCGAGGCCCTCAAGTACCCCGGCGGGTGCGCCTCCACCTTCACCCGCGGCGGCTGGCGCTTCGAGAGCGGCGCCACCCTCTTCTCGGGCTTCGACGAGGGACAGCTCTTCGCCCGCTGGATCGACCGCCACCAGCTCCCGGTCACCACCCTCGTCCCCGACCCCATCGTCGAGCTCCGCACCCCCGGCTGGACCCTCCCCATCACCGCCCGCCGCGACGACCTCATCGCCCGCCTCGGCGAGTTTCCCGGCGCGCCCCGCGACCGCCTCGCGGGCTTCTTCGCCCGGCAGTCGTCCCTCGCGGGCGCCCTCTGGTCGCTCTTCGACGACCCCGCCCTGCTCCCGCCCTTCGGCGCGCGCGAGCTGCTCACCCACATCGCCCGCTCGCCCCGCTACCTCCCGCTCGCCCCGTGGATCAACCGCAGCCTCGCCGACCTCGTCGCCGCCCACGGCCTCGATGGCTTCGAGCCGCTGCGCGTCTACCTCGACGCCGTCTCGCAGATCACCGTGCAGACCTCCGCCGCCGAGGCCGAGGCCCCCTTCGCCCTCGCCACGATGGACTACTACTTCCGCGGCACGCGCCACGTCCACGGCGGCATCGGCGTGCTCGCCACGGCCATGCTCGACGCCGCCCGCGCGCTCGGCGCGGAGGTGCGCCTCAGCGAGTCGGTGAAGGCCCTCACGCCCGTCGCCGACGGGTGGCGGGTGCGCACGCGGCGCGGCGAGTTCACCGCCCGCCAGGTGATCGCCAACGTCATCCCGCAGGCGCTGCGGGGGCTGCTCGGCGACGAGGCCCGCGAGCTCGACGGGCTCACCCGGCGCGTCGAGGGGGGCTGGGGCGCGGCGATGCTCTACCTCGGGCTCGCGCGCGACGCGAAGGTGCGCGCCGAGGCCCACCACATCGAGCTGGTCGACGATCCGGGCGCGGCCTTCATCGAGGGCAACCATGTGTTCTGCTCCATCAGCGGGGCCGACGAGGCGCGAGGTCCCGGCGGCGCTCGCACCGTCACCGCCTCGACGCACGTCCCGATGGCGAAGCTCCTGGCGATGACCCCCGACGCGCAGGGCGGGTACATCGCCGCGGTGCAGTCCGCGATGGCGCGCACCATCGGGCGCCGCGCGCCGGAGCTCGACGCCGCGACGGTGCACCGGCTCACCGCGTCGCCCCGCACCTTCGCGCGCTTCGTCGGGCGCCCCGGCGGCTACGTCGGCGGCGCGCCCCGGGTGCGGGGCATCGGCTGCTACCAGGGGATGTTCCCGAGGCCGGTGCGGCCGGGGCTGTGGATGGTCGGGGACTCGGTGTTTCCAGGGCAGAGCACGCTGGCCACCGCCCTCGGCGGGGCCAAGGTCGCCGGGCTCGTGGCGAGGCAATCGTCGCGCGGCGCGTGACCGCCTGCCATCCCAGGGTGCATCCCACCGGATGATGACCACCGAGCCCGCTGCTCCGAGACCCACGGTGGTGATCGCCGGCGCCACCGGCTTCGTCGGCCGCGCCCTCGCCCACGCGCTCGCGCCCGACCACCACGTCGTGGGGCTCTCGCGCGGCGCCCGCGAGCCCGACGCCGACGTCGCCGCGTGGCGCGCGTGCGACCTCTTCTCCCTCCTCGACGCCGAGCGCGCCCTGGAGGGCGCCGAGCTCGCCGTCTACCTCGTGCACAGCATGATGCCCTCGGCGCACCTCACGCAGGGCAGCTTCCGGGACTTCGACCTCGTGTGCGCCGACAACTTCGCCCGCGCCGCCCGCAAGGCCGGCGCCCGGCAGATCGTGTACCTCGGCGGCCTCACGCCCGCGGGCGAGCACCTCTCGGCGCACCTCGCGAGCCGCCTGGAGGTCGAGCAGGCCCTGGAGGGCTGCGGCGTGCCCGTGACCACCCTGCGGGCGGGGCTGGTCATCGGCCCCGGGGGATCGTCCTTCGAGATGCTGCGGCGCCTCGTCGAGCGCCTGCCCGCGATGCTCTGCCCGGTGTGGACCTCCACCCGCATGCAGCCTATCGCCCTCGCCGACGTGGTGTCGCTGCTGCGCTACGTCCTCGGCCGCGAGGCCTGCTTCGGCCAGAACTACGACGTCGGATCGCCCGACGTCCTCAACTACCGCGAGCTGCTCGGGCTGACCGGCGCGCTGCTCGGCCACCGGCGGGCGATGTACCCCGTGCCCTTCCTCACGGTGGGGCTCTCGCGGCTGTGGGTGCGGCTCATCACCGGCGCGCCCCTCGACCTCGTCGGCCCGCTGGTCGAGAGCCTGGAGCACGAGATGGTGGCGGGCGACCGGCGCCTCCAGGCGATGGCCGGGCTCCCCGGCCTGGGCGCCCGCGCCGCCCTCGAGCTCGCCCTCGCGCCCGCCCCCTCGTCGTCGCCGCCGCCCCGCGCGCCGATCGCGTTTCGTCCGAGCTCTCCGCGGGCCGCGCGGCGCGTGCGCTCGGTGCAGCGCATGAGGCTCCCTCCGGGCCGCGACGCCGCCTGGGCGGCGGAGGAGTACGTCCGCTGGCTGCCCACCTTCTTCCGGGGGCTGCTGCGCGTCGACGTCGACGCCGCGCGGGTGTGCCGCTTCCGCTTCGTCGGGGTCGGGGTGCTGCTCGAGCTCACCCCCGCCCCGGCGCGCTCGACGCCCGACCGGCAGCTCTTCTACGTCACCGGCGGCGCGCTCGCGAGGCCGACGAAGCGCGCCCGCTTCGAGCTGCGCCAGGTGCTCGACGGGACCGTGCTGCTCGCGGCCATCCACGACTTCGAGCCGCGGCTGCCGTGGCCCGTCTACACCCTCACGCAGGCGCCCTTCCACAAGCTCGTGATGCTGGCCTTCGGCCGGCACCTCGCCCGGGCGCCGCGGATCTAGGAACCTGCGGCTCAGCCCGCGGGCGCGTCGACCTCGCTGATGCGGATGTTCCAGCGCTCGGCGAGCCAGTCGAGGAGCTGCGACTCGACGGAGGTGATCGTGCCCGACGAGGAGATCTCGTAGAGGGCGCCGTAGATGGCGTCGCGGGCCTCCGGGCGGGTGACCGCCTCGGCGGCGGCGCGCACCGACTCGTCGTCGCGGTAGCGCTCCGCCGAGCGCTCGAGCAGCGCCGCGAGCGCGTCGCCCACGTCCGCGCCGGGCTCCACCGGGAGCAGGTCGCGGGCGACGTTGTGCACCACCGCCTGCTCCTCGGGCGTGGTGTATCCGTCGAGGCGGATGAGGGTGCGCAGCAGCGCGCCGAAGGTCAGGCGCTCGGTGTCGGTGAGGGTCTCGGTCATGGCAGTGTCGGGGCTCCTGTGGTGGATCGGCGTCGCGGCCGACGCGGCGCACGCTATCACGCGCGCCCGCTACGGGAGCTTGAGCTCCGCGCCCGCCGCGCGCCCCCGGCGCCACGCCGCGGCGTCGACCCGCAGCGACCGCCCCCGCCCGAGGCGCAGGTGCTCCTCGGCGAAGCGCTCCAGGGCCTCGCGCTCGACCTCCAGGGCCCGGTCGATGACCGCGAGCGCCGCCCCCTCGGTCGCGTCATGCGCCGCCGCGGTGGTGGCCCGCAGCCGCTCGGCGATGGCGTCGACGGCGCCCACCCGGAAGGCCTCGTGCCAGCGCCGCGGGCGGTTGGCCCCGTGCGTGGCGGAGAGCCACTCGACCCGCCGCAGCAGCCACGCCCAGAGGGCGGCGACGGCGGCCCGGTCGCGGGCGCGCCCCGCCAGCACGATGGCCTCGCCCTCGGGGGTGTCCAGGGTGTACGCGAGGCAGCCGTTGGCCTCCGCGAGCGCGCCCGCGAGGGCGACCTTCCAGGGGCGCTGCCGGCGGGCCACGTCGAGGGGCTCCGTCCGCGCGTCGACGATGGGGTCGGGGTCGACCGCGGCGCCGGTCGCGGCGTCGAGCCAGGACTCCAGGCGGTGGCGGGTGATGAGCGCCTGCGCCTGCGCGGCGGCCGCGGCGGCCTCGTGCACGTTGGGCGAGGTGGCCAGCGCCAGCAGCTTGCGGGCGCGGTCGAGGGCCTGCGCCGGGGTGAGGGTCGAGGCGCTCACCCGGTCGCCCCGCCGAGCCCGTCGCGGCGCACGAACACCCCGGCGTCGGCGCGGCCCAGCAGCGCCCCGATGCGCTGCTCCAGCGCCGCGACGGGCTGCGCGTGGAGCTCGGCCGCGTGGAGGTTCCACCCGAAGAGCGCCCGCCGGAGCAGGGTCTCCGCGGCGGCGTCGGCGAAGGCCGCGGACAGCGCGCCGTAGATCTTCGGCTCGGGCTCCGCGAGCGAGCGCCCCGAGGCGTCGGTGAGGGTGAAGTACGCCCCGCAGGGCGCCTCGGCGATGCGCGCGAACACCTGCTGCGAGCGGCTCCCGCCGCCGCCCACCCAGCCGAAGCCCACCACCGCCAGCATGGCGAGGCCCACCACGCTCGACGCGATCATCCGGCCGCTGCCGCCGCCCGTGCGCAGGTCGTACTCCAGCGCCTTGCCGCCGGGGATCACCTGCTGCCGCACGGGGTGCCCGAGGCACTGCCACAGGAGGAAATCGAGGTCGTACACCGAGAGCGGCGACACGCTCGCGCCGGCGTGGCGCGCGTGCCCGTGGCGCACCGCCTGCTGGAGCAGCCGCGTGCGCACCACGAGGTCGCGCGCGGCCTCCAGCGGGACGTCGCCCCGCGCGTGCGCGGCGTGCACCAGCTCGAAGAGGGTGGACACCCGCGGGTCGGGCCAGGCGAGGGCGCGCAGCGACGCGAGGGCGCCGGTGGGGTCGTCCGCGCCGGGCGGCGACGGGGGCATCGCGCGGCGGTACTCTGGCGGCAGCTGGAGGAGGTTGTGGAGGAAGGCCCCCATCCCCTGCGCGGCCTCGTGGGAGGCGACGGTGCTGAGCTCCACCCGCTGGCCGCCGACCACCAGCTTGAGCGACGGCGAGATCATCCCCTTGAAGACCTCGACGGACTGGATCGCCCCGTACGGGATCTGGAGCGGGGCGGAGCCGCCGTTGGTGAGGATGCGCCGGTCGGTGAAGGCGATGGCGCGGGTGCCGTCGTGACTGATGGTCTCGTCGACGAGGGCGAGCAGCTCCTCGTCGGTGTCGGGTGCGAGCCAGTCGGGCAGGCAGGAGCCCGCGACGTGCAGCGCCGCCGTCGGGATCATCGGCGCCGCGGTGATCCCCTCCCCCCGCAGCCACTGCGCGGCGAGGGCGCCGACGGGCCCCGCCACGGCGCCGCCGCCGACGGCGAAGCGCCCGCCGCTGCGCACCCACCACGCCACCGCGCTGAGCAGCCGCGCGAGCGCGGCGGAGGCCTCCTTGGTGGGCATGCGCGGGAGCATCGCGCTGCCCTGCGCGGTGTGCAGCACGCCCGCCTCGGACAGCCCGCGCGGGAAGGTGGGCTCCCACTGGATGAGCTCCAGGGGGATGCGCTGGCGGGGCGAGTCGAGGTGCAGCGCGAGGTTGGTCACGAGCGCGCCGGCCTTGCCGGACTGCATCACCGTGCTGTCGAGCAGCGCCACGGGGTGCTCGTGCGGGGCGACCTGCGCGAAGGAGAGCGAGCCGCTCAGCTGCTTCGGGGGGATGTCCGGGGCGAAGCGCAGCTCGGGGACGCCCACGGAGCCGGCGGCGAGGCGCAGGAAGGGTGTGAGGGTGTCGACGGGCGGCGCGTAGGAGGGGTCGCGGTACATCAGCGCCGGAGGATAGCGGCGGGATCGCCGGGAGGCCCACTCCCCCGTAGCGGGCGGCAGGGCCGTCGGTCGCAGGCGCTTCGGACTGGAGGGGGGATCTAGAGCGGTGGCCTGACGAGTCGGGTACACGCCTGCGCGAGCCCCCACCCCTGCCCTCCCCCACGAGCTCTTCGTTGCCCTCATCGTGCGTAGAGCGCTTGCTGGCTGGGGTTCCGAGCTACCCGCACCACTTCACGCGCCCGGCTGCCGCGGGTTGAAACCCACGGCAGCCAAGGGAAAGCCCGCGGCGGGCTGGTCACTGTGCCTGGACATCGGACAGGCCGCTTGCGGCCTTCA
>JAUSAZ010000188.1 GCA_030652255.1 Myxococcales bacterium | reverse complement strand
CGCGCCAACGCGCGGAGCCCCAGCCTGAAAGCGGTTCGCGCACGATAAGGGCAACGATGAGCGACGGAGCCCCTCAGTCGTCGACCTTCCACCCGAGGCCGGCGAGCACCATCACCAGGCCCAGCGCGACCCCGACGGCGTCCCAGCGGTTGGTGCGCATCGCGCCGGCCGAGAGCAGCATCGTGAGGGCCCCGCCGCCCAGCACCCAGGGCTGCGCGCGGGCCCGGCGGCGCAGCGCCCCGACGCCCACCACGCCGAAGATCAGCGCCTGCACGTAGGACCACACATCGAGCGGGATGCGCGACACGTTGAGCTGCTGCGACGAGCGCCACCACACGACGAGCGCCGCCGACGTGGCGAACCACAGCGCGAGCAGCAGGGTCGCGACCCCGCCGACGAGGGGCCATCCGGGCCAGCGCTGAAGCCGGGCGCGCAAGCCTTCGGTCATGCGCGACACCCCTCAAGGGTGAACATTGCGGAGGCGGTAGGATTCGAACCTACGGATGAGTTTCCCCATCGACGGCTTAGCAAGCCGCTGCCATCGGCCACTCGGCCACGCCTCCAGAGCTCGTTGGTCCCGAGCGGAAAGATCACCTACACGACTCTCGGGGAGAACTCAAGCCACTCCGTGCGCCAGCTTCTTCACGCCGTCGCTGAAGAGCACCTCGATGCGGCCCCCGTCGACCGCGATCACCTTGCCGCGACCGAACTTCGCGTGGTCGAGCAGCGCGTCGCGCTTGAAGGTCTGCGCCGGCGCGTAGGTGGTGAAGGCCTCCGGGGCGAGGTTGCCAACGGCGTCGTCCCACGCCGGCACCTCCATGTTGGGCGGGTTGAACCCCAGCGTCCCGTCCGAAGAACCCTTGTGGGTCGAGCCAGTGGCCTTCTTGGTGCGCTTCATCGACATGGCGGTGCATCCCTCCACGGGCGCCCCTGCGGGCACGCCCGTCTTTCGGGCGTCGCTCTACTCCCTCACACGCCCTCATGGCAACCGCGTTGCTCGGCCCCCATCGCCCCGAGCGCTCAGGGCGCGAAGGCGTCGAAGTCCGCGATCATCGACCACAGCACCTTCGCGCCGGAGCCCCGCGCCGCGAGGCCCAGCTTGCGCAGCTGCCGCGCGTGGAAGGCCCGCCGCCCCGCCTCGTCGAGCGACGTCACGTCGGCCCGCGCCACCGCCGTCGCGCCCTCCGCCCACGGGCCGTCGTCGTTGGCGGGCGTCGTCTCGCAGTCGATCATCCACATCCCGTCGAAGCGCGAGAACACCAGCAGAACCCCGTCGACCTGTCGCGTCACCACCGTCGCGCCTGCTTCCATGGTCCGATGCCTCCTCGAGGAATGTCGCCGCGATGCGCCGCGGCCGATGACTGAACACTCGCACAGTACCCCTCCCCCACGCAAGACCCCCGACGCACGCCGAGCGTCCCGTTGATTGTCGGGGTCGTTGTGCCAGAGTGCCGCCCCCGCCCGTGACTGACCCCACCGCCCCTCGCTCTCCGCGGCCGCTGCGCCTCGTGGCCCCCACCGCGCCGCGCCGCGCCCTGCTCCCCTGGCTCGGCGTCGCGATCGTGCTCGTGCTCGCGTACTACTTCCGCGACCTGCTCTCGCTGGCGGCCGCGGCCTTCGCGATGGCCTACCTGCTCGACCCGCTGGTGATGCGCCTCGAGCGCCTGCGGGTGCCCCGGCCGCTCGCGATCGTGCTCGTGCTCACGGTGCTGGGCGTGCTGTTCACGCTCACGGTCTGGTTCGTGGTGCCCGACATCGTGCGGCAGATCACCGACCTGCTCACGTCGCTGCCGCGCAAGCTCCGCGACCAGTGGATCCCGTGGGCCAACCACCTGCTGGTGTCGCTCCGTCAGCGGTACCGGCTGCACATCCCGGTCACCGCCGAGTCATGGCTCGCGCAGGCCGGCGTGCGCACGGACGAGATCGCGCGCCGCAGCCTCGGGATGGTGCAGTCCGCCGCCGACGTCTCCATCTCCATCCTGGAGAAGGTGCTCCAGTCGGTCATCGTCGCGGCGATGGCCTTCTACCTCCTGCTCGACTACCACCGCCTGCTCGACGGCGTGGGCGACCTCGTCCCTCGGCGGGCCACGGAGGACTTCTCCCGCATCGCCACCAAGGTCAACATCGCCCTCGGCCGCTACGTGCGCGGCCAGGCCCTCGCGATGCTCATCCTCGGCACCCTGTTCGCCGTCGGGCTCACGGCGCTGAAGGTCCCCGCGGGCGTGGGCATCGGCATCCTGGCCGGGGTGCTCACGGTGGTGCCGTACGTCGGCTTCTTCATCGCCCTCATCGTGTCCGCCCTGCTCGCGCTCCTCGACGGCGGCACCGGCGCCTGCCTCGCGGTCATCGGGTACATGGTCTTCGTGCACCTGGTGGACATCACCTTCGTCACGCCCCGCATCGTCGGCGGCTCCATCGGGCTCTCGCCGGTGTGGGTCATCCTGGCCCTGCTCGCGGGCGGCAAGGTGGCGGGCTTCTTCGGCCTGCTCGCGGCCATCCCCGTCGCCTCGGTGCTGCGCGTCCTGGTCGGCGAGGCCGTGGACTACTACCGCACCACGCGCTTCTACACGGCGACGCCCGCGACCGAGGGCGCCCTGCACGCCGTCGAGCTCACGCAGCTCGAGCACCACCTCATGGCCCGCGAGGTCGAGCTCCCGCCGCCGCCGCCCGTGAGGTACACCACGCCGCTCGTCACCCCCACCGCCCGTCGCACCTTCGCCGACGGGACGCCCGATGACCCCAAAGGAGAACCCGAGTGATGTCCGGTGTCAGCGTTGAAGACCGCGACGGTGCCCGCTGGATCACCCTCGACCGCCCCGACTGCCGCAACGCCCTCGACCCCGACGTGCTCGGCGCGCTGCGGGCCGGCGTCGACGGCGCCGTCGCTGCGGGCGCGCGGGCCATCGTGCTCGTCGGCCGCGGCGGGGCCTTCTGCTCCGGCGCCGACCTGCGCTACGCCGTCGCCCAGGGCCCCGCCCTGCGCGACAACCTGGAGACCCACCTCGGGCACTTCCAGGACCTCGTGCGCGCCATCGTCTCCTCTCCTCTGCCCAGCATCGCCGCGGTCGACGGCGTGGCCTACGGCTTCGGCTGCGACCTCGCCCTCGCCTGCGACCTCCGGGTGGCCACGTCGCGCGCGTACTTCCAGGAGGGCTTCGTGCGCATCGGGCTCATCCCCGACGGCGGCGGCACCTGGATGCTCCCCCGCCTCGTCGGCCTCTCCAAGGCCCTGGAGCTCACCCTCCTCGGCGAGAAGCTCGACGCCGCCGCGGCGCTGCACCTCGGCCTCGTCGCGCGCGTGGTCGCCCCCGACGAGCTCGACGCCGCGGTCACCGCCGTCGCCGACAAGCTGGTGAACGGTCCGCCGCTGGCCATCGCGCACATCAAGCGCCTCGTGCGGGCTGGTCTCTCCAAGCCCTTCGACGAGGCCTTCCGCGACGAGGGCCGCGCCCAGGCCGAGTGCCTCCGCTCGGACGACTGCGTCGAGGGCATCACGGCCTTCTTCCAGAAGCGCCCCCCCGCCTTCTCCGGCCGCTGAGCTCCCGCGCTTCCCCCTAAACCTCTCCCCCCCCCACAGGCTCGTCTCGACCCATGCGCAGCGCGCTACACCGTGCCCTCGTCCCCCTCGCCGCGGGTCCGCTCGCGGGCCTCGCGGTCGGCCTGCTCTCCGGGGTGAAGCACCCCGACCTCGCGCTGCGCCTCGCGGGCCTGCTGGTGCTCCCTGGCCTCGCCGTGGGCCTCGGCCTCGTGCCCGCCGCCCTGCTCGCGTCGCCCCCGCGCCTCGACCGCCTGCGCGCCTGGCTCGGCCCCCGCCGCGCCCCCGCCGCCGCCCTCCTGCTGCTCGCGCCGCCCGCGGCCGTGCTCTGGATGGGCCTCGTCTCCCTCGCCGGTCGGCACTTCCTCACCGCCTACCACCACGTCGGCCTCGCCGCCTTCGCGCAGTCCTTCGCCCTCCTGCTTCTCACCCTCGGCACCCTCAGCCTCGTCGCCCTCGCCGCACGCCTCGTGGCGCCGCGCGTGCCCGCCGACCGACCGCTGCCCGCGGTGCTGGGCCTCGCCGCCGCCGCGGGCCTCGGGCTCGCGCTCGCCGCCGCCGCGCACGGCGTCTACTGGGGCAACCCCGAGGGGACCTTCACCCGCGGCGCCATGATCCTGTCGGGCTTCGGCGTGCTGAAGAAGCCCGAGCTCGACCTCACGCCCGCGCTACAGCTCGCCGCCATCGCCGCGCTCACCCTCGCGCTCTGCTGGCCCCTGCGTCGCCGCCCGCTCCCGGCCGTCGCGCTCTCGGCCGCGCTCGGTGCGGCGGCGCTGGGCTTCGTCGCCGCGCGCTTCGAGCGCAGCCCCGTGGCGGTGGACATCGACGCCCGCCCGACGCTCCCGCGGGCCGTGCTGCGCTACCTGCGCAAGCGCACCGACGGCGACCGCGACGGCTTCGCGCGGCGCTTCGGCGGCGGCGACTGCGACGACCGCAACGCCGCCATCAACCCCGGCGCCACGGACCTCCCGGGCAACCGCGTCGACGAGGACTGCTCGGGCCGCGACGCGCCGGTCCCCCCCGCCCGGGTGCGCGTCGCCGAGCCCGTCGCCTCGCCCGCCGCCCCGGCGCTGCCGCGCATCGACAACGTCGTGCTCATCACCGTGGACACCCTCCGCTGGGACCTCCACTACGCCGGCAACCCGAACCCCATCTCCCCCAACCTCGACGCCCTCGCGGCCCGCTCGGTGGTCTTCGAGCACGCCTACGCCATCAGCTCGTACACGGGCCGCGCGATCGGTCCCATGTGGACCGGCCGCTACCCCACCGAGTGCCCGCGCGACGCGCAGCACTTCACCCGCTACCTCGCGGGCAACGTCTTCCTCGCCGAGCGCTTCAAGCAGGCGGGCTTCCGCACCGCCGGGGCGGCCTCGCACTTCTACTTCGAGCCGCGCTTCGGGCTCTCCCAGGGCGTCGACACCTGGGACATGTCCGCGCAGGTCTCGGAGCTGGAGCTGCACTCCGCGGACGGCCGCGTCGCCGACCGGGCCATCGCCCTCCTGCAGGAGTCCGCGCGCAGCCCCGGGCGCTTCATGCTCTGGGCGCACTTCTTCGATCCCCACAAGCAGTACGTCGACCACCCCGAGCTCCCGCTCTTTGGCCGCGGGGAGCGGGCGAAGTACTTCCGCGAGGTGATGTTCACCGACGCCCAGGTCGGTCGGCTGCTCGCCGCGCTCGCCGCGCTGCCGGGCGACGTCGCGCAGCACACCGCGGTGGTGGTCACCGCCGACCACGGCGAGGCCTTCGGCGAGCACGGCATCTCGTGGCACGGCGTCGAGCTCTGGGACGAGCTGGTGAGGGTGCCGCTGCTGGTCTACGTGCCGGGGGTGACGCCGAGGCGCGTGGTGACGCCGCGCAGCCAGATCGACCTCGCGCCCACCGTGCTGTCACTGCTGGGCCTGGAGCGCCCCGCCGAGGGCGCCCCCGATGCGATGTCGGGAGAGAGCCTCGTGGGCGACCTGCGCGGCACCGAGGCGCCCGCGCGGCCCATCTACCTGGAGCTTCCCGAGGGGCCGTACAACAGCCTGCGCCGCGGGGTGATCGCCGACGGCTGGAAGCTGCTGGAGCGCGGCGTCGGGCGCTTCGAGCTCTACCACCTCACCGAAGACCCGGGCGAACACACCAACCTCGCGGCCACGCGCCCGGCCGACCTCGCGCGGATGCGCGGCGTGTACGAAGGCGTCCGCGCGGGGCTGCACACCGTCGCCGCGCGGGAGTGAGCGGGCGCGTCTTACCCCCGCTCGGTGGAGAGCAGCCAGCCCTCGCCCGTCGTCGCCAGCTCCCTCGCCCGCGCCAGCTCGTCCTCGGGCCAGTCTTCGGTCACCAGCGCGAAGATCCCGTGGTCGAAGGGCTTGCCCTCCGCCGGGGTCTCCAGCACCAGGCGCTCGCGCCTGCCCTCGCCCAATAGCTCCAGCGCGCGGTGGTGGCAGAAGGGGTTGTTGCCCGTGCGGCCGAACACCACGTGCGCCGTCCACGAGCACCCGCCCAGGCAGTCGTCGCCGTAGTAGCAGCCCGCGCAGTACCCCCAGAGGTCGTCGCGGTTGCGCTGCCGGGTGAAGCGCAGGGCGCCGGCGCGCTCCCAGATGTCCACCAGCTTGTCGTCGCGGACGTTGCCGCCGACGTAGTCCTTCGTCGGCAGCGAGGGGCAGCCCTTGATCGACCCGTCGGCCTCGATGCCCAGCGTGAGCCTGCCCGCGCCGCAGGCCGCCATGTGCCCGCGCGGCATCCGCCCCCGCAGCTCGGTCTCGTACGGACCGAAGTACCCGATGTCGTTGCCGGGCCACAGCCGGATCCTGTGCTGCTTCAGGCGCCGCGCCGCGCGGGCGATCATCGGCATCACCTCCAGCACCTGGAAGGGCTCCAGGATGAGCCCCGGCTCGTCCGCCGCGCGCCCCATCGGAACCGTCATCGACACCTGCCACGCGTGGATGCCCGAGGCGATGAGGTGGTCGAGGAGCGGTTCGATGTCGCGCAGGGCGGGCCGTGCGATCTGGGTGTTGCAGCTCACCGGGATGCCCGCCGCCTTGAGGTTGGCGATGGCCGCCATGGCCGCGCGCCAGCTCCCCTGCACGCCCCGCAGCGAGTCGTGCATCGCTTCGAGCGCGTCGACGGACACCGACGCCGTCTGGATGCCCGCCTCCTTCGCCTGGCGCGCCCGCTCGGGGGTCATTCCGCGGCCTCCCGTGGTCATGGTGAGCTCCATCCCCCGCGCGCGAACCTCCTGCCCGATGCGCACCCAGTCGTCGCGCAGGTAGGCCTCGCCGCCGATGATGGTGACCTCCTTGCAGCCGAGCTCCTGGAGCTGGCGCACGAGGTCGAGGGCCTCGTCGGTGCTGAGCTCGTCGGGCCGGCTGCGACCCGCGCGCGACCCGCAGTGGCGACACGCGAGGTCACACTGGAGCGTGAGCTCCCAGACGGCGACGACGGGGCGAAAGGCCCGGTCGACGGGGCGCACCTCGTCCGCGAGCGGGAGCCTCCGCCGCGCCGGCTCGGCCTTCGGGGCGATGGGCAGCGAGCGCGGACGCGGCGGGAGCTGGGTCATGGTGGGAGGGGGACGATCAGAACCCGGCGTCGTCGGGGCGGGGCGGCGAGCCGTAGCGCACGCCGGGGCTGCCGTCCGGGCCCGCGTCGACCGGGGCCGGGAGCCCGTAGAGGGCCGCGTTGCCGCCGTCGTCATCGGGGCCCGCGTCGGGCGCCGGGAGGCCGTAGAGCGGGGCGACGCCGCCGTTGTCGTCGGGCGCGCCGGAGTCCACGCCGGAGTCCACCGGGGGGCTGCCGTACATCGCCACGATGCCGCCGTCGTCCGTCGGGGAGCCCGCGTCGGTGGCGCTGCCGGTGTCGGCGGTGCTGCCAGTGTCGGTGCCTGTGTCGGAGGGGCTGCCGGTGTCGAGCACGGCGGCGTCGGCGGGGGGAGCCGGGTCGTCGCTGCAGCCGGTGGCGGCGAGCGTGGCGGCGAAGGTGAACGCGGCCGCGCGGCTGAGCCGCTGGGTGGCGCCCGGGATGGCCTTCGACGCGAGGGTGGACGGGAGCATCGAGCGGCAGAAGGGGCACGCGCGCTCGGAGGCGCGGACGTGCCGCGCGCAGGACGGACAGGGAACCAGGGAAGTCGCCATCGGGAGTCTCCTTTGAGGAAGGTTGTGCGAAGAAAGTGACTACATTTCCAGGCTTTTTGTCAAACTCCGGCGTCGTCCGGCCGGGCCGGGGCGCCGTAGAGGGGGAAGATCCCGCCGCCGTCCCGCTCGGGGGGAGAGCCGTAGTCGGCGCTGGAGTTGCCCTCGTCGTCGGGCGGGCCTGCGTCCGTGAGCGGCGGGCCGCCGTACTCCGCGAAGGTGCCGCCGTCGTCGTCGGGCGGGCCCGCGTCCGTGGGCGGCGGGCCGCTGTCGGCCACCACGGTCCCGGTGTCGGCGGGGCCGCTGTCGGTCACCGCGGGCCGGTCGACCACCGCGGGCTGATCGACCACGGCGGCCGTGTCGGCGGGCGAGGCGTCGGTGTTGGTCACGGCGCTGCTGCACCCGGCGCTGCCGACGGAGGCCGCGAAGGTGAAGAGCGCCGCCCGCGAGAGGCGGGTGCGGGCGGCGACGCCGGGGCGCGGGGCGAGCGCGGTGGCGAAGGCGGTGCCGCAGAAGGGGCACTGCCCGTCGGCGACCCTCACGTGGCGAGAACATCCGGGACAGGGGGCCAGCGGTTGATACATGGATTCTTCTCTTCGTCGTTTGTGGGGGAGTCAGTCCGTGAGCCAGCCCTCGCCGGTCTCCGCCAGTCGCTGGGCGCGCGCGAGCTCGTCGGCGGGCCAGTCTTCTTCGACGATGTCGAAGAGCCCGTGGTCGAAGGGCTCACCCGGCGCGGCCTCCACCCGGATCACCCGCTCGCGACGTCCCTTGCGCAGGAGCTCGAGCGCGCGGTGGTGGCAGAAGGGGTTGTTGCCGGGGCGCCCGAGCAGCACGTGCGTGGTCCACGAGCACCCGGCGCGGCAGGTGTCGTTGTAGTAGCAGTCGCGGCAGTGACCCCAGAGGTCTTCGACGGTGCGGTCGCGGGTGAAGCGCAGCGGGGCCGAGCGCTCCCAGATGTCCTTGAGGGACACGTCTCGGATGTTGCCGCCCGTGTACTCCAGCGTCGGCAGCGAGGGGCAGCCCTTGATGGAGCCGTCGGCCTCGATGCCCAGGGTCGAGCGGCCCGCGCCGCAGGAGGCCATGTGCCCGCGCGGCAGCGTGCCCCGCAGCAGCGTCTCGTAGGGGCCGAAGTACCCGATGTTGTTGCCCGGCCAGATGCGCACCCGGTTGGCGTCGGCGACGGGCTTGAGCCGCGCCAGCATCGCGAGCACCTCGAGCATCTGGTAGGGCTCCAGGAGCAGCTCGGGCTCGTCGACGGCGCGCCCCATGGCGACGGTGATCTGGGTCTGCCACGAGTGGATGCCCGCCGCGATGAGGCGGTCGAAGACCTCGGGCATGTCCTTGATGCTCTTGCGACCGAACTGCGAGTTGGCCGAGAAGGGGATGCCGCCCTTCTTCAGGTTGGCCATGGCCTCGAAGGCCGAGCGGAAGCTGCCCTTCACCCCGCGCAGCGAGTCGTGGGTCTCCTCCAGGCCGTCGACGCTCACGCTCACGCTGCGGATGCCCGCCTCCTTCGCGGCGATGACCCGCTCCAGGGTGAGGCCCCGGCCGCCGGTGGTCATGGTGCAGTCCATCCCGTGGGCGCGGACGGCGCGGGCGATGGTGGTCCAGTCGTCGCGCAGGTAGGCCTCGCCGCCGATGAGGGTGACCTCCTTGGTGCCGAGCTCGGCCATCTGCCGCACGAGGTCGAGGGCCTCGTCGGTGGTCAGCTCGTCCGGGCGGGTGCGGCCCGCGCGCGACCCGCAGTGCCGGCACGCGAGGTCGCAGCGCAGGGTGATCTCCCAGACGGCGTAGATGGGCCGCCAGCGCTGGTCGATGGCGCGGGTCTCGTTGGCCAGCGGGAGGTTGCGCCGGGCAGGTGCCGCCGTCGGGGCGATGGGCAGCGAGCGGGGTCGGGGGCCGAGGTCTGTCATTGGCGTCGTGGAGGGTACTGCGGTTTGTGCCAGCGTGGCTCACTCCGGGGGGAAACCCGGGGTGATCGGGTGACACGGAGCAATGTGCGGGCCGTGCGTCGGCCACATTCTTCCAGGCTCGGCGCGCCGATGCTAACGCCCGTCGTCACCATGGAACGCAAGCTCCGCGTCGGCGTCATCTTCGGCGGTCGCTCTGGCGAGCACGAGATCTCCCTCCTGTCCGCGCGCTCCATCGTCGACGCGCTCGACCGCGAGCGCTACGAGCCCGTGCTCCTGGGCATCGACCGGGCGGGTCGCTGGCACCTCCACGACGCCGCGCAGGCGCTGCTCGCCACGCCGGGCGCCCCGCTGCACCTCGACCCGACGGCGCCGCCGGTCGTGGTCTCGCCGGGCGGCGAAGGGTCGTCGCTGGTCACCACGCAGGACGCGGCGCCCGCGGTGGGCTCGCTCGACGTGGTCTTCCCCGTGCTCCACGGGACCTACGGCGAGGACGGCACCATCCAGGGGCTCCTGGAGATGGCCGGCGTCCCCTATGTGGGCAGCGGCGTGCTCGGGAGCGCCGCGGGCATGGACAAGGACGTCGCCAAGCGCCTGCTGCGCTCTGCGGGCCTGCCCGTGGTCGAGGGCTTCGTGGTGCGCGCGCACCAGGGACGCAGCGCCGACGAAGTGGCCCGGGAGGTCGAGTCGCGCTTCGGCTGGCCGGTGTTCGTGAAGCCCGCCAACATGGGCAGCTCGGTGGGGGTGTCGAAGGCGCGCAAGGCCGACGAGCTCGCGGCCGCGCTGGCCAACGCGTTCAGGTACGACACGAAGGTGCTCATCGAGCGCGGCCACGCGGTGCGCGAGCTGGAGTGCGCGGTGCTGGGCAACGACGCGCCGCGGGCCTCGGTGGTGGGCGAGATCGTCCCGACGCACGAGTTCTATTCGTACACGGCGAAGTACCTGGACGAGGGCGGGGCGCACCTGCGCATCCCCGCGATTCTCACGCCGGGTCAGTCCGAGGAGATCCGCCGGATGTCGGTCGAGGCCTTCGCGGCGCTGGAGCTGTCGGGCCTCGCGCGCGTCGACTTCTTCATGGACAAGATCGCCGGCTCGCTCTTCATCAACGAGGTCAACACCCTCCCGGGTTTTACGAGCATCAGTATGTACCCGAAGCTCTGGGAGGCCGCCGGGGTGCCCTACGCCGCGCTCGTGGACAAGCTCATCGGGCTGGCGCTGGAGCGGGCCGCGCAGCGCCGCGGGCTCTCCACCAGCTTCGCGCCGTAGGGGGTCACACCACCAGCTCGACGCGCTCCTCCAGCACCTCGGCGCCCGGCGCGTCGCCCCGCTCGGCCGCGCGCAGCAGGCGCCAGATGTGCCGACCCAGCACGTCGATCTCCGTCGACGCGAACTGCTCGCCGCCGAAGCGCTTCACCAGCGCGGTCTGGGCCTTCAGCATCACCGCGTCCTGCTGGAAGATCTGCATCGCCAGGGGCTTCAGGGCGCGCTTCACCAGGGTGTGCGGGACGCGCAGCCGGAAGCTCACCACCGCCCAGAGCCGCGTCACGAAGTCCGACACCGGGGTCATCGCCGTGGCCACCAGCAGGTGGTTCTCGTCGCCCATGCGGTACTCCACCTCCGCGATGCTCGGGAGGATGAAGCGGTCGTAGTGGGTCACCTCGCCCCCCGACGGCGAGAGCAGCCGCGCCACGAGGCCGGGCGGACGCGACTCGCCGAGGTACTGCGCCTCGACGCGGTCGCCGCTGCGGCGCACCACCGCGGTGATGGTCACCCCGCGGCTGTCACCGCGAAAGAGCCCCTTGTGGAGGAAGGCCGTGTGCGGGACGTCGAGCGCGTTCTCCGTCGCCGCGTGCAGGGTGCTCTCCGCGGTGACCAGCGACACCACGTGGTCGTAGCCGGGGGCGCCCATCAGGGCGAAGCGGTAGGGCTCCACGGTGGGCGTCACGTCGGGCGTGGCGTACACCCAGATGAAGCCGTCGAGCTCGCGCGTGGCGAAGGACGGCACCTTCCGCGCGGGTCCGTCGGCGTCGCCGGTGGGGCGCGAGGGGATGAAGCGGCAGCCGCCGTCGGCGCCGAAGCGCCAGCCGTGATAGCCGCACTGGAGTTCAGCGCCCGCGACCTGGCCCAGCGACAGCGGGACGTTGCGGTGGGGACAGCGGTCGAGCAGCGCCGCGGGTTGCCCTCCGGCGCCGCGGAAGAGCACCAGGGGGATGTCCCACACCGTCGCCGCGAGGGCATTGTCGGTGAGTTCGTGGGAGCGCGCCACGATGTACCAGGCCTGGAGTACCTTCGCGACGGAGGCCTGGCCGCGCGTGAGGTTCTTCAGCGGCACCACCCCCGCCGGGAGCTTCGCCCGCGAGGCCTCGTCGTTCTCATCCATGGCGCGGCGTTGTAGCGTAACAACACCCGCCATGGCGACCGCACCTCCCCCGCCGCGGGCGCGTCCGCCCCTCTTCGACGCGCTGCCCTCGCTCGCAGCGACGGTGCCCTTCCTGCCCCTCGCCAGCGCGCCCACGGCGGTCGAGCGATGCGCCGCGCTCGCCCCCTACCTGGGCCGCGACGACGTCTGGATGAAGCGCGACGACCTCATCTCTCCCGTGTACGGCGGCAACAAGGTCCGGCGCTATGAGTTCGTGCTGGCCGACGCGAAGGCCCGCGGCGCCGCGTCCATCGTCACCCTCGGGGGCCTCGCCTCGACGCAGGTGATGGCCACCGCGCGCTTCGGCCAGTCGCTGGGTCTGCCCGTGACGGCGGTGCTCTTCGACCAGCCCGTCACCCGCTTCGCGCGGGAGGCGATTCTCACCGACCTCGACGCGGGCGCCACGTTGATCTACGGCGGCGGATACGCCCGCAGCGCGTGGCGCTTCTACCAGGCCCGGCGGGCGCCCGGCGCGTATGTGATCAACCCGGGCGCCGCCTCGCCGCGGGCCAACCTGGGCTACGTCGACGCCGTGCTGGAGCTCGCCGCGCAGGTCGAGCGGGGGGAGATGCCGCGGCCGGACGTCATCGTGCTCCCGACGGGCTCGTCGGGCACGCTCGCCGCCCTCGCCCTCGCGACGGCGTGGCTCGGGTGGGAGACCGAGGTGGTGGGCGTGCGCATCACGCTGCGGGCGGCGTGCAACGCGCTCACCATCGGGCTCATCCGCGAGCGCACGGCGCGGTGGATCACGGCGCGGGCGCCGGGGTTCGGGCGCGCGCTGGGGGGCCGGCGGGGGCGGTACCGGCTCTTCCACGACGCCATCGGGGAGGGCTATGGGTACCCGACTGCGGAGTCGGTGGAGGCGATGGAGTGGTATCGCGCGCTCACCGGGGAGTCGGGCGAGGTGACCTACTCCGCGAAGGCGCTGGTGGGCCTACGCGCGGTGGCGCGCGACCCGGCGTACGCGAAGAAGACGATATTGCTCTGGCAGACGCTGTCGGGCGTGCGGCCGGTGATCGCAGAGGGGACGAGGGAGCGGGTTCCGGCGGAGCTGCGGTGGGTCTTCGAGGGGGACGTGGTGGCTTGAGCCGGGCGCCGAAGATCGACTGGTGCCATCGGAAGGCTTGTTGAAGGGAGCTGCTGCGCGCTGCCCAGAGCTCATCTGGCGGCGGTGCGCGATGCGCGATAGTCGAGAAGGGGCTTCGTCAACGGCCACCAGTTCTCTGGATCTGGGTCCGATGCGTCAGCCCAGTACGCGATTTCTTCCGCGTGGATCTCGCCCGCGTCGTGGAGGGCATGAAAAAGGGCGGTTTGGAGAGGGTGCGTGACACCCGAGCAGCAGGATTGCATCCGAAGGCTCATCGAAGGGCATGATGTTCCTCGGTCATAGACCGCCCAAGGGCTGACCTATATGCCGCCGCCCCGGGCTCAGCGGGCTGGTGACGGGTGAGTTGGGGGGTCAGCATGATCGGTCGATTGGGCCCTTCCTGGGGGAGGGAGAAGAAACCGCAAGGGTCGCAAGGGTCGCAAGGGATGGAGGAGGTTCGCTCTCATCCGTGATGCTTCAGGGAGTCGAAGGTCTCGTCAGCCCCGCCTTGCGGCTCAATCGATTGGTTGCGCGCGATGCGCTTCACGCCTCGCAGCAGCAGGGGCGCCTTGAAATTGATGAGAAGCGCGAGCGGAAGTCCCGTGGCCTTCAGATACGACAGGGCCTGTGCCACGTGAACCTCGTTGAGGCGCTCTACGGCCTTGATCTCCACGATGACGCTCCGCTCGGCGAGCAGATCCATCCGCCCTGCGCCTACCTCCTGCCCCTTGTACTCAACCCGAAACGTCGCCTGCCGTTCGAAGTTCACCCCCCGCAGTCCGAGTTCGATCTCGAGTGCCGCCTGGTACACCGACTCGAGATATCCCGGCCCGAGGTGCCGATGCACCTCGATCGCCGCGTTCAGCACGCCCCTTGCGACCTCGTTGACCTCCACCGGAGTCTCACGAAACCCCTGCGGCGCTCTTCCGGAAAGCGCCTCTGCCCCTTGCGACCCTTGCGCCCTTGCGGTTTCCTCTTCTCTCTTCACGCCGCTACCCTCCGCCGGCCCAACAGCCTGGCGATACACCGCCACATCGGGCGAGGTGGGGCCGTCGGCAGCACCGGCTCGTCGGGCCGGCCCATCGTTTCGCCCCTCCTCCCGGCCGCGGGCGCAAGGAGGGGAGAGAACCGCAAGGGACGCAAGGGGCGCAAGGGACCGACCGGTGTGGGTGGCATCAGGCGAAGGTCGGCGCGCTCGTGAGAAACGTTGCCACGATGGTGCTGCCGCAAGCGATCCGCCGAGTTTGGCGCTCTGCGCTCCACCCCGCATGACCCTCGCGACCCTTGCGACCCTTGCGGTTTCGCTGGCCGCCCCTCGTCGCCCTCCGCTCCCGTCTGGCGCGACCTCCCCCACTCCACCATCCCTCAGCGCGGCGCCCCCCCCGGGCCGCCGGGTCAGCGGTTGAGCATGTGCACGGCTTCCCCGATGGCGGCCTTGGCGGCCTCCATCACGGTCTCGCCCAGGGTCGGGTGGGGGTGGATCGTCAGCCCGATGTCCTCCACGAAGGCGTCCATCTCCATGGCGAGCGCCCCTTCGCTGATGAGGTCGGCCGCCTCGGGACCCACGATGTGCACCCCGATGACCTTGTAGTCGTTGTGGTGGGGACCGGTCTTCTCGCCGATGACCTTCACGAAGCCGTCGGTCTCCATCACCGCCATCGCCCGCCCGCTCGCCGAGAAGGGGAACTTCCCGACCTTGTACTCGATGCCCTTGGCCTTCGCCTCGTGCTCGAAGAGGCCCACCGAGGCGATCTCCGGGTGCGTGAAGGTCGCCGCGGGGATGGCCCGCCAGTCGCGCGCGCTCTTCATCCCCGCGATGACCTCCGCGGCGATCTCGCCCTCCTTGCTCGCCTTGTGCGCGAGGTACGGGCCGCCCGCCACGTCGCCGATGGCGTACACCCCCGGCACGTTGGTCTCGAAGCGGTCGTTGATCACCACGTGGCCGCGCTTGTCCTGCGCGAGGCCGATCTTCTCGAAGCCGTTGCCCTCGTGGTTGGGCCGCATGCCCACCGCCACCAGCACCACGTCGGTGTCCATCGTCTGCGCGGCGCCGTTGACCTCCAGCGTCACCTTCAGCGACCCGTCGGCGTTCTTCTCGTAGCCCTGCGCCTTGGCCCCGGTGATGAACTTGCAGCCCGACTTGCCCATCGCCTTGGTCACCACGTTGACGAGGTCGTCGTCCATCGTGGCCAGCACCTTCGGGAGAAACTCCACCACCGTCGTGTCGACGCCCAGCTTGGAGTAGACCCCGCCGAGCTCCATCCCGATGATCCCGCCGCCGATGATGAGCAGCCGCTTGGGCAGCGGGTTGAGGCTCACGCCCTCCTTCGCCGAGATGATCTGCTTGCCGTCGTACTTGAAGGCAGGGATCTCCACCGGGCGAGAGCCCGTCGCGATGATGATCCCCTTGGTGGCCGTGACGGTCTGCACCCCGTCGGCGGTCTCGACCTCCAGGGTCTTCGCGTCGACGAAGCGCGCGGTGCCCTTCATCAGCTCTCCGCCGTTGCCGCGCACGAGGCTCTGCACCCCGCCGGTGAGCTTCTTCACGATGCCGTTCTTCCACTCCTGCATCTTCGCGGAGTCGACCGCCACGCCCGAGACCGTCACGCCCATGGTGCCGGCGTGCTTGGAGCGCTCGACGAAGTTGGCCGCCGCGATGAGCGCCTTCGAGGGGATGCAGCCCCAGTTGAGGCACACCCCGCCCCAGGACTCCTTCTCGATCACCAGGGTCTTCAGCTTCAGCTGCGCGCAGCGGATGGCGGCCACATACCCGCCAGGGCCGCCGCCGATCACGATCGCGTCATAGGTCTTCGTAGTGCTCATGGATTCTCCGTCTCGGCTCGTTGGCCTGGTCAGTGGGGTCTGTGGGCCCGGCGGGCGCCCGGTCTAGTGTCCGCCCGCGCCGTGGGCGGGGGCGACGGGCGCGCGCTCCATGGCCTCGGCCTGCTCGCGCAGGTGCCACGGGGCCTCGGCGTACACGTCGTCGAAGAGCGTCGAGCGCTCGATCGCCGGGGCCGCCTCGGCCTCGGTGATGGCCGCGCGGATCTCCGCGTCGAGCTCGGCCTGGAGCGCCTCCTCCTGCGCGTCGTCGTGGAGCCCGTAGGCCACCAGGAAGCGCCGGAAGCGCGTGAGCGGGTCTTTCTTCACCCAGGCCTCGACCTCGGCGGCGTCGCGGTAGCGCGTCGGATCATCGCTCGAGGAGTGCGCCCCGATGCGGTAGGTGACGCACTCGATGAGCGTCGGACCGCCGCCCTGGCGCGCCCGCTCGGCCGCGTCGCGCACGGCGCAGTACACCGCGAGCACGTCGTTGCCGTCGACCCGCTGGCCCGGCATCCCGTACCCGATGGCCTTGCTCGCGAAGGTGGGCGCCGCGGACTGCTGGCTCGACGGGATGGAGATGGCCCAGTGGTTGTTCTGGCAGATGAAGACCACCGGGGCCTTCCACACGCCCGCGAGGTTGAGCGCGTTGTGGAAGTCGGGCTGCGACGTGGCGCCGTCGCCGAAGAAGGCCACCGCGACGGAGTCGCTGCCCTGCCGGCGCATCGCCCACGCGGCCCCGACGGCCTGCGGAATCTGCGGCCCGATGCAGCTGCTCCAGGACACCTGGTTGACCGCGCGGCCGGAGAAGTGCGACGGCATCTGCCGGCCCTTCTGCACGTCGAGCCCGTTGCCCCAGCACTGGGCGACGTAGGTGGCCAGGGGGAAGCCCCGCACCAGCATCACCGCCCCCTCGCGCAGCCCCGGGAACACCCAGTCGTCGGGGCGCAGCGCGAAGCCGGTGGCCACCGGGGTGGCCTCCTGGCCCTTCACCTCGCCATAGAACCCGATGCGCCCCTGGCGCTGCACGATGAGCATCTTCTCGTCGAGCGTGCGAAGGCGCCGCAGCTCGCGGTACATCCGCCGGAGCGTGGCGTCGTCGACCCCGGGGTCGCGCGAGACGTCCCCCTCGTCGGTCAACACACGAAACAGACCGAACATCGGATCGTCCGCGGAGGCCAGCGTCACGCTCATGGCGGCGCGCAAGCTAGCAGATCATCGCGCCCGACGCGTAGGTCACAATTTCGCTGAAAACGCGGGAGAGTTCAGAGCAGGTTGGGCAGCGAGAGCAGCACCTGCGCGCCCCCCGGCGTCGGGCCGATGGAGGGCGTCATGGCGAAGCGGTCGCGCGCCGCGGTCGAGCGCCCGGAGGCCCCCGCGGTGGGGGTCGGGCGCCCGAGCACGTAGCCCAGCACGCCGCCGCCGATCATCCCGGCCTGGACCACGAGCGCAGGGCCGATGAGCGAGTCGTCGACGGAGTCGGCGAAGACCAGCACCGAGAGACCGACGCCGACGAGGCCGCCGGAGAACACACCGAGGTCCATCCAGCGCACCTGCGACTCGGCGGGGCGGAGGATGCCCGTGAGCGCCGCCGCCGCGCCCGCACCCACGACCTCGCCCACCAGGCCCGCGATGGGGATGGCGTCGGAGTCGAGGTCGACGAGGCCCGCGGCGGTCAGGCCCAGCACGGCGCCCCACAGCCCGCCGGAGCCCACGAAGGACGCCGACGCGGGGCGCGACTCCGCCACGGCCCCGAGCACATACCCGAGGCCGCCGCCGAGCACCGCGCCCGCCCAGATGGTCGTCGCCACGCCGCGGGCCTTCCAGCGGAGCTCGTTGCCGCCGTAGACCCCGAGCAGCGTGCCCGCGGTGAGGCCCAGCACGAAGCCGTTGCTCATCGCCGTGCCCCGGCCGCGGCGGATGGGGCCGCTGCTGCGCTCCGCGAGGTAGAGCGCGCCCGCCCCGACGCCGCCGAGGAGGAGCGGGATGCTCACCGCGGCGCGCACGTCGTCGACCTCGAACATCACGTCGAGCCAGACGCCGGTGCCGAGGCCCAGGGTGATGGCCGAGGCGTAGAGCGAGACGGCCTCGAGGCTCCCGCGGGGCTGGTTGACCTCGTCGACGGACGGCGCCTCCGGGTCGGCGGCGCCCGACGACGTGGCGGCCATCCGGGTGGCCAGCCGGTCGAGCACCGCGAGGGAGGTGTACGAGCGGCCCCACGGGCTCACGCCGGTGAGTCGTGGCTGCAACACCTGGCGGGCCGCGTCGGCACGGCCGTTGGCCATGAGGTCGATGGCCGCGTCGATGGCCCGGCGGTCGTCGGGGCCGGGCTCGCACGAGGGGCACTGGAGCGACACGCCATCAGGCGGCGGCGGCGGCGGCGGCGGCGCGTCGGGCGGCGGCGGCGGGGCCTCGGGCGGCGACGACGACGGGGACTCGGGGGGCGGCGGCGGGGCGGTCTGCGCGCGCGCCGCGGAGGGCGCCACGGCGAGGAGCGAGGTGACGCCGACGATCAACAGCCATCGAGCGGAACGTTTCATTGCCGCCGAGGGATTGCACGGCGCAGGCCAGCGGCGTCAATGGAGGATTGATGGGCGGGCGGCAACCGTGCTGTGATCGCGCGCCTATGGCGAGCGCGAGGCGGTGGCGGGGCTGCGCGGTCGCCGCCGTAGGCATCGGTCTGATGGGGTGCCCAAGCGACCCGAGGCCGCGCGAGGTGGACGCGGGGGTGATGGACGCCGGGGCGCGCGACGCGGGCGCGCCAGCCGAGGAGGGCGTGGGGTCGACGCTCGGGGACAGCGACGGCACCGAGCAGCTCCCGCCGACGACGGGGCGCGCGGCGGTGCGGGCGTGGCTCAACGCGGGCGCGTGGCGGCGGTGGCGCTGCGAGGCGGCGGCGCACCCGGGGGCCGGGCTGTCGCCGCACACCCTCAACCGCATCTGCAACAACGAGGTGCTGGTGAACGCCGCGGGGGCCCCGTGGCCGGTGGGCGCCGCGTCGGTGAAGGAACTGCTCGACCCGGCGATGCCCGGGCGCGTGGTGGGCTATGCGCTCTACCGGAAGGTCCGCGAGGGCACCGACGGGAGCAGCTGGTTCTGGTTTGAGTACGTGCTGCCGGAGGTGACGCTGGACCCGGCGCCGCCGCGCGAGGCCGACGGCACCATCGCCGAGGGCCTCGGCGACCGCGGCGGGTCGGGCAACGTCTGCGTCCCCTGCCACGCCCGCAGCGGCGCCAACGACGCCGGGGTCACCGGCTACGGCGACTTCGTCTTCACGCGGGTTCCCGCGCCGTAGACCTCACCCCGCGCTGCCGCGCAGCCCCTCTCCATGAATGGTTCACTTCGGGACACATCTCCTGGAGTGTCTTGTTTCCAGGCACTTTGCGCCGGTGCAAGCTGTCGCGCGTCGCCGGGGTTCGGGCGTTGGCCCTCACCCCGGGCAATAACACGGGACGCCCCGGACATTGTCCGGGGCATTGCCGGACCGGAACTCGCGCGACCTTCCGGAAGGTGCCGGCGACGAGCAACAGATTGCAGGGAATCGGCGTCCCTGTTCGACAGCCCCGGAGCACGTCCGGGGCGTCCCTTGTTATTGCCCGGGGAGAGG
>JAUSAZ010000185.1 GCA_030652255.1 Myxococcales bacterium | reverse complement strand
CGGCCTGTCCGATGTCCAGGCACAGTGACCAGCCCGCCGCGGGCTTTCCCTTGGCTGCCGTGGGTTTCAACCCGCGGCAGCCGGGCGCGCGAAGGTGTGCGGGTAGCCCGGAACCCGCAGCCTGCAAGCGGTTCGCGCACGAAGAGGGCAACGATGAGATCGGATGATGGGGGTGAGGGCGCGCGGCGGCGGGGAAGGGGGCCCACGAAACAGCGATCCTGGCCTTGCAGGCACCGCCGAAAAGATTCCGGGAAGGATCAGGGTTTCAACACGCGGCAGCCTAAGGCGCGCGAAGGTGTGCGGATGGCTGCGGGTTCCGCGCGATGGCTCGTCACCCGCAGCCTGCAAGCGCTCTACGCACGATGAGGGCAACGATGAGAGGCTGGCAGGGGGCTCCGGGGACACCGGGATCGGGAAGGACCGTTGGGGAGCACGTCGTCGTCCCGCTGCCCTACAGGACGCGGCGCGCGGCGGTGAGCTCGCCCGGGGAGTCGCCCGTGTTGACCGTGACGCTCGGCTCGATGAGCACGATCTCGGCGCCCTCGCTGGACACCGGCTGGTGCCGCACGCCGCGCGGCACGACGTAGAGCTGCCCGGGCCCGAGCGTGACGTCGCCGGCCTCCATGCGGATCGTCAGCGAGCCGCGCACGACGAGGAAGAGCTCGTCGGTGTCCGGGTGGCTGTGCCAGGCGAACTCGCCGAGGGTCTTCACGACGCGCACGTCGTATTCGTTGAGGACGGCGACGGTGCGCGGCTGCCACGGCTCGTGGAAGGTCGCGAGCGCGGCGGCGAGGTCGATGGGGGCGGCCATGCCCGCACTATCGGGGAGACCCGCGGCCCGCGTCGAGGCTCATCCCGCGATGCAGTATTAGGATCCGCGCCATGCATACCGCCGATCACCACGATCTGATCCGCGTACAGGGCGCGCGCGTCAACAACCTCAAGGACGTCAGCGTGGTGCTCCCGAAGCGCCGGCTGACGGTGTTCACCGGCGTCTCGGGCTCGGGCAAGAGCTCGCTGGTGTTCGGCACCATCGCGGCGGAGTCGCAGCGGCTCATCAACGAGACCTACAGCGCGTTCGTGCAGGGCTTCATGCCGACGCTGGCGCGACCGGAGGTCGACCTCCTGGAGGGCCTGACCACGGCGATCATCGTCGACCAGGAGCGCATGGGCGCCAACTCGCGCTCCACCGTCGGCACCGCCACGGACGCCAACGCCCTGCTGCGGATCGTCTTCAGCCGGCTCGGCAAGCCGCACATCGGCTCCGCGCAGGCGTTCTCCTTCAACGTCGCCTCGGCCCACGGCGTCGGGGCGCTCACCGTCGAGCGGGGGTCGAGCAAGGCCGTGAAGCGGAGCTTCTCCATCACCGGCGGCATGTGCCCGCGATGCGAGGGGATGGGCTCGGTCACGGACTTCGACCTCACCCAGCTCTACGACGACAGCAAGTCGCTCAACGAGGGAGCGCTCACCATCCCGGGCTACAGCATGGAGGGCTGGTACGGCCGGATCTTCAACGGCTGCGGCTTCTTCGACGCCGACAAGCCCATCCGGAAGTTCAGCAAGAAGGAGCTCCACGACCTGCTCCACAAGGAGCCGACCAGGATCAAGGTCGACAACATCAACCTCACCTACACGGGGCTCATCCCGCAGATCCAGAAGTCCTTCCTGTCCAAGGACGTCGATGCGATGCAGCCGCACATCCGCGCCTTCGTCGAGCGGGCGGTCACCTTCACCACCTGCCCCGAGTGCGACGGCACCCGGCTCAACGCCGCGGCCCGCTCCTCCAGGATCAAGAAGATCAACATCGCCGAGGCCTGCGCGATGCAGATCAGCGACCTCGCGGCGTGGGTGGGCGGCCTCGACGAGCCCTCGGTGGCGCCGCTGCTCGCGTCGCTGCGCCACACCCTCGAAGGCTTCGTGGAGATCGGCCTCGGGTACCTCTCGCTCGACCGCTCGTCGGCGTCGCTGTCGGGCGGCGAGTCGCAGCGCACCAGGATGATCCGCCACCTCGGGTCGTCGCTCACGGACGTCACCTACGTCTTCGACGAGCCCACGATCGGGCTGCACCCGCACGACATCCAGCGCATGAACGACCTGCTGCTGCGGCTGCGCGACAAGGGCAACACGGTGCTCGTCGTGGAGCACAAGCCCGAGGCCATCGCCATCGCCGACCACGTCGTCGACCTCGGCCCCGGCGCGGGCGCGGCCGGCGGCGAGGTGGTCTTCGAGGGCACCGTCGAGGGGCTGCGCGCCAGCGGCACGCTGACCGGGCGGCACCTGGACGACCGGGCCTCCCTCAAGCCCTCGGTGCGCGCCCCGTCGGGCGTGATGAAGGTGCGCGGCGCCCGCGCCCACAACCTCAAGAACGTCAGCGTGGACATCCCCCTCGGCGTGCTGGTGGTGGTCACCGGCGTGGCGGGTTCGGGGAAGAGCTCGCTCATCCGCGGCTCGGTGTCGGGCCGGGAGGGGGTGGTGACCGTCGACCAGGGCGCGATCCGCGGCTCGCGGCGCAGCAACCCGGCGACGTACACCGGGCTGCTCGACCCGATCCGCAGCGCCTTCGCGAAGGCCAACGGCGTGAAGCCGGCGCTCTTCAGCGCCAACTCCGAGGGCGCGTGCCCGCACTGCAACGGCGCCGGGGTGATCTACACCGACCTCGCGATGATGGCCGGCGTCGCCACGACCTGCGAGGTGTGCGAGGGCAAGCGCTTCCACGCGTCGGTGCTGGAGTACCGCCTCGGCGGCCGTGACATCAGCGAGGTGCTCGCGATGTCGGTCGACGAGGCCAAGGGGTTCTTCGGCGCGGGCGAGGCGCGCACGCCGGCCGCGCACGCCATCCTCGAGCGGCTCGCCGACGTGGGCCTCGGGTACCTCAGCCTCGGCCAGGGCCTCACCTCGCTCTCCGGCGGCGAGCGGCAGCGGCTCAAGCTCGCCACGCAGATGGCCGAGAAGGGCAGCGTCTACGTCCTCGACGAGCCCACCACCGGGCTCCACCTCGCCGACGTCGAGCGCCTCCTCGGGCTGCTCGACCGCCTCGTCGACGCCGGCAGGACGGTCATCGTCATCGAGCACCACCAGGCGGTGATGGCGCACGCCGACTGGATCATCGACCTCGGCCCCGGCGCCGGCCACGACGGCGGCCGGGTCGTCTTCGAGGGCACCCCGGCCGCCCTCGTCGCCGCCCGCGCCACCCTCACCGGCGAGCACCTCGCGGCCTACGTCGGCGCTGTGCCCGCAGGTTGAATATCGCTTCTACACAACTCGTGGGCGGCGTCTCTGCGACGGACCCACCCACCAGTGCAACGACGAAACAAGCATTCCGACGATGGGCGGTGTGCCCGCATGATGTGTAGAAGCGATAGGGTTTCAACCCATAGGCGTTAAGCGGCGATCGGTCGGCCCCCTCACCGCGCTGCCGCGCGCTCACCCCCGCGGGGCGCTCATCGTTGCTCTCTTCGAGCGCAAGCTGCTTGCAGGCTGGGGTTCCGCGCGATGGCGCGTCACCCCAGGCAATAACAGGAGGACCGCCCCGGACGGTGTCCGGGGCTCCGAACGGGCATCGCCTGATACGCGCCGGAGGCGCCGCGTCCACGTCCGGAGATGCCCCTCCGTTCGCTCGACAGCGGCCCCGGCGACCTGCGCACAGAGACGGCCGTTCGGAGCCCCGGACACCGTCCGGGGCGGCCCTCCTGTTATTGCCTGGGGTGACGCGCCATCGCGCGGAACCCCAGCCTGCAAGC
>JAUSAZ010000186.1 GCA_030652255.1 Myxococcales bacterium | reverse complement strand
GGTTGAAACCCACGGCAGCCAAGGTGAAGGCCGCAAGCGGCCTGTCCGATGTCCAGGCACAGTGACCAGCCCGCCGCGGGCTTTCCCTTGGCTGCCGTGGGTTTCAACCCGCGGCAGCCGGGCGCGTGAAGGTGTGCGGGTAGCTCGGAGCCCGCAGCCTGCAAGTGCTCTACGCACGATGAGGGCAGCGATAAGATCATCCGATGGGGGTGAGGGCGCGCGGTAGCGGGGAAGGGGGCCCGCGAAACAGCGACTTCGGCCTTGCGGGCATTGCCGAGAACATTCCGGGAAGGATCAGGGTTTCAACCCGCGGCAGCCAAGGCGAAACGGCTCCGAAGGGGATCGAGGAATGTCGCGCTCAGTCCGCCGCGTCTTCCCCTGCGTCGCTCCCGACATCCGTCCCGCTGTCCTGGCCTGTGTCGCTCCCGACATCCGTTCCGACGTCCATCCCGACGCCCGTCCCGCTGTCGCTCCCGGCATCGACTCCGCTGTCCGTCCCGCTGTCATCCCCGGCGTCCGCGCTCACATCCGCGCTCACATCCGCGCTCGCGTCCGTGCTCGCGTCGGTCGGCGCGCCCACCAGCACGGCGCCGCCGTCGGCCCCGCAGGCCAGCTCGCACTCTCCCACCTGGGCGCAGCTCGTCGCGTGCACGTAGCAGCTCGTCAGCCGGTTGAACTCCGCCGGCGACACCCGCGCCGCGTAGCTCGCGTAGGCCTGCGCGCAGTCGGGCAGCCGGCAGTCCATCGCGCTCAGCCGGGCGCACACCTGCTCCACCGGGGGGGTGGCCTCGCCCGCCACGGCCACGCAGCGCGGCGCCGCGGGCGCTTCCACGAGGTCGCAGGCGCCCAGGGCCAGCGCGCCCAGCAGGGACCATCTCGCGCGTCGCATCAGTTCACCCCCACGGTCGACCCGAGGGTCACCAGGAAATCGTCCGTCGTGCGCACCTCGCCGCCGTTCTCCCGCAGGAAGCGGCGGTTGTAGGCGAGGTTCACCTGGAGGTTGTTGAGGAAGCTGTCCGACTGCCGCCGCGCCGTCTGCGACGACAGGTACACCGAGCCCACCGCGCGGATCTGCGTGCCGTCGAGCGTGAACAGGTTGCCCCAGCCGTCGAAGTTGCGGCGGATGATCTGCGCGCTCAGGGCCACCTGGTCGAGCCGGAAGGGGCCCACGGAGGCGCCCACGCTCGTGCGCAGCGGGCCCGCGGAGTCCTCCGCCCAGAGGGTGACGGGCATCCGGGTGGGGGGCTCGCCCGCCGCCGTGGGGATGGGGAAATACACCCGGAGGTATGCCTGGAAGCCGTTCTGCCGGCCGCCGGGCCGCGAGAGCACGTACTCCAGCTTGGTGGTGGTGAGCGCGTCGACCCCGAGGTCGTTGCGGGCCTGCTGGTTGAGCGCGAAGGACTGGCTCTGCACGGAGTAGTTGGCGTCGAAATACCCGGGGAGGTAACGGTTGCCCATGTTGCGGTACTCGCCGCCCGCGTCGATCTCCCAGGTCGGCACCATCGCGCCGTTGCCCGACAGCTCGCGGCCGTTGTAGCGCCGGTAGCGCTGCTGCATCCGGAAGCGGAAGCGCAGGCCCGCGTGCAGGCCGTCGGAGTCCTCCACCTCGAGGAAGCGGTTGTAGTCCGCGAAGCCGAAGAGCCCGATGCCGCGCGTGGCCTCGCACGCCGAGCTCCCCTGCTCGATGCACGAGTACCAGATGTAGAGGTAGTGCGCGTCCGCCGTCACCGCCGTCAGCCGGGTGGTGGTCATCTGCACCGCGCCCTCGGCGTCGCGCACCGGCTGCCCGAAGGCGCCGTGCACCCGCAGCGGCGCCGCGAGGTCGGACACGATGCCCGCGGTGATGCGCAGGTCGTCCGGCGTCTCGTCCCAGTTCTCTCCCATGATCTGCAAGGGGCGGAGGGACACGTTGCCCGCGACGAGCCGCGGCGCGCTCACGTCGTCCATCAGGAAGTGAAACTGACCGAAGTCCCGGATGATCCCCTCGGCCTGCGCGCCGATCTGCGGGCGGTTGGGGTCGAGCGAATTGCTGAAGCCCATCATCAGGGTCTGGTGGCCCAGCGAGATGTCCCGCAGGGGCGACAGCCGCGCGCTGCCGTACACGCGCTCGTGCAGCCCCTCGGCGGACTCGTAGGCGTCGCAGTTGGGGTCGTGCCGGTCTTCGGGGTGGCGGTAGTCGCCGAGGTCGAGCCGCGCGCACCGCAGGATGCGCAGCGCGTCGCGGCCCTGCGCGTAGTCCTCCTCGCGGAAGCGGAAGTCACCCATGCCGAAGCGCAGCGGCGCCGCGAAGTCCATGCGCACCGGGCCCACCCGCAGGATGCCCGTCGCGTTGATCTGCCACCACGGCTCGCCCGCGATGCGCGAGACGCCCACGTCCGCGCCGACGCGAAACACCGTGTACCGCTGCCCCGGCGGCTCGGGGTCGGCCTGCGCCACCCCCGGCAGCGTCGCCGCACAGAGACCGATCGTCGCCGCCCACAGGCCCTTGCTTGTTCTTCGCCGCATCGTGTGTCACCCGCCGTTCGGTGTACGCCGCGAGGCGGAAGTTCCTACAGACCACCGCGCGATCCCCGACGACCTGCGGAGACCCTATCCGAGCCGCATCGCGCCGCGGAAGAACTTTGCCGCGACGGCCTGCACAACCACCCGCCCCGACCTCGCACCACTCCTCGTTCGACGGCGGAGAGAGAGCCACAGGTCGATAGCGCATGGACCTGGAGGACGTGGGTAACCCGCCCGTGGGACACGCGCTTAGAGTGCGGTCGGGACACACCCGAGGAGATCCCCCACCCAATGATGACAAGACAGCTCTTCCCATGGATCGCCATCGCCGCCCTCGGCGCCGCGCTGTTCGGCTGTACGAGCGGCACCGCCATCGTCGGCGGCAACGACGGAGGCAGCACGATGGACGTCGCCGTCGACGTGCAGTGCACCACCGCGCAGACCCGCTGCGGCGCGGCCTGCGTCGACCCGCAGAGCGACCCCGATAATTGTGGCAGCTGCGGCACCCGCTGCGCGCGCATCGAGGCCTGCGTGATGGGCCGCTGCGCGCTCCAGTGCCCGACCGGCCAGGCGGCGTGCGACGGCCGCTGCGTCGACCTCGCCACCGACCGCGCCAACTGCGGCGTCTGCGGCACCGCGTGCGCGAGCGGCCAGGTGTGCGCCAACCGCCAGTGCGGCCTCGAGTGCGGCGCCAGCCTCGCGACCTGCGCGGGCTCCGCCAGCGACGCGGGCGCCTCCGACGGCGGCGCGGGCGAGCGCTACTGCGCCAACACCCGCACCGACCGCAACAACTGCGGCGGCTGCGGCATGGCCTGCGCCGCGGGGCAGATCTGCGACAACGGCGTCTGCACCCTCAGCTGCCCGGCGGGCCAGTCGGCCTGCGGCGGGCGCTGCATCGACCTCAGCGCCGACAACGCCAACTGCGGCGCGTGCGGGACGGCGTGCGCGAGCGGCCAGGTGTGCTCCGCGGGCACCTGCCAGGTGTCGTGCCTCGCGGGCACCACCAACTGCTCCGGCGCCTGCCGCGACCTCACCACCGACAACGCCCACTGCGGCGCGTGCGGCACGGCGTGTCCGAGCGGCCAGGTGTGCTCCGGCGGGATGTGCCAGGTGTCGTGCCTCGCGGGCACCACCAACTGCTCCGGCGCCTGCCGCGACCTCCAGGTGAGCAACGCCAACTGCGGCGCGTGCGGGATGGCCTGCGCGAGCGGCCAGGTGTGCTCGGCGGGCACCTGCCAGGTGTCGTGCCTCGCGGGCACCACCGACTGCTCCGGCGCCTGCCGCGACCTGACCACCGACAACGCCAACTGCGGCGCGTGCGGCACGGCCTGCGCGCCGGGGCAGCTGTGCTCTGGCGGGATGTGCCGGGTGTCGTGCGCCGCGGGCACCACCAACTGCTCGGGCGCCTGCCGCGACCTCGCGACGGACAACGCCAACTGCGGCGGCTGCGGGACCTCCTGCGACCCGGGGCAGGTGTGCTCCGGCGGGATGTGCCGGGTGTCGTGCGCGGCGGGCACGAGCAACTGCACCGGCGTCTGCCGTGACCTCCAGACGGACAACAACAACTGCGGCGAGTGCGGCACCTCCTGCGCGCCGGGGCAGGTGTGCTCCGGCGGGATGTGCCGCGTGTCGTGCGCGGCGGGCACCACCAACTGCACCGGCGTGTGCCGCGACCTCCAGAGCGACAACGCCAACTGCGGCGGCTGCGGGACGGCGTGCGCGCCGGGGCAGCTCTGCTCCGGCGGGATGTGCCGGGTGTCGTGCGCGGCGGGCACCACCAACTGCGCGGGCGTGTGCCGCGACGTGCAGACCGACAACGCCAACTGCGGGGCCTGCGGGCTCGGCTGCCCCGACGGGCAGCTCTGCTCCGGCGGGATGTGCCGGGTGTCGTGCGTCGCGGGCACCACCAACTGCGCGGGCGTGTGCCGTGACCTCCAGACCGACAACGCCAACTGCGGCGGCTGCGGGATGCCCTGCGCGCCGGGCAGCGCCTGCCAGGCCGGCGTCTGCGCGGTCACCTGCGCCGCCGGGACGACCGTGTGCAGCAACACCTGCCGCGACCTCCAGACCGACCGCGCCCACTGCGGCGCGTGCGGGACGGCGTGCGCGGCGGGGCAGGTCTGCGCCTCGGGCGTGTGCGCGGTCTCGTGCCCCGGAACCCAGAGCGTGTGCGGCGGGCGCTGCGTCGACCTCCAGACCGACAGCGCCAACTGCGGCGTGTGCAACACCGCGTGCAGCGCGGGCCAGGCCTGCCAGGGCGGCGTCTGCGTGGTGCGCTGCCCGACGGGGCTGAGCAACTGCGGCGGCCTGTGCCGCGACGTGACCGTCGACACCAACAACTGCGGCGGCTGCGGCGTCGTCTGCCCGTCGGGCCGGCTCTGCACCGCCGGCGCGTGCACCTGCCCGGCCCCGCTGCGCGACTGCTCCGGCGCCTGCCGCGACGTCCAGACCGACCCGTTGGCCTGCGGCGCCTGCGGCAACGCCTGCCCGGCGGGCCAGGCCTGCAACGCCGGCCTCTGCGTGGCCCTCTGCGGCACCGGGCAGACCAACTGCTCGGGCTCGTGCCGCTCGCTCGGCTCCGACATCGCCCACTGCGGCGCGTGCGGCAACGTCTGCCCGACCCGGGCCAACGCCACCACCACCTGCACCAGCGGCGGCTGCGGCTTCGCCTGCGTCACGGGCTTCCGCGACTGCAACGGCAACCCGGCGGACGGCTGCGAGGTCAACCTCGCGTCGGACAACGCCAACTGCGGCGCCTGCGGCAACGTGTGCGCCACGAGCTGCTCGGCCGGGGCCTGCGTGCTCACCGGCCGCACCATCCCGGGCTTCTCGGGGCAGCTCGGGCCCGACTACTCCAACGAGGGCTGGAGCCAGTGCGTCGGGTACTTCGACCAGGTGAACTCCGACGACATCCCCAACAGCGGCTGGGCCAACCCCTGCGCGAGTTCGACGTACCGCCGCCTGCGCCTCGCCTGCGGCGCGTCGGCCGGCGCCGTCCGCTACATCGACGTGTCGCGCAACGTCTTCGCGACCCCGCTGGTGAGCTACCCCGAGACGGGGCTCATCTACAACCGCAACTACCCCGCCAGCGACAACCACATCTACGCCGACGGCAACAACCCGAACACCGGCGTCTCCTGGTGGGACAACGGCAACGGCTGCAACGAGGGGTCCAACAGCATCACGATCAACAACATCTGCACCTACGACGTCGCCAACTGCTTCGGGCAGAACCTCCCGGGCTCGCGCTACCTGTACGTGTACGTCCAGCCCTGATCGCCCTCGCGCGCTAGCGCCCTAGCGCCCGCGCCGCCCCACCCCCTTCGCCTTCGCCTTCTCCTTCACTCCGGCGGTCACCTTCACCCAGGCCTCCAGCGCCGCGACGTCGCCCATCGTGGTCGCCGCCCTCCCTCCGCGTCGCACCCCCGCCACCGCCTCGGCCCGCGCCTTCGGCGCCGCCCGCCGCCGCCACGCCGCCTCGGCCCGCGCCGAGGCCTCCACCGCGCGCCCGCGCTCGTGCACCTCGAAGTCCACCGCCTGCACCGCCTCCTCGATGGTCGCGAAGCGCTCCATCGCCTCGCCGTCGACGCGCACCTCCCAGCGCCGTCCCCGCGCCCCGGCGCCCGCGCGCGCCACCACCAGCGCCTCGCTGAGCCGCCCCGGCGCCGGCTCGTAGTGCAGCGCCAGACCGTGCCGCCCCAGCGAGGCCCACGCGTTGCGCGAGATGGCCCGCACCTCCACGTCGACCTCCTGCGTCAGCGGGTCGAAGGCCTCCGCCCTCGCCTGGATCTCCCCCAGCGTGATGGCCCCCGCCTCCACCTCGAAGCCCGGGTGGTCGAAGGCCAGTTGCTCCAGGCCGCGCTGCGCCTCGCCCGCCTCGCGGCCCTCCAGGTCGAGCTCGCGCGGCATCCCGAAGAGCGACGGCAGCGAGCACAGGCTGAGCTCCGACACGTCCACGAAGTCGAGCACCAGGCAGTCGCGCTTGCCCGGCGCCAGCCGCGTGCCGCGCCCCACGCACTGCGCGTACATCCCCTCCGAGCGCGTCGGCCGCGCCATCGCCACGCACGACACCCCCGGGTCGTCGAAGCCCTCGGTGAGCACCGCCACGTTGGTCAGCACCTGGAGCTTCCCCTCGCCGAAGTCCCGCAGCACCCGCGCCCGGTCGTCGCTGGCCATCTCGCCGTGCACCGTGCCCGCGCGCACCCCGAGGGCCAGCAGCGAGCGCCGCAGGTGCTGCGCGTGCGCCACCGTCACGCAGAACGCGATGGTGCGCCGGTCGCGGGCCAGCTCCTGGATGGTGCGCGCCACCAGGGCGTTGCGCTCCTCGATGTCCACCGCCTCGGCGAGCTCGTCCTCGCGGAAATCGTTACCCGTGCTGGTAAACCGCGTGAGGTCGGCGCTGGTCGCCACACGGTACCCCCGCAGCGGCACGAGGTACCCGTCGCGGATCATCTCCGGCAGCGTGCGCGCGTACACGATGGCCTCGAAGACGTCGTCGAGGCCCTTGCCGTCGCCCCGGGCCGTGGTCGCGGTGAAGCCCACGAGGGTGCCCGTCCACCCGGGGTCGAAGCACCCGAGCTCGCGCAGCACCCGGAGGTTGTCGTCCGCCGCGGCGTGGTGGCACTCGTCGTAGATCACCAGCCCCACGTCCCGGCCCGCCATCAGCCGCGCGAGGCGCTCGGTGCGCAGCGATCGCACGGAGCACACGACCACCCGCGCGTCGCCCCCCGCCCGCTGCGGGCCCTGCTCGATGGCCACCACGGCCTCCGCGCCGAGCGCCCGCTGGAGCTTCGAGCGCGCCTGCGAGAGCAGCTCCTCGCGGTGCGCGATGACCAGCACGGGCCGCCGCGCGAGCCGCGCGAGGTGCGCGAACACCACCGTCTTGCCCGCCCCCGTCGGGAGGCACACCAGCATGCGCCGGGTGCCCGCCCGCCGCGCCGCGAGCACCGCCTCGACGGCGTCGCGCTGGTACGGCCGCAGGCTCGGCGCGTCGCCGGTCACTACCGCCCGAAGGCCGACCCGAACTGCGACGTCGTCGAGGTGTGCGAGAAGGTCTGCGCCAGCACCGGGGTGGCGGCCCCGCGGTAGATCGTCACCGTGTAGCGGGTGGGCTGGCCCAGCGCGAAGTCGAAGACCCCGTCGCGGTTGATGTCCCCGAGGCGCGCCACCGCGCGGCCCATCGCCGCGGCGACGCCCGCCGTGGGCGCGTAGGTCTGCGCGGGCGTGGCGCCGAGGCCCCCGGGGCCGCCCTGGAAGAGGTACGCCCGGTCGGTGCCCGGGGCGCCCACCAGCACGTCGCCGTAGCCGTCGCCGTTGACGTCCGCGAGGCCCTCCACCGACCAGCCGAACTGCACCGCGCCGCCGGGCACCCCGAGCGTCGCCGCGGGGGTGGTCACCAGGCCCGCCGCGCCGCCCGCGAACACGTACGCCGTGCCCGCGCTGTACGCGCCCACCACCATGTCGGGGTATCCGTCGCCGGTCACGTCGCCCGCCGCCGCGACCGCGAAGCCGAAGCCCGAGGCCCCGCCCGGCGCGCCCACCACCGTCGCCGCGCGCAGCCCCGCGGCGCCGCCGAGGGCGACGTAGACGTTGTTCGATCCGTTGGTGCCCACCGCCACGTCGCCGTAGCCGTCGGCGTTCACGTCGCCGAGGCCCGCCACCGCGACGCCGTAGTTCGACGGGCTCCCGACGGGGATGATGGGCGTCCCCTCGGCCGTGGCCGCGATGCCCGCCGCGCCGCCCAGGTACACGAAGGCCCGGTTGGACATCGGAGCCCCCACCAGGAGGTCGGCGTACCCGTCGCCGTTGACGTCGCCCGCGCCCGCCACCGCGGCGCCGAACTGCACCGTGCTCGCCGGGGCGAGCAGCACCGTCGGCCGCGTCGTCGCCAGGCCCGCCGCGCTGCCCAGGTACAGGTACACCCGTCCGGTGCCGGGCTCGCCCACCGCCGCGTCGCCGTACCCGTCGCCGTTGATGTCCCCCAGCGCCGCCGCCGAGGTGCCGAAGCTCGCGCCGCCGGGGATCGTCGTGAACGACGTGCTGAACCCGCTCGCCGTGCCCGGGTACAGCCGCGCCTGGTTGACCCCCGGCGCGCCCACCAGCAGCTCCGGCGACCCGTTGGCGTCGGCGTCGAGCACCGCGCCCCACGCCGCGCCCACCGAGGGGCGCTGCGCCGCGGCCACGTAGAACATCGTCGCCGTCCCCGGCAGCGTCGCCGTCGAGCCCCCCACCCGGCCGCTCGCGCGCCAGAAGTACGTCCCGGGCAGCAGCACCGCCGCCCCCACGCCCGACGACCCGCTGAGCGTCACCGTGCCCGCCACCATGGTGCACCCGCGGTCGCGGCAGACCTCCACCAGCGCGCCGTCCTGCCCCGGCGGCAGCGCCACCCGGAAGGTGGGCGTCTGCGACGTGGCGAAGCTGTAGCCCGCCGGCGACACCCCCCGCGGCGGCGTGCGCACGCACACCGCGCCGCTCAGGGTGTAGCCCGCGTCGCAGGTCACCACGCACGCGCTCGCCACGCAGGACGAGGTCGCGTTCGCCGGCGCGTTGCACGCCCGCCCGCACACCCCGCAGTGGCCCTGGCTCGTGCGCAGGTCGACCTCGCACCCGTTGCCCGCCGCCCCGTCGCAGTCGCCGAAGCCCGCCGCGCACGCCAGCCCGCAGCGCGACCCCGCGCAGGCGCCCGCCGCGTTGGCCGCCGCCGGGCACCGCACGCCGCAGCCGCCGCAGTGGTTGGCGTCGATGGCGAAGCTCGCCTCGCAGCCGTTGAGCCCGTTGCCGTCGCAGTCGCCGTAGCCCGCGGCGCACGTGATGCCGCACACCCCGCCGGCGCAGGTGGGCGTCGAGTTGGGCGCCGTCGCGCAGCGCCGCCCGCACATCCCGCAGCTCGCCGGGTTGGTGCGGAGGTCGACCTCGCAGCCGTTGCTCGCCACCGCGTCGCAGTTGCCGAAGCTCGCCGCGCAGGTGAGGAAGCACGCCCCGGCCATGCACGACGACGTCGCGTTGGCCCCGGCCGCGCACCCCCGCCCGCAGCCGCCGCAGTTCGAGACGCTCGTGCGCGTGTCGACCTCGCACCCGTTGCCCGCCACGGCGTCGCAGTTGCCGTAGCCCGCCGCGCAGCTGATCGCGCACGCCGACGACGCGCACACCGCCGTCGCGTTGGCCGCCCCCGGGCAAACGTTGCCGCACGCCCCGCAGTGCACCGCCGAGGCGCGCACCAGCACCTCGCAGCCGTTGGTCGCGACCCCGTCGCAGTCGCCGTAGCCCGTCACGCACGCGAGCTCGCAGCGCCCCGCCACGCAGCGCGCCGTCGCGCCCGTCCCGCCGGCGGGGCACACGTTGCCGCACGCGCCGCAGTTGCGCGGGTCGGAGTCGGTGTTGATGCAGCTCGTGCCGCAGCGGGTGGGCGTCGGCGACACGCAGCCGCTCACGCACGCGTAGCCCGACGGGGTGCCCGCGACCATGCCGCAGTTGGGCGTCGGCTCGCGGCAGCTCGCGACGCAGGAGCCGCAGCGGGTGGCGCTGTTGAGCAGCGACTCGCAGCCGTCGGCCACGACGCCGTTGCAGTCCCCGCGGCCGGGCAGGCAGCCCGTGCTGCCGAAGACGCACACCCCGCGCGCGCAGGTGACCCGCGCCGGGTCGGCCCCCGGGCGCAGGGCGCAGTCCTGGCCGCACGCGCCGCAGTTGCGCGGGTCGCTGTCGGTGTTGGTGCAGCTGCCGTTGCACACCGCCACGCAGCCCGCATCCACCGGGCCCGTGTCGGGAGGGCCTGCGTCGGCGGGGCCCGCGTCGGGAGGGCCCGCGTCGACGGCGCCGAGGTCCGCGGGGCCGCTGTCGGAGGGGTCGGGGGCGTCGAGCGCGGGGCCCGCGTCGAGGGGCGCGCCGAGGTCGTCGTCCACGACGCCGGTGTCCTTCTCGGGCACGAACTTCTCGTCCACCGCGGCGACGTCGTCGGGCACCACGCCGGCCTCGTTCTCCTCGCCCGCCGCGCACCCCGCCAGCAGCCCGAGGGCCACGACCATCCCGACCTCGGCTCGTCGCATCATCGCCCGCCCACGATCGCACGGAACCCCGCACCCGCGGCACCCCCTCCCTACGCCCCCCGCCGCCGTGCCCGATCACGGCCATGGTAGGGTGCGCCGCGTCGTGGTGGTCCATCGCTGGCAGTTCGTCCCGAGCCCGGTCCTCGAAGCGCCCGACCTCGCGTGCGTCGACACCCCGCGCGCCGAGCAGATCGCCGTCCTCCTCGGGCTCGTCGCCATGGCCGCGGTGGTCACCGCGTGGCGCACCCGCGACCGCGTCGCCGTCTCCGGCCACGGCGCCCTCTGGGCCATCTCCTCGCTGCTCGTGGGGGTGCTCCAGACCGTGCTCACCCTCGCGCTCGTCGCCCCGGGCTGCGCCAACGCCCACACCGTCGGCTGGATGCTCGCCTGGGCCTCCCCGTGGGCCCTCGCCGCGGGCTTCTTCCGCACCGGCGTCGCGCCCCCGCCGCCGCCCCTCGACACCTCCGTCTTCGACCCCCCACCGCCATGAAGCGTCTCCTTCCCCTCCTCGCCCTCGCCCTCGCCCCACGCCCCGCCCTCGCGCAGGTGCCCGCCCGCCCCTACGACCACGTCGTGGTGGTGAGCTTCGACGGCATGCGCCCCGACGGGATGGAGCGCGCCGACGCGCCGACCCTCCACCGCATGCGCGCGGAGGGCGCCGCGGCCCTCGGGGCGCAGACCGTCGGCGACTCCTCCACGCTCCCGTCGCACAGCTCGATGCTCTCCGGCGTCGAGGTGCGCGCCCACGGCATGGACTTCGACGACTTCCACCCCGAGCGCGGCTTCATCCGGGTGCCCACGGCCCTCTACGTGGCCCACGACCTCGGCTTCTCCACGGCGATGTTCGTCTCCAAGATCAAGCTCCGGCACATCGCCGTGCCCGGCAGCGTCGACCGCTGGTCGCGCCCCCACTGGTCGTGCGAGCGCGTGGCCGCCGCCGCCGCGGAGTACCTCGCCACCAGCACCGCGGGGATCACCTTCATCCACTTCTCCGAGCCCGACGACTCGGGCCACCGCTTCGGCTGGATGCGCGCGCGCTACCTCCAGTCCATCGCCCGCAGCGACCGGTGCTTCACCACCGTGATGAACGCCGTCGAGGCGCGCGCCGACCGCGACCGCTTCCTCGTGATCGCCACCGCCGACCACGGCGGCCACGGCCGGCGGCACGGCACGCACGCCCCGGAAGACCTGCACATCCCCTGGGTGGCCTGGGGCTCGCGGGTCACCCGCGGAGACTTCACCGACCCGGTGCGCACCACCGACACCGCGGCCACCGCCCTCGGGGCGCTGGGCATCGCCGTGCCCGCGGGCTTCACCGGCCGCCCGGTGCAGCGGGTGCTCGGGCCCGTGACACCCGCGACGCCTGCGCGCTGACCGGCCGGTGGCTTGTGAGCCGCGGCCGTTGCGGCGTACAAAGGTCACGCCCCCGTGAAGCTCCACCGAACAGCCTCCCTGTTGCTCCCGGTGGTCGCCAGCGCGTACGCGTCGACGGCCTCCGCGGCGGACCTCTACGTGGCGCCCAACGGCCGCAGCGGCGCGGCCGGCACCAGCGCGGCGCCCCTCGACCGCATCACCACGGCGCTCTCCCGCGCCCGCCCCGGCGACCGGGTGCTGGTGCGCGCGGGCACCTACCCCGGCGGCGGGTGGATCGAGGCCGCGGGCACGGCCGCCGCGCCCATCACGGTGCTCTCGGTGGACGGCCCCCGGCGCGCGGTGATCAACGGTGGCAGCGAGACGCTGCGCATCGGCGAGGGGGCGGCGCACCTGGTGTTCGACGGGCTCGAGCTGCGCAACGCCGACAACAACGTGGTGCACATCGACGGCGGCGCGCACCACATCTGGCTGCGCAACGTGTACGCCCACCACGCGGGCCAGGACGGCGACGTGGTGAAGGTCAACCAGGCGCGGAGCATCTACCTGGAGCGCTCGGAGTTCGCGTTCCCGGGCGAGCGCTCGGACAGCGAGAACCCGTCGCAGGAGTGCATCGACTTCGTCGACGTCGACGACATCGCGGTGCGCGACTCGTACATCCACGACGGCGGCAACTCGATGATGTACGCCAAGGGCGGGTCGCAGGGCGTGGTGTTCGAGCACAACGTCATCGCCGGGCAGCGCGCGGGCGCCATCGACCCGATGGTGGGCCTCGGCGCGGTCACCGACGAGTCGCTCCTCGGCGGGGCGCAGTTCGAGGCGATCGACATCGTTTTCCGCAACAACCTGGTGGTCGGCGCCGTGGCGGGCGCGGTGGGCGTCTACGACGGCCGCAACGTGGTGATGGCCAACAACCTCTTCCTCAACAACGGGGGCGGGGTCGTGGAGTTTCGCGCGGGCTCCGGCCCCGCCGAGCGCAGCGAGAACGTCACCTTCGTCAACAACCTCGTGGTCGACACCCGCGGCCGCATGCCCACCACGCTGCGCCGCAGCGCCCACGGCCTCAACGCCCTCGTCGTGTCGCACAACCTCTTCTGGAACAACGGCCAGGCCATCCCCGCCTCGCCGCTGCTCAACCTCGCCGCGCAGCCCGGCCACCTCGCGGCCAACCCGGGCATCCGCATGCCCGCCTCGCTGGGCGACCGCGCGGCGATGATCGCCAGCCTCATCCCCGCGGTGGACGGTCCGGCGTCGTCGTCGGGGCTCGACACCGCCGTCGCGCCCTTCCTGGTGCTCGACGACATCCGCGGCGTGCGCCGCAACGGGCGCAACGACCGGGGGCCGTGGTTCCTCGGGATGGCGGCGCCGCCGGTGCCGACGGACGCGGGGGTGGCGCCGACGCCGACGCCGACGGACGCGGGCGCGGTGACCCCGACGAGGGACGCGGGCGTGGTGGCGCCGACGCGGGACGCAGGCGCCGCGGGCGCTGACGCAGGCGACGACGAGGCCCTCGGCGGGCTCACGGGCGGCGTGCAGTGCAGCGCGGCCGCGGGCGCGACCGGGACCCATGGGTGGCTGCTGGTCGCGGGGGCCTTACTGGCGGGTGTATTCGGACGGCGACGGCGGCGGTAGGGCGACCTCACCCTGCGCTGCCGCGCGTCCCTCTCCATGAATGGAGAGGGACTCCGTCGAACGCCTGCGTCCGTCGACGAACTGTCAGGTGAGAACAGCCCCTCGCCATTCATGGTTCACTTCGGGACACATCTCCTGGAGTGGCTTGTTTTCAGGCGTCTGGTGGCGGCGCAATCCGTCGCACGTCGCCGGGGTTCGGGCGTTGGCCCTCACCCCGGGCAATAACAAGGGACGCCCCGGACGTGGTCCGGGGCTGTCGAACAGGGACGCCGATTCCCTGCAATCTGTTGCTCGTCGCCTGCACCTTCGGGAAGGTCGAGCGAGTTCCGGTCCGGCAAAGCCCCGGACAATGTCCGGGGCGTCCCTTGTTATTGCCCGGGGTGAGGGCCATCGCCCGAACCCCGGCGACGCGCGACGGCTTGCACCGGCGCGAAGTGCCTGGAAACAAGCCGTTCCGGGAGATGTGTCCCGAAGTGAACCATTCATGGAGAGGGGCGCGCGGCAGCGGGGGTGAGGTCTCGCGACGGCGAGAACCCTGGGCGTGGGAGGGGGAAGGGGCAGGGAGTCGCGAGCGGAGGAGGGGCGGAGGCGGGCGGAGCTACGCGATGAGCGGGGCGATGAGCAGCGACACGACGCTCATCACCTTGATCAGGATGGCGATGCCGGGCCCGGAGGTGTCCTTGAAGGGGTCGCCCACGGTGTCGCCCACGACGGCGGCCTTGTGCGCGTCGGAGCCCTTCTTGTGCCCCGGGAGGCCGCCCTTCTCGATGAACTTCTTGGCGTTGTCCCAGGCGCCGCCCGCGTTGGCCATCACCAGCGAGAGCGTGGCGCCCACGGCGAGGGAGCCCGCGAGCACGCCCGCGAGGGCCTCAGGGCCCGCGATGAAGCCCACGATCGGGGGCGCGAGCACGGCCACGGCGCCCGGGAGGATCATCTCCTTGATGGCGGCCTTGGTGGCGATGTCGACGATCACCTTGGGCTGGGGCTCGACGCCCTCCTTGCCCTCGAGCAGCCCCGGGATCTCCCGGAACTGCCGCCGGATCTCCTCGACGATGGCGCCCGCGGCGCGGCCGACGGCGGTCATCGTGGCGGCGCCCACCACGCAGGGGAGCAGCGCGCCGAAGAGGATGCCCAGGAGGATGGGCGCGCGGGTGATGTCGAGGTTCATGACGGCCATGCCGTTGCGCAGGCGCACGGCGTTGACCTCCATGTTGAAGGCCGCGAAGAGGGCGATGACGGTGAGCACCGCCGAGCCGATGGCGAAGCCCTTGCCCACGGCCGCGGTGGTGTTGCCCACGGAGTCGAGCTCGTCGGTGATGTCGCGCACCTCCTTGCCGAGGCCCGACATCTCCGAGATGCCGCCCGCGTTGTCGGCGATGGGGCCGTACGCGTCGACGGTCATCACGATGGCGGTGCCGGCGAGCATGCCGACCGCCGCGAGGGCGATGCCGTAGAGGTTGAGGTAGTAGTTGGAGACCCAGCCCACGACCACCAGGGTGATGAGCGGGATGACCGTGCTCTCGAGGCCCACCGCGAGGCCGCGGATGACGTTGGTGCCGGGGCCCGTGAGCGAGCTCTCCGCGATGCGCCGCACCGGGCCCATGGAGGTGTAGTAGTCCGTGATGAGCCCGAGGATGGCGCCGCCGAGGGCGCCCGCGGCCAGGGTGATCACGGCGCCCATGCTGAAGCCCCAGGCGGGGAGCAGCGCGAGCGCGGCGCCCGTCACGAGGAAGGGCGGAACGATGAGGGCGATGCGAAGCACGCGGGCGGGCGGCATGTTCTTGAGCGCGCGCGTGATGAAGATGCCGACGATGGAGACCGCGAGGCCGATGGTGGCGAGCAGCAGCGGCAGGGCCACGGCCATGACGCGCAGCTGGCTCTCGTCGGTGATGGTCGGGGCGAGCTGGTGCAGGCTCTCCATGGGCATCGTGAGGCCGAGGGCCATCGCGGCGACCACCGCGGCGACGTAGCTCTCGTAGATGTCCGCGCCCATGCCGGCGATGTCGCCGACGTTGTCGCCGACGTTGTCGGCGATGACGCCGGGGTTGCGGGGGTCATCCTCGGGGATGTTCGCCTCGACCTTGCCCACGATGTCGGCGCCCACGTCCGCGGCCTTGGTGTAGATGCCGCCGCCGATGCGCGCGAAGAGCGCGATGGAGCTCGCGCCCACCGCGAAGGAGTGGATCACCGTGCCGAAGTGGTGCTTGTGGTCGACGCCCGCCATCAGGGTGACGTCGCCCGCGTGGTAGAGCCCGTAGAGCCCGCCCATGCCGAGGAGCCCGAGGCCCGCCACGCAGAGGCCCATCACGGCGCCGCCGTCGAGGGCCGTCACCAGCGCCTCGGCCATGCCCTTGGTGCGCGCGGCCTCGGCCGTGCGGACGTTGGCGTAGGTAGCGGCCTTCATCCCCAGGAAGCCGGCGCCCAGCGAGAGCCCCGCGCCCGCCAGGAAGGCCAGGCCCGAGTGCAGCCCCAGCTTCGCCGCGAGCAGCCCGAAGACCACCACGGCGTAGATCGCCAGCACCTTGTACTCCGTGACGAGGAAGGCCATGGCCCCCTCGCGGATGTACCGGGCGATGCGGGCCATCGACTCGTTGCCCTCGGGGCCGCTCTTGACCTTGGCATAGAAGAACAGCGCCACGACGAGGGCGAAGGCCCCGGTGCCGAGCGATTCGATCGTTAGAGACTCCACACGTTGCTCCTTGCGGCTCTCAGGTGTGCGGCCCATCCCGCACAAACCGCCGCACGAGGCACCCTCCGCTGGCCGCGACGATCGCGCTTCCCGGCTGTGCTCCGTTGAACCGGTGCCTTTACATCACCCCGCGCCCGGTTTGTAGTGTCCAGCGCAAAGAGGCATCGGAAGCCCTGCGGCGCCCGCGGCGCCGTGCGGGGGCGGCCCGGTGGCACAGGCCATGGCACAACCCAGCCAGGAACCCCCCGGGGGCTTTCGCCGGGAGAACAAGCGGGATACAGCAATCGTCGGGCGGGTGCGGACCCTGGCACGCACCTCGCTGAGGCTATTGACCCAACGAGGGCCGCGAACGGTGCTTGGACCCTCCCACGGAGCGACGACCATGAAGCCTTGGATCTCGGTGCTGGCCCTCGGGGTGATCGGTTCGGCGGTGGCGCCCTCCACGGCGCTCGCGTGCGGCGGCTGTTTCGCCCCGCCGGGCGCGGTGCAGGTCGTCACCGACCACCGGATGGCCCTCTCGCTCTCGGCCGACCGCACCATCCTGTGGGACCAGTTCAGGTACAGCGGGCGTCCATCGGACTTCTCGTGGATCCTGCCGATCCGCAACGGGCCCGACGTGCGCATCGAGGTGGCCGACAATCGCTTCCTCACGGCCCTCGACAACCTCTCGGCGCCGGTGCTCCGCGCCCCGCAGCGGCCCGTCTGCGAGACCGACTCGGACTCGTCCTTCCTGTCCGGCGCCCGTGGTTCGTCGGCGCCTCCCAGCGCCGCGGCCGACTCCGGGGTGGCGGTGCTGCAGGAGCAGGTGGTCGGCCCGTACATGACCGCGGTGGTGCGCAGCGACGACCCCGCCGCCCTCCGCACCTGGATGCGCGAGAACGGCTACAGCGTGCCGGCCGCCATCGAGCCCGTGATCGATTTCTACGTGGCCCAGCGCATGGACTTCATCGCCCTGCGGCTTCGCATGGGCGAAGGGGTCGAGCAGATGACCCCCATCCGGGTGACCACCCCGGGGCTCAGCCCGACGCTGCCCCTGCGCATGATCGCCGCGGGCGTGGCCGACAAGGTGGGCCTGCTGCTGATGGTCATCGCGGGCTCGCGCTACGAGGCGATGAACTTCCCCAACGGCGAGATCACCCCCGCGCAGCTCACCTACGACTTCAACGCGCCCACGGCGCCCGCGGACGACTTCCGCCGCGCCTTCGAGGCCCTCAACCGCACCAACGCCGGCCGGCTCTGGCTCACCGAGAGCGCCGACCAGGTGAGCCTCGCCACCGTCGAGCGCGCCTCGCAGCTCAGCGGCGGCGGGCGCGTGCCGGTGGGCGGCGCCACGGTCACCAGCGACGACGCCCGGGTGGCCTTCCAGGGCATCGGCAACAACGCCACGCTCACCCGCCTGCGGGCCGACCTCGCGCCCACGGCCCTCGACCGCGACCTCCAGCTCATCGCCAGCGACCTCGGCGAGCGCGACCGCAACCACACCTACGGAACGATCCGCAACACCCCGCCGCCCTGCGGCTCGGAGGCGGGCTCGCGGGCGGAGTACCTGGGGTGCGCGGTGACGCCGGGGATGAAGGGTACGTCTGGGGGATTGCTGGTGACGGGCCTCGCGGCCATCGGGCTCGCGTGGCGCCGTCGCCGCCGGTCGACGGTCAGCGCCGGCGGCGGCGCATCGCGCTAAGCACGCCGGCCATCGCGGCCAGGGCCCACGCGCCCTGCGTCCGCGACGGCGTGGCGGGGCCCGGTACGCGGCAGCCGCAGCCGCCGGGGTCGCCGGGGGTCCACATGACGGGGGCGCCCCCGTCCGCGCCCGCCCCGGCGTCGTCGGGCTTCAGCCCGGCGTCGACGTCACCCTGGACATCAACAGGCACGCCCGCGTCGACCCTCACGCCCACGTCGACCCTCACGCCCACGTCGACCCGCACGCCCACGTCGGGCGGAACGATCCCGCCGATGTCGAGGGTGGGGATGAGCCCGGAGTCCACGACGCAGCGGTTGGTGCCCGGCACGCAGACCGTCTGGCCCGTGGCCAGGCGGGCGTTGCACGCATAGCCGCGAGGGCAGGTGCAGTCATCGGTGCAGGTGCGCGAGCAGAACGCCGTCGTCGAGCTGCTGCGCACGCAGAGGCTCCCGGAGGCGCAGTCCGTGGGCGTGCGGCAGGGCTCGCCGAAGGCGGCAGAGCCGCGGGTGCAGTCCGAGGTGAGCCACGACCACCCGGAGGTGCAGGCCCCGACGTTGGGGCCGGTGCTCGACCCGAGCTGACAGCGACTGGTGGCGCCGCACCAGCCGCAGCCCGCGTAGGGGGTGCAGGCTCCGCAGGCGGTCTGCGCCGCGCAGGGGTCGGCGGCGGGGCCGGAGTCGACGGGGGGCGGGGGCCCGGCGTCGACGGGGGTGACGGCGGCGCAGTCGCGGGGCTGCCAGACGAAGCCCGCGCTGCACGACCCGCCGACGGGGCCCGTCGGGGACGAGGTGACGCAGCGCCCGGTGGCGTTGCACCAGCCGCAGTTGTTGACCGGCGTGCAGCCGGCGCAGGACGAGTAGCGGTTGCACGGGTCTTCCACCGGGCCGGCGTCGGGGGTGCCCATGCCGGAGGGGTAGAGCGCGCAGACGCCGCCCTGGTCGTCGGTGGTGAGGGTGCGCTTGATGCCGCCGGAGTACGACGCGTACATCACGGCGCTGGACTGCGCGGAGTGGTCGAGGCCGAGGAAGTGGCCCTCCTCGTGGGTGGCGATGGACTGCGTGTCGACGGTGCGGGCGCGGCCGTCGGTGCTCCAGGTGAAGCCCACGTTGTTGAACTGGATGTCGGCGTCGATGACGTATCCGCCGCTGGTCCAGACCGGGGTGGTCACGCCGATGACGCTGTTGGCGGGGCCGAGCTCGGCGGGCCACGCGCCCGAGATCCAGAGGAAGGTGTTCACCCGGTCGCCGGTCTGGCCGCGGGTGGCCGCGGTGGCGCCGCCGTTGGTGGTGCGCCATCGGGTGCACACCGGGGCCGCCCAGGCCGTCATGCCGGCGTCGATGGCGCTGATGGCCGCCGCGCCGCCGATGGTGGTGGGCGCCGACGAGGCGTTGACCACGTAGCGGATGGGGAGCGCCGCGGGGTTCCATCGGGCCTCGCTGAGGGCGTAGCCGGAGGCGAGGGAGGGGGCGGCGGAGAGGGCGGCGAGGCAGACGACGCGGAGGTCCCGGGCGCGGCTCAAGGGGTACCCCCGGCGAGGGCGCGGACTTCGACGCGGAGGTGCTGGAGCGTCTCGACGGGCTCGGCGGGCGCTTCGTAGAGGCGCATCGGCGCGCCCGAGGTGAGGCGCGCGAAGGTGATGCCCGCGAGGTCGCGGTGCACGACCGGGGCGCCGTTCACCGGCGGGTCGACGTAGTACACGGCCTGCGCGAGCCCGGTGAGGTACACGACGCCGGGGCCGCGGCGGAGGAAGAGCACGGCCTCCTGGCCCGGGGCGAGCACGGGGTTGCCCGCGATGCGCGAGACGAGCCCGTCGACCTCGCCGCCCCACTGCCGGAGCACGAGCTCGGGCTCGACGTTGGCGCCCTTGACCACCTCGCCCACGCGCAGGGTGGTGAGGCTGATGATCTGCGAGTGGTCTTCGTTCCAGCGGCTGGTGACGCCGACGACGGTCGCGCGCACCACGAGGTCGGACTGCGCCACGAGCTCGGCGCGCGAGAGCTGCACGGCCACGGTGGCCTGCGCGGGCGCGGCGAAGGAGAGGGCAAGGCCGAGGCCCAGGGTGGCGCCGAGGCGCCGCCAACGCGATGTCGTGTTCACGGTCAGGAGACCTCCTGTGAGGAGCAGCGGATGGGGAAGGAATGTCCGCGCGGTCGCCCGCGGCGGGCGGCGTAGTTACAACGCCTGTTCAGGGTGGCGTCAACCATCGGGGTGATCGGGGCGGGGTCACCATCACACCCGCCCAAGGCGGAGGTGCGGGGGCGCGGCGTTGTGGCGCGCGCGCTCGGTGGGGCGCGCGGCCCCGGGGCGCGATGGCACGCCAATGATGGGCGAACACCCACGAATTGCGCTGGTTTTATAGTTGAATTCGCATGGCATGACGAGTGCTCAGGGGCTCTTCCATGAAGACTCTCATCCTGATGCTCTCGGTTCTTGGGCTCTCCACTGCGGCGGGCTGCACCGCCGTCGATCGTGCGACCGACTGCCAGCAGATCTGCGAGCGCTACCGGGACTGCATCGACAGCGCCTACAACGTGTCGACCTGCGCCACGCGCTGCCGCGACAACGCCGCCAACAGCGAGTCGTCCGACCAGCGGGTCGACCAGTGCGAGAACTGCCTCGACGACCGCTCGTGCACCTCCTCGGTGTGGAGCTGCTCGAGCGAGTGCGCGGGCATCGTGCCGTGATGTGAGGGGATGAGGGGCGCCGCGAGGCGCCCCCGGAGGCGCTACTGGTTCATCGACTCGAGGAACTCCCGGTTGCTCTCGGTGCGGGTCACCTTGTCGAGCAGGAATTCCATCGAGTCGATGACGTTGAGCGGGTGCAGCAGCTGGCGCAGCAGGTAGACGCGCTGGAGCGTGAACTCCGGGAGCAGCAGCTCCTCCTTGCGCGTCGCCGACTTGTTGATGTCGAGGCAGGGGAAGATCCGCTTCTCCATGAGCTTGCGGTCCAGGTGGATCTCGCTGTTGCCCGTGCCCTTGAACTCCTCGAAGATCACCTCGTCCATGCGCGACCCGGTGTCGACCAGGGCCGTGGCGATGATGGTGAGCGAGCCGCCCTCTTCCAGGTTGCGGGCCGCGCCGAAGAAGCGCTTGGGCTTGTGGAGCGCGTTGGCGTCGACGCCGCCCGAGAGGATCTTCCCGGAGGCCGGCACCACGGTGTTGTAGGCCCGGGCGAGGCGGGTGATGGAGTCGAGGAGGATGATCACGTCGTGCTTGTGCTCGACGAGGCGCTTGGCCTTCTCGATGACCATCTCGGCGACCTGCACGTGCCGCGTGGCGGGCTCGTCGAAGGTGCTGGACACCACCTCGCCCTTGACCGAGCGCTGCATGTCCGTGACCTCCTCGGGCCGCTCGTCGATGAGCAGCACGATGAGCTTCGCGTCGGGGTGGTTGGTGCTGATGGCGTTGGCGATGTTCTGCATGAGCACCGTCTTGCCCGCGCGCGGCGGCGAGACGATGAGGCAGCGCTGGCCCTTCCCGATCGGCACCAGCAGGTCGATGATGCGGGTGGAGTTGTTCTTGCGGTCGTGCTCGAGGTTGAAGCGCTGCTGGGGGTAGAGCGGCGTGAGGTTGTCGAACAGGATCTTGTCCCGCGCGGCCTCCGGGGCCTCGAAGTTGATGCGGTCGACCTTGAGCAGCGCGAAGTAGCGCTCGTTGTCGCGCGGCGGGCGCACCGTGCCGACGACCGAGTCGCCGGTGCGGAGGTTGAAGCGGCGGATCTGCGAGGGGGAGACGTAGATGTCGTCGGGGCCGGGGAGGTAGTTGTAGTCCTGCGCGCGCAGGAAGCCGAACCCGTCGGGCAGGCACTCGAGCACGCCCTCGGCGGTCACCTCGCCCTTGCGCGCGGAGTGCGCCTGGAGCAGCGAGAAGATGAGCTCCTGCTTGCGCAGGCCGGGGGCGTTCTCGATCGCGAGCTCCTTCGCCATGGCGAGGAGTTCGGGCATCGGCTGCTGCTTCAGTTCGCGGAGGTTGATTGCGTCCATCGTCTCTCTTTCACTACGGCCCGCCTGGCGCATCGCCGGCATAGGCCCTGTCGGGGGAATTGGTCAGCCGCGCCGCGAAGAGCCGCCGCGTGGCCGACGTGTGTTGGCCCACGCTCGGGCGTCATCGGGAGGGGAGTGGAGCCCTGCGTCGTCGGGTCGATGCATCTCTGGCGCTGTCTCGTGGAAGGGAGTGAAGGGGAGGGGAGGAGAGACGGCGAGAGAACCGCAGGGTGCGGGTGCGTCGGCGAGGAGCGGGTCGATCGACCCGACCATGGCCTGTGACCGTGTGAATGCAGGGCAGGGCCCACTGCCGCGATGGACGCGACGAACGGCGGCGGAACCTACGGGCGACCCCGCGGGGGTGTCAAGCGTGTCCCCGCGTAGCGCTGGAACACTTCCCCGACTCGACGTAGCCTCCGGCCCACGATGAAGAAGACCCGATGGTGGGCGCTGCTGGTCCTCGTGCTGGCAGCAATCTGGATGTCCCCGCTGGCCGCGCTCGCGCAGCACACGGGCGGCAGCTTCGGCGGCTCGCGCTGGGGCTCCGGCAGCTCCGGCTCGCGGCCCTCGTCGTCGGGCTCGTCGTGGTCCCGCCCCTCGTCGTCGGGCTCATCGTGGTCCCGGCCCTCGTCGTCCCGCCCCTCCACCTCCTACGGCGGCACCTCCTACGGGGGCGGCTCCTACGGCGGCACCTCCTACGGCTCTCGCACCGGCAGCAGCGGCTTCGGCGGCCTGTGCTGCGTCGTGTTCTTCCTGCTCATCATCGTCGTGGTGGTGGTCATCGCGCAGAAGAAGAACGGCGGCGGCCGCGCCATGGCGCCGTACTACCCCCCGGCGGGCGGCCCGATGCCCATGCCCCCGATGGGGATGGACACCTTCGCCGTCGGCGTGCTGGCCATCGCCTTCGACTCCCGGGCGCGGGCGCAGATCCAGGACGGCATCGCGCAGATCGCCGAGCGCAGCAACATGGGCGGCAACGGCCTGCCCAACGCCGCCCGCGAGACCGCGCAGCTGCTCTCGCAGTACCTCGACGCGGCGTACATGACCCAGCACGCCCTGAGCGAGGGCATCAACATGCAGACCGCGCAGCAGTACTTCGAGGCCGCGGTGGCCGACGCGCGCAACCGCTTCATCGTCGAGACGATGCGCAACGACGCGGGCGGCGTGCGCAAGGTCGAGGGGCCGAGGTCCACCGCGCGGGCCGAGGAGGGCGGCGGCTTCGTCGTCGTCACCATCGTGGTGGGGCGCCGCGGCGGGTTCTTCGGGTTCCAGCCCCCCACCAGCCGGCCGGTGCTCGCGGCCGACCTCAACGCCATCCTCCAGGGCGACGCCAACCTCAACGCCATGGAGGTCATCTGGCAGCCCAGCGACAAGAACGACGTCATGTCGTCCGCCGAGATGGCCCAGGTCTTCAAGGAGCTGCGGCCCATCGACCCCGACCAGCGCGTCCCGCGCCGGGCCTGCGCGTACTGCAAGACCGTCTTTGCGGCCGAGCTGAACGGCTGCCCCAACTGCGGGGCGCCCGCCGGCAGCTGACCGCCCGCCGCCGCGTCGTTGCTACCCATCACCACATGGGATATTCGACGCGGACCATGGCTTCTGTCCGCGCTTCATCCTGGCTCGTCACTCCCCTCCTCTTCGCGCTCGGCTGCTCCGACGAGGCCGTTCCCCCCGTGACGGTGGACGGCGGCGTCGACGCCCCCGCGGCCGACGCCCCCGCGGCGGACGCCCCCGAGGCCGGCCGCCCGATGCGCAACCCGCAGCCCCTCTTCGGCCCCTGCGACAGCGCCGCGGAGTGCCGCGACGACATGGTCTGCCGCCGTGCCGCGGAGACGGGCCTCCCCGGCGGCCAGTGCAACCGCGAGTGCACCCGCGACGACGAGTGCGTGCTCTTCCTCCCCGGGGCCAAGCCCATCGACGGCTTCTGCCAGGCGGCCGACACCGCGGGCCGCCGCTTCTGCGCCCGCGTCTGCGCCAACGGCATCGACTGCGAGCGCGACGGCTACACCTGCATCGGCATCAACGCCGGCACCATCAACGCCGTCAACGTGTGCTCCCCGGTGTGCACCGAGACCAGCTGCATCGACGGCACCGTCTGCGACCACCAGACGGGCCGCTGCCGCGCCGCCGACGCGCCGCCCCTCACCGGCCGCACCCTCGGCCAGTCGTGCGTCGCCAACACCGACCCGGCGATGACCCCCGCCACCGTCTGCCAGTCGGGGCTCTGCAACCCGCAGGTGGTGCGCGACTCCATGGGCACGCCCTTCCAGACGGGCAGCAACGGCGGGTACTGCGTGAGCCGGTGCATCCTTCCGCAGGGCTACAACTCCAGCAACATCTGGACGGACATGGAGCTGCCGCGAGCCAACTGCCCCGCCAACGGCATCTGCTTCATCAGCCGCACCTACGCCGAAGGCGACATCGGCACCTGCGTCCCGGCCTGCACCCAGGACAGCGACTGCCGGGCTAGCGAGGGCTACTACTGCCGCAAGACCTTCCAGCTCTCGGCCACCCGCACGCGCACCTTCACCAACGGCTTCTGCTCGCCCATCAACTGCGCCGCGACCACGGGCACCCGCACCTGCCCGTCGGGCTACACCTGCCGCCGCACCATGCAGGGCACCGCGGTGGTGGGCAATTGCGTACCGAGCGCTTGAGTGTGAACATCCACCGCCTCCGCCACCCATCCCGCAGACCCGTCATCGCTTCGAGGAGCACCATGAAGACTCTCGCGTACGCCTTCGCGCTCTCCACCCTTGCTCTCGCTGGCTGCAGTGACAGCGGCACCTCCGGCGTCACGCCGACGGTCGACGCGGGCGTGGTCGTAGACACGGGCGTCGTGGAGAGCACCGACACCGGCGCCGCCCCGGCGGAGACCTACCCCGCGGGCCCCTACGGCTCCAGCGTGGGCCGGCTCTTCCGTCCCTTCACCCTCACCGCGTGCAACCGCGAGGGCGACGAGGCGCAGTGGCGCTTCGACAGCCCGGAGTTCTTCACCAGCCAGCTCACGGTGGTCTCCATCGCCGCCGCGTGGTGCGTGCCCTGCCAGCGTGAGACCGCGCAGATCGAGGCGCAGATCATCCAGCGCTACGCCGGCCAGGGCGTCCGCTTCGTGCAGCTGCTCGTGCAGAACACCGACGGCTCGGCCATCACCGCGCCGGTCTGCCGCGCCTGGGCCACCCGCTACGGCGTCACCTTCCCCCAGCTGATGGACCCGGCGTTCATCACCCAGCCCTTCGTCCCGATGACCGCCTTCCCGGGCAACATCATCATCGACCGCTGCGGTCGCATCCGCTGGCGCCAGTACGGCGCCGAGACCGGCCTCACCTCGATTCGCACGGCCATCGACGAGGTGCTCGCCGACCCGCGCTATCCCAACTGCCCCGCCAACGAGTAACCTCCGCGCACCATCGTGCGTCCTCGCCTCGCCGCGCTCTCCCTCCTCCTCGCCGTCACCCTCCCAGCGCTCCCCCGGACGGCCCTCGCGCAGGGCCTCGTGGCGCGCCTCCCGGGCCTCGGGCCGACGGCCTTCACCTTCACCAACACCAGCCTGCTGCGGTACCGCGGGTCGAACTTCGACCTCAACGTGCACGACGACCGCTTCGGGTCGTTCACCGAGCGCCTCGACATCGCGGCCACCGCCGCGCCGTGGCGGCTGTACCTCCGCGTCGACGGCTTCTCGCCCTTCGGCCACGACCGCTCGTGCACCGAGGACGAGGTCTCGCTCTGCTACCTCCGCTCCAACTACCGCCCCGGGAGCTACGACAACCTCGGCACCTCGCTCCCGGAGCGCCTCTCGCTGCGCTACCAGCGCGGGGACATCACCTTCGAGCTCGGTGATTTCTACCAGGTCTTCGGCCGCGGGCTCTCGCTGGCCTTCCGCAAGGTCGACCCCATCGGGCTCGACACCACCCTGCGCGGCGGCCGCCTCGAGATCGACCGTGGCCGGCTCACCGCGCGCGGCTTCGCGGGCCTGAGCAACCCGCAGAACCTCGACCCCATCTCCCTCTCCATCTTCGACGACCCGAGGGACCTCCTCGCGGGCGGTTCGGTCTCCGCGCGCGTCGGCCCGGACGAGGACATCGAGATCTCGGGCCACGCGGTGCACACAAGCTTCGACGCCCTCACCGACCAGCAGCGCCAGGACGACATCGACATCGCCGGCTGGCGCGTGGAGCTGCCCTCGCTGCTCGACGGCGGACTCACCCTCTACGGCGAGATGAACATCCTGCGCCGCGCCTCGCGCCTCGGCCGCGCCTCGCAGGACGACAGCCTGCCCGTGTCGCGCACCACCAACGGCCGGGGCATCTACCTGGCCGCGCAGCTCACCCGCGGTCGCTTCACGGTGCTCGCCGAGTGGAAGGACTACACCCACTACCTGCTCGCGCCGACGGAGGCGTCCAACAGCGCGCCGCGCGACGTGGCGCGGGTGTACAGCGCGGCCCCGTCGCTCGAGCGCGACGACCAGCGCATCTTCACCAACGCCAACACCCGCGGCGGGCGCCTGCGCGTCGACTACAACGTCGCGCCGTCGCCGTGGATCTTCACCCTCAACTCGGTGATGTACGGCTGGGCCGAGACCGCCGACAGCCTGGGCAACGAGCTCGACCCGTGGGACCCGTCGCACGGGCTCATCACGTCGCACACCTACTTCGCGGTGCGCCGACGATCGCGCCCGGTGGCGCGCCCCACGACGGTGACCTCCTCGGTGGGCGACCCGAGCGCGCCCGTGCGCGGCGCGGCGGCCAACCCTGCGGCGACCGGGGCCGCGAGCGCGGGGGGCGTGGTGCCGGCGGCGGCGGGCATCGGCGGGGCCAGCGTGACGCGGGTGGCGCGCGGCGACTTCAACCTGGTGGCGAGCGTCGGGTACCGGCGGGAGTTCTACGCGGGCTCGGACCAGATGTCGGGCGCGCTGCCGCCGCAGTGGCAGGCCGGGGACGTGAAGCACGAGAGCGTGCAGGCGGACTTCGACATCGCGCTGCCGGTGGGCGCCAACGACTCCATCGAGCTGCGGGTCGACCACCGCTTCGAGCGCAACTACACCGCCGAGGCCCTCACGGGCTTCAACTGGGACCAGCTGGTGACGGGCTCGCGCGGGGGCGTGTCGCTCTCGTGGTCGCACGGGCTGCCGCTGGTGGTGAGCGCGTCGCTGCGCTGGGACAACACCACCCGCCCCATCGGGCAGCGCGGCCTCGGCGACGACTCGTTTGGCGTCGTGGGCGCGGGCGTGCCGCTGCTCCCGGTGCTCTTCCCCTCCGCCGAGGTGCGATGGAACTTCACCCTCAGCAACTTCGTGCGGATCTTCGGCGGCATGACCCCGGGCGGCCGCGTGTGCTCCGGGGGCGTGTGCCGTGACGTGCCGTTGTTCCAGGGGGCGATCGCGGAGCTGGTGCTGCGACTCTGAGCCCGTAGTAAATGGGCGCCGATGAGCCACGAGCACAAGCCCCACGCCCCGCACGGCCACCACCACGCCGCGCACGACCACGCCCACGACCACGACATCGAGGCCCTCGACGGGTCGATCTTCGGCGACGACCAGCCCTGCTTCGGGTGCTCGCCGAGCAACCCCTTCGGCATGAAGCTCAAGCCCGTGCGCGAGGGCCGCGCAGTGACCGTGCGCTACACCGCCCCGCCGGAATTCCAGGGCCCCGCGGGGGTGATGCACGGCGGCCTGGTCACCACCCTGGCCGACGAGCTCGCGGGCTGGGTGGTCATCGCCGTGCGCAAGCAGTTCGGCTTCACTGGGGCCATCACGGCGCGGCTGCTCAAGCCCATTCGCATCGGGGTCGAGGTGCAGGGCCGGGCGACCATCGTGAGCGAGAACGCGCGCACCCTGAAGATCGACGTGCGCCTCCACCAGTCGGGCGAGGAGATGTACCGCGGGATGTTCTCCTTCGTGGTGCTCGACGAGGCCGGCACCGAGAAGGTGATGGGGATGCGGCTGCCCGAGGCGTGGCGGAGGTTCGCCCGCGCGAAGGTGGAGTGAGCGCCGCGCGAGCGATCTCCACCGAACGCCGGGGCCGGGCCAAGACCACGTACCCAAGGCGCGACCGGGTACACTTCCCGTCATGGAGCGCCTGAAACCCACGAACGGCACTCTCCCCTTCGACGTGTTCGTGGCGGCCGATGCGCACCATCCCGACGACCTCGCCCGGTCGCTCGCCCTTGCGCGCGCCGCCACCGAGGGGCGGGTGGTGTGCGTCCTCGCCTGCGACGTCGATCTCGGCGCTCCCCGCGCTCCGACCTGGGGGGCGTGGTCGTCGCGCGGGGAGCGACGGTCGCTTACGTCGCCGGGGATCGCGCCGGGGACAGCGGAGCGGCGGAGCGCACGCGCGAGCTCGCCAGCGCCCTGCGCGCGCACGGATTCTGCGACGCAAGGGGCCGCGCCCCCTACCGCGACGACTTCATCGTGACGCCCGACCGGCGCACCGCGATCGAGCGCGCGATCGAGTTCGCGCGGCCCGATGACGCGGTCGTCATCGCGGGACGCGCGCGAGGCCCTCACCGAGTCGCGGATCCCTCCGACGACGACCGGGAGACTGCCCTCGCCGCCCTCGAAGACCGCCTCTCCGGTCCCACCGACGTGTCGACGGCGCCCAGCGCACGCGGGCTACGACTGGTGGTCCCCACGCCGCGGGCCCCACCTTGGCGCAACGTGACATTCGAGGCGCTGGACGACACGGGAACGACGCGACTAACCCGCCTCATGCTCCGAGGCGGCGAGACCTTCGAGATCAACTACGGTGAGCCGCCGCCCTGCGTGATCCACTGCGTGAAGGGGGCGTGCAACGTCGTGGACTTCAGCGCCGGACACTGCGACGTCGTGGCCGGGGAGACGATCGCCGGCCAGGCGACGTCGCTCTACTTCCAGCGGACGGGCGACGAGGTGGAGCTGCTCATCCTGACGCACAAGTGACCCGCGAGTGACGGCCGAGTGCGTCGGACCAGCGGCCCCCTCTGGCCCTCCGAGGGGGTGCACCCGCGAGGTGTCTCCGCGCTCGTTGGGGGACCGCTACGGCTGCGTCGGGGGAGAAGAACCGCAAGGGTCGCAAGGGTCGCAAGGGAGATAAGGTGGCGTTGGGCGGGCAGGCGCTCGAAGCACTCTCCTCGTGTCGGCGACCGGCATCGCTCCTGGAGACCCTCTCGCGAGACCGAAGCGTCAACGCCGTCAGAACTCTCCCTTGCGCCCCTTGCGCCCCTTGCGGTTCTTCTCCCCCGACGCAGTCGCAGCGGTACCCCCCAACGAGCGCGGAGACACCTCGCGGAGCCACCTCGCGGGTGCTCCGCTCAAGCCTTCAAGTCCCCTGTGGAAAGGTACTACAGGTAGCCCTGCGCGGGGTTCACGGTGCGCCCGTTGATGTACACCTCGAAGTGCAGGTGCGGCCCCGTGGAGTTGCCCGTGCTCCCGACGTAGCCGATGTGCTGCCCCGCCGCCACGCGGCTGCCCGCGCCGACGGCGAAGCCGCTCTGGTGCGCGTAGAGGGTCTGCATCCCGCCGCCGTGGTCGATGATGATCGCGTTGCCGTAGCCGCCGTACCAGTTGGCCCGCACCACGGTGCCGCCGCGGCAGGCGTGGATGTGCGTTCCCGAGCGCGCCCCGAAATCGATGCCCGTGTGCAGCCGCCAGGCGCCGGTGATGGGGTGCACGCGCCAGCCGTAGGGGCTGGTCACGTTGCCCACGACGGGCCTCGCCATGCACGGCCCGGCGGTGTCGATGACCCGGACGTTGATGGTGCGCTCGGGCGAGGGCTGCGCGATGTCGGTGCCGGCGCGGGTGACCACCCAGCGATAGGGGTGGTTGCCCGCGTCGCCCGGCGCCCGGATGCGGAAGGGCACCGTCAGCCGGAAGCCCGGGCCCACGTCGAGCGGGAACCCGATGTTGCCAGCGCCCCAGCGCCCGTCCCCGGCGGGGGCCGCGGCGTTGATGCGGTAGGAAGAGTCCCACACGTCGTCGCTGCAGTTGGCGAAGGTGATGTCGGCGTCGGCGCCCTGGTTGGGGTCCATCACGCTGGGGGCGTTCTGACCGACGAAGCGCGACGGGGTGCCCCCGCCGTTGCAGTCGCCCCGCGGCAGCGCCGTGATGCGCACCTCCGGGGTGGCCTCGCCGATGCGCTCGGACGCCTTCTGCATCACCCAGGTGTATCCGTAGCGGCCGGGCGTCCCCGGCGCGGTGCCCTCGATGGTCAGCGTCACCTCCGAGCCGAAGGGCACGTCCCGCGGCAGCTCGACCCGCGTCGTGCCCCAGTGCGACTGCCCCCCGGGCAGCGCCGAGGCGAGGTAGAAGCCGCCGTCGCGGGTCCAGGTCTCGGCGCCGCAGTTGGCGAGGGTGACCGTGCCGCGGATGGCCTCGCCCAGCCCGATGAAGGCCCCTGGCGCCGACTGGCTGCGGAAGCGCGCCGCGGGGCCGGCGACGGTGCAGTCCGCGGAGTCCTGGACGGTCACCTGCCGCGGCGGCGAGTACTGCTGGAGGGTCTCGGCGCCGCCCCGCGCGATGGCCCAGGAGTACGCGTACACGCCGCTCTCCCGCGGCGCCTGCACCTCGAAGGGGATCGTCACCCGAGCCCCGTCGGGCACGTCCTCCGGGAGCGCCACGCGCGGCACCCCGAACGCGCCCGCGGTGCCCGGCGCCGGGACGAGGGAGAACTCCCCCGCCGGCCACGGGGCCCCGGAGCAGTTGTCGAAGGTCACGCTCACCCGCGCGCGGGCGCCCGGGACCATGAACTCCGGCGGCGTCACCTCCGCGCGAAACTGCGCCGACGCCAGGCCCGGCGCGCAGCGCCCGACGGTCTCCAGGCCCGCGTCGACGGGGGGGCGCCAGGCGACGCCCTCGTCCTCGTCGGCGGTGGTCGCGCACGAGGCCCCGAGCGCCACCAGGGCCATCACCACCGGCCGTCGATACTGCCCAAGCGCGACTCGCCGCATCATCGCCTCCATCCGACAAGACCACCGACGACGATCGAGAGATGCCACCGACCGTCTACCACGTCACCGGGACGGGGCCGTTGCGCTCGGACACGTCGCCCACGCCGAGCGCGCCGCCCTCGTTGGTGCCCCAGCACTTCACGCTGCGGTCGAGCAGCAGCGCGCACGAGGTCGCCGCCCCGGACTCGACCCGCAGCACCCCTTGGAGGGGGTTGGTCGACGCCGAGCCCGGCGACGCGATCACCGTGGTCAGCACCGGGCCGCCCTCGTTCATCCGCCCGTTGCCGAGCTCGTAGGTGCGGTTGGTGCCCCAGCAGCGGAGCGTGCGGTCGCTGAGCGCGATGCAGCTGAAGGCCCCGCCCGCGGAGATCGCCGTCACCGTGGGCGCCGGGGGGAGCGGCACGTCGCGCCGGAGGTCGACCACATCGGGGGCGTCGTCCGTCGCGTCGTCGTCGGCCACCCCGTCGCGCGGGACCCCGGCGTCCGTCGGGCCACCTGTGTCACGCGGGGTGGTGGCGTCCATCGGGGTCGACGCGTCGCCGAAGGGCTCCTCGAAGCCCGCGTCGGGCTCCTCGATGGTCGGCGTGCCCTCGTAGCCGACGATGGGCACCGCGGTGGCGATGCACGCGTGCGCGCAAGGTGCGAAGTCCTCCGGAACCGCCACGCCGAGCTGCCCCCGGTCGTGCCTTCCCCAGCAGAGCACGGCGCCGTCGTCGCGCAGGGCGCAGGTGTGGTCGCCGCCCGCGGCCAGGGCGCGAACCCCCCGCAGGAACGCCGTGCCGAGCAGCACGGTGCGCGGCCGGGGCGAGGGCATGGCGCCGGCCGTCCCCGCGCCGAGCTGCGCGTCGGTGTTGGTGCCCCAGCACTGCACGCCCCCCCAGGCGGTTCGCACGCAGGTGTGCGCGTCGCCGGCCACGACCTCGACGGCCTCGGCGAGCTCGGCGACCTGCACCGGCGAGCGCGCGCAGGGCGTCGTCGCTCCTTCGGCGCCGCAGCGGTCGGGGGCGGCCTCGACCCCGAGCTGCCCGCGCTCGTTGGCGCCCCAGCAGAACACCTGTCCCCCCTCGACGACCGCGCAGGTGTGGCCCGCGCCCGCGGCGAGGGAGGTGACCGCGGGGAGCCCCGCGACGGCGACGGGCGCGCGGCTGGGGAGCGTCGATCCGTTGCCCAGCTGCCCGCGGGTGTTGCTGCCCCAGCAGCGGACATCGCCGGCGGTGCGCAGCGCGCAGGCGTGGGCGCCGCCCGCGCTCACGGCCGTGGCGCCCGCGAGCCCGGTCACCTGCAACGGGTACATGTGACAGGCGACGGAGCGCGTCTGCCCGTTGGACAGGCGCTCGGGGCACAGGTCGTTGGACTCGTATCCGAGCTGGCTCTCGTCGTTGCGACCCCAGCACCACACGGTCTGGTCGCCGAGCGCCGCGCAGCCGAAGCGCGCCCCGAGGGAGACCGACGCGACGCAGCGGCTGCGCCCCAGGCCGTTGCACCCGACCACCCCGGCGTCGGGGGTGACGATGTTGCCCGTGCACCCGGCGAGCGCCACCAGCAGCGCGCCCACCTTCGGAAAATCGCAGGCAATTCGCATCGGTCGGGACGCTAACAGAACATCCCGCGGAGCTTCAATCCGCGCGGCGGATGGGCCCTGTCGGACGCGCCTCGGGCGCTATGCTGTCCACCGGAGCGTCGATCGATCGACCCGCGACCACCATGAAACCCACCGCCAGCACCGCGCTCTCCCCGGTCGACGCCGCGCGTCTCTGGATGGGCACGGTCGACAACCCGATGGTGGTCACCGCGGTGCTGCCCCTCGACGGCCCGCTCGACCAGGCCACCCTGCGCCGGCTGCTGCGCGACCGCCTCCTGGTGCACGAGCGCTTCCGCGCTCGCATCGACCTCCCGCACCTCCCCTGGAACCCGCCCCGCTGGCGCCAGGACCCCGACTTCTCCCTCGACCGCCACGTCGCCCGCGTCGCGCTGCCCCGCGGCTCCACCGAGGCCGACCTCGCCCGCGCGGTGTCCAACCTCGCGAGCCTCCCGCTGCCCATCGACCACCCGCCGTGGCGCGCCTGGCTCCTCGACGGCGTCGGCCCCGGGCCCGTGCTCGTCGTGCGCGTCCACCACGCCATCGCCGACGGCAGCGCCCTGCTCGGCGTGCTCTTCGCCGTGAGCGACGAGGGCGACGGCGCGCTGCCCCCGCCCGAGGCCCCGGCGCCCGCCTCCGCCCGATCTTCGCTCCCTCCGCCCGCCGAGCTGCTCCACGGCGCCGCCTCGCTCGGCCGCCTCCTGCTCCGGCGCCCCGACGCCGCCGGGCTCCTCGCCGGTCCCCTCGGGCCGCGCAAGTGTGTCGCGTGGTCGACCCCGGTGGCCCTCGAGCCCGTCCGCCGCGCCGCCCACGCCGCCGACGCGCACGTCAACGACCTCATCCTCGCCGCCCTCGCCGGCGCCCTCCGCAGCGCGCTCGACCCCGCCGCCCTCCACGCCCTCCATGCCCTCGTGCCCGTCGCCCTGCCGCGCCTCCCGGGCGACCTCGGCAACCGCTTCGTCTCGGTCTTCGTCGAGCTCCCGCTGCACGCCGCCGAGCCCGCCGCGCGGCTGCGCCTCGTCCGCGACGACGCCCGCCGCGCCCGCGCCAGCGCCGGGCTCTCCCTCGGCCGGGTCCTCGTGCGGACCCTCGGCACCCTCGGCGGCGTCGCCCACCAGGCCGGCGTACGGCTGCTCTCCCGCCGCGCCTCCGTCGTCGCGAGCAACGTCGCCGGACCGCCCGTCGCCCTCCACCTGGGCGGCCGCGCCGTCACCGCGCTGCGCGTCGCCGCGCCATCCCCGGGCGCCATTCCCCTCTCCGTGAGCGTCGCATCGTACGCCGGCGAGCTGTCCCTCACCGTCCTCGCCGACGCCCACCTCGGCGTCGCGCCCGCGGCCCTCGCCCGCCTCTTCGTCGACGAGCTCGCCGCCCTCGTCTCCCCCCTCGCGCCCGACGGAGCACCCGCCTGATGGCCTCACGCATCCTCCCCGCCGCGGAGCACCTCGCGCGCTTCGCCCTCCACCGCCGCGGCCTCGCGAGCACCACCGTGCGCGCCCACGGCGTCGACCTCCACGTCTACGACGGCGCCGGGAGGGGCAGGCTCCCGGCCGTCGTGATGATCCACGGGCTCGCCGCGGGCGGCGCATCCTTCGGCCCGATGGTCACCGCCCTGCTGCCCCACGTGCGGCGGGTGATCGTCCCTGAGCTGCCCGGGCACGGCTTCAGCGCCGGCGCGGGCGCGGGGCGCACCGTCACCCCCGAGCTCCTCGCGGACGTCGTGGGCGACGCGCTCGACGGGCTGCTCACCGAGCCCGCGATCGTGCTCGGCAACTCCCTCGGCGGCGCCGTCGCGCTCGGCTACGCCCTGCGCCGCCCGGAGCGGGTGCGCGGGCTGGTGCTGGTCTCGCCCGCGGGCGCGCAGCTCGCGGCGGACGAGTGGCGCGAGCTCGTCGCGGCCTTCGACCTGGACACCACCGCCGAGGCGCGGCGCTTCCTGGAGCGGGTGTACCACCGGCCGCCGTGGTTCCTGGCGCTCTTCGCCCATGAGTTTCCGGCGCTGCTGCGGCGGCCGGCGGTGCGGGAGATCCTCGCGAGCGCCACGCCCGAGCACTCGCCCACGCCCGACGCGCTCGCCGCGCTGACGATGCCCATCCTGCTGCTGTGGGGCCGCTCCGAGCGGCTGCTGCCGGCCTCGGCGCTGGCGTGGTTTCGCCAGCACCTGCCAGCCCAGACGGTGGTCGAGGAGCCCGAGGGCTTCGGCCACGCGCCGCAGCTGGAGCAGCCCGTCCGGCTGGCCGCGCGGGTGGTGGATTTCGCGAAGGACTGCGTGGGCTCCGGCGGGGTGTCGACGCCGTAGTCCCAGCCGGGGCTCTCTCTCTACGCCCGGCGACGGCGGCGCAGGGCCACGGCCGCCAGCGCGCCCAGCGCCCACGCGCCCCAGCGACCGGAGGCCGCGCCCGCGGCGCCCTGCACCGTGCACGACGCGCCGCCGTCCGCGGTCGCGGGCACCGGGGCGCTCCCGGCGTCCGTCGCCTCGACGCCGCCGTCGAGCGAGGCCACGCCGCCGTCCGTCGCGGGCACCACCACGGTGACGTCGTTGGAGATGAAGCCCCCGTCGCCAGGGCCGAGGCACATCGGGCGGGGCGGGATGTTGGTCTGCCGCGCGTACTGGTAGAGCGCCGCGCGGTCGCCCCGGTCGCTGGCGCCGAGCTCGAGGTCGCGGTCGAGCATGGCCGCCGGGAGGTCGGCCCGCAGGCGCGTGACGTACGGCATGGCGGAGATCGTCGAGGTGATCACCCGGAGGTCGTCCATCGGGTCCGTGGGCGTGGTCTCGACGCTGGCGTCGGGGCCCGGCGGCGGCGACGAGCGCGGGATGAACCACCCCCCCACGTTCATGCGACCGGCCACCTCGGAGAGCCACACGCGGCGGCCGTTGGCGAGGTTGAGCGCGTTGAAGGCGGCGAGGTAGTCCTCCGCGGCGTTCTGCCGGCCGGCCCAGTCCCAGGTGAAGCTGGCGTCGGAGAGCTCGCCGTTGGGGAAGTTGCTCGCCTCGATGCGCGAGCTGCCGAAGACCACCAGCGAGAGGCCCACCTTGTCGGCCACGCCCGCGGCGATCATCCGCAGCGGCAACCGGGGGACGTAGCCCTCCATGGTCACCCGCACCGGCTGCATCCGCGGCACGAGGCCCTCCGGGTCGGGCCGCAGCCGCAGCGCGATGTAGTCCATCTCCATCGCGGTGTAGAAATCGATCACCGGCCCGAGCTCGTTGGGCACCGTGTACCCGTTGGTGCGAAGCCAGTCGCGGATGGCCATCGGGTCGGTGCCGCGGATCACCGACACGGAGTACGGCCCCACCACCTCCATGCGCAGCACGGTGACGCCCGTGTCGGACGGGGCGCCTCGGTCCGAGGAGGTCGAGGCGTCGGCGAAGCCCCCCGCGTTGGGGGGCTGCGGACAGGGCGCCCACGGGAAGGGCGGCGGCAGAAGGCGCGGGGCCGTGATGTCGTTCACGTAGGTGAGGAAGCCGTCGTCGGCGATGGCCACCCGCAGCCCCGGGGTGTAGCGGATGGGCAGGATCCAGCTGAACTCCGACGGCCGCCCGCTGTACTGGAACTGGTCCCACAGCGTGGTCGTCGTCGCCGAGAGCGAGAGCACCATCCGGTGGTCGGTCACCACCTGCACGTCGCGCGGCGTCGGCGGCGGCGGACCGAAGCACCCACCACACGCCAGCGCGTCGAGCGCCCCGAGCTGCACCGCCACCCCCAACATTGCGCCCATCCACCAGTGACTTCGCATGGTCATCATCTCCCGCCCGTCGCTACAGCACCTCCCGTGCCCCGCTGGCATTCCCGCGCTTCTCCCGTGACACTGCCTCCCGCCTGCCACACTCCCTGCGACCCGGGGCACAACCCGGCACAGCCCCGACGGTTACACCTCCAGGTAAACCCCCGATGACCTCCCTCCGCCTCGCCGAGCTCGCCACCACCGACGTCGATGTCCTGCTCCGGCGGCCGCACCCGGTGGCCCTGCTCCCGGTCGGCAGCACCGAGCCCCACGGGCCGCACCTGCCGCTGCTCACCGACGCCCTGCTCTCCGAGCACGCCTGCCTTCGCGCCGCCCGCGACCTCCGGGCGTCCGGCGTCACCGCCGTCGTGTGCCCGACGCTCCCCTACGGCGTCACCCACTACGCGTCGGAGTTCGCGGGCGCCATCTCGCTCTCCGCGGCGACCACCACGGCGGTGGTGCGCGAGCTCTGCGCGGCCTACGTCGCCGCGGGCTTCTCGCGCGTGGTGGTGGTCAACAACCACCTCGAGCCCGAGCACGTCGAGGCCCTCACGGCGGCCGTGGCGGCGGTGCCCGGCGCCCTCTTCCCCAGCCAGCTCACGAAGCGCTGGGGGCGCACGCTGGGCGAGGAGTTTCGCCGCGGCGACTGCCACGCGGGCAGCTACGAGACCTCGCTCGTGCTCGCCGCGCGCCCCGAGCTCGTGCGTGACGACGTGCGCGCCACCCTGGAGGTGGTGCCCATCTCGCTGTCGAAGGCCATCCGCGAGGGCAAGGTCACCTTCAAGGCGATGGGCGCCGCGCGGGGGTATTTCGGCTCGCCCGCGCTGGGCACCGCGGCCGAGGGCGACGCGCTCTACGGACAGCTCGCGCTGATGATCGTCACCGAGGTGCGAGAGTCGCTGGGCCTCGACGTCGCTGTCGGGGGCGTGAAGCCTTGATGCGGGAGCCCGGATGGTGAATGGTCCCCGCGCCGCCGCGGATTCCACTGTGGGTCTTTGGCGGTGCCGGAGAGTTCATGCGCACGACCCCGCGACGACGGTGGACCCTGGTGGGTCTCCTCACGACCCTCGCAGCCTGCTCGGAGACCACCACCCTCACGCCGCCCGCCACGGTGGACGCCGGCGCCGACGTGCCGCCCGCGGTCGACGTCCCGCCCGCGGTGGATGTCCCCGTGACCCCGGCCGACGTCGGGGTGATGCCCAGCGGCATCGGCGAGCCCTGTGAGGCCGAGGGCGCGGGCTTCCCGCCCACCCAGGGCACCTGCCGCAGCGGCCAGCTGTGCCTGTCGGCGGCCATCGGGTTCCGCGGCGGGTACTGCGTGACCGTCTGCCAGGGCACGCGCTGCCCCGGCGACGCGGCCTGCGGGCGGCTCCAGGGCTTCCCGGTGTGCCTGCGCACCTGCGCCACCAACGACGACTGCCGCCGCGCCGAGGGGTACGTCTGCCGCGCGGCCGAGGGCAGCCCCTCGCGGGTCTGCCAGGTCAACGACGCGCCCCCCGGCGTGCGCCCCGACGACTCGGCGTGCTTCACCGCGGGCACCTCGGGCGCCCACCCCGCGCCGGCGCTCCCGCGGGTGACCTTCACCGGACCCAACGGCGACGCCAGCGGGCCGCGCACCGACAGCTTCCTCGAGGCCGAGGGCAACGTCGCGGTGCACCCCACCAACGGCCACGTCGCGGTGAGCTACATCTCCGCCAACTTCGGCGGCCAGGTGTACATGGGCACGTCGCGCTACCCCGGCACCGGCACCCAGTGGATCGGCGACGGCACGGTGCGCGACCCGACGCTCAACAGCTCCAGCGACCCGGTGCTCGACTACAGCGCCGACGGCGTGCTGCGCATGACCTTCATCGGGCTCCAGCGCAGCGCGAGCTCGCAGGTCACCGGGGTGCACGTGCGCGTCACCGAGAGCCGCGACGACGGCGCCACCTGGGCGACGCCGCGGCAGGTCGACCCCGCCGGGGTGTGCCCGCAGGGCACCGGCGGCATCTGCGACAAGCCCTGGATCCTCTCGACCCCGGGGCCCACCGCGGACGCCCCGACGGTGCTCTACCTGGGCTACCTCGCGCAGAGCGCGCGCACCGCCGACCTCGTGGTGCAGCGCTCCGACGACGCGGGCATGACCTGGTCGCCCACCATCCGCCTCGCGGCCCTCGGGGTCATCGGCGGCGCGGCCGTGGCGCACAACCTCATCCAGTTCGCGGCGGGGCCCGGGCAGCTCGTGGCGGCCGCGTGGGCGGGGCTCTCCGTGGGCGACGGCAGCGGCGGCGGCGCCGACAGCAACGCGCGCTTCGGGTCGCCCGCCAACCGGGTGCTCTTCCGCCGCAGCCGCGACGGGTTCCGCACCCTCGAGGCCACGCGGGTGGTGTCGCGCTCCACCGACACGCCCGTGTACACGCAGCCCCCGGTGGCCCTCGACGGCGCCGACACCGTGCACGTGGCCTACGTGAGCGGCGACGCCACGGGCGCCTGGGACGTCATCCTCGCGACGAGCACCAACGGCGGCGACACCTGGCAGCACCGCAAGGTCAACGACGACCCGGAGAGCTGCGCGCTGCACATGCTCCCGACGATGGTGGTCGACCCGGTCACCCACGACGTGCACCTCACCTGGATGGAGAACCGCTTCGGCGAGGGCGCCGTGGTCTACGCGCGCTGCCCGGCCAGCGCCGCCGCCGCGTGCGGGCGCAACGAGCAGGTGAGCGACCGCCCCTTCCGCCTGAGCAGCAGCCGCAACCCGCAGATCTGGCACGGGGACTACAACGGCCTGACGCTCTCCCCGCAGGGCGAGCTCTGGGCCACCTGGAGCGACACGCGCACCGGCACCCCCGCGATGTACACCGCCCGCGGCCGGTCGCGCCCCGCCCCGTAGGCGTCGTCGGCGCGGTGATCCTGCTCGTCGACAACTACGACTCGTTCACCTTCAACCTGGCGCAGCTCATCGGCCGGGTCGCGGGCCCCGGGGTCGAGGTGCGCGTGGTGCGCAACGACGCCCACACACCCGACGCGCTGTGGTCCTGGGGGCCGTCGCACGTGGTGATCTCCCCGGGGCCGGGCGACCCTTCGCGGGCGGGCGTGAGCGGCGCGCTCATCACCGCGGGGCGGGCGCCGGTGCTGGGCGTGTGCCTCGGGCACCAGTGCATCGCGGCGGCCTGGGGCGCGAGGGTGGAGCGGGCGCCGGAGCCGGTGCACGGCCGCGCGTGGGCGGTGCGCCACGACGGCCGGGGGGTGTTTACCGGGGTGGGTAATCCGATGCTGGCCGCGCGGTACCACTCGCTGGCGGTGGCGCGCGCGACGGTGCCCGCGTGCCTGGAGGTGTGCGCGGACACGGCGGAGGGGGTGGTGATGGCGCTGCGGCACCGGGAGCGCCCGGTGGTGGGGGTGCAGTTCCACCCCGAGTCGGTGCTCACGGGGGAAGGGGACGCGCTGGTGCGCAACTTCCTCGCGGGGCGGTGCTGAGCGGGGGAATCGGGGAGGGAGAGAGACCGACGCTACCGCCGGGTGGGGCGCATGGCCGTGCCCGGGCGCCCGCCGCCGCCGCCGCCCGCGCCGCCACCGCCGCCCATCTTGCGGGCCATCTTCTGCATCTCCGGGTCGGCCATCATGACCTCCTGGGCCAGGCGCATCAGCTCCGGCGCCGTCTTGAAGCGCGGGTCGAGGAACCTCCCCAGAAGGTTCACGTTCTCCTTCGCGATGGCCGTGAGGTCCTTCTTCACGAGGCCGTGCTTGGTCTCCGCGAAGTTCGCGAACACCCGCGCGAAGAGCAGCGGCACCCGCGACTGCGCGTAGGCCGTGTCGTCCGGTGAGATGGTCGCCAGCATCTCCCGGGCGTCCTTCGCGCGCCCGGTGCGCGCCCAGGTCTCGGCCACCGTGGCTGCGAGCATCCCCCGCGCGCCGAGGTCCTGGGTCTTGCTCGGCTGGATGTCCGCGCACAGCGCCGTGGCGTCGTCGAGGCGGCCGTTCAACAGCAGCAGCTGGGCCTTCAGCCCGCGCACCTGGTCGAGCGCCAGCGCCGGGACCTTCTTCATGTCGATCTTGTCGAGCGACGCCAGCGCCAGGTCGGGGTCGGTCTGCGCCTCGAGCTGGGCGCGCAGCACGACGTTCATCACGTCCTTGTCGCCCGCGGCGGCGAGCTCCTTCAGGGCCGCCTCGCGCCCCTCCGGGCCCGACGTCCCCTTCTGCGCCAGCTTCATCAGGCTCTGCTGCTTCATGATGAAGCGCCACACCCAGATCGCCGCCACGGCCAGCGCCACGGTCAGCGCCGCGGTCACCCCGAGGGCGATCTTCGACCCGCTGGCGATCACCAGCGCCCAGATCGCGACGATCACGGCGCCGCCGATCGCGAGGTTCTTCACCTTCAGCGCGGGCATCTCCGGCATCTCGGGCATCTTCGGCGCGCTCGGACCATCACTCACGGCAGGCTTCTCCGACATGGTGGCGTCAGGTACCCTCCCGGACGCTCCGCCGCAAGGCCATCCCCCCTCCCCGAAGCCCTTCCATCCATGCACCGTCGCTCCGTCCTCGCCGCGCTCACCCTGGGACTGCACAGCGCCGCGGGCCTCGGCCAGCGCCGCCCCTTGGGGCCCGCGGCCCCCTCCGACGAGCTCCTCGCCCTCGCCGGGCAGTGCCTGCTCGTCGGCTGGCGCAGCCCCGGGATGCACCCCTGGGTCGCCCGCCGCGTCGCCGAGGGGGCCTGCGGGGCGGTGATCCTGACCCACGACAACGCCCCCACCCCGGCCGCGCTGCTCGCCCTCACCACCGAGCTCAACACCCTCGTCCCGGGGGGCGCCGGCCCCCTGATCATCGCCGCCGACCAGGAGGGCGGCGCCGTCTCGCACCTCACTCCCCCGCTCGCGCGCTTCCCCTCGCTCACGACCCTCGGCGCCGTCGACGACGTCGGGCTCACCGCGCGCGTCGCCGCCGCGCTCGCCCGCGACCTGCTCTCCGTCGGCGTCACCATGAACCTCGCGCCCGTCCTCGACGTCTGCACCGACCCCAACAACGGCGTGGTGCCGGGGCGGGTGTTCGGCGGCGACCCGGAGAAGGTCGCGCGGCACGGCGAGGCCTTCGTGCGGGCGCTCCAGTCCGCCGGGGTGCTCGCGTGCGCCAAGCACTTCCCGGGTCACGGCGGCACCCGCGACGACAGCCACCACGTGCTGCCGCGCGTCGCGTCGACGGTGGAGTCCCTGCGCCGCGTCGAGCTCGTGCCCTTCCTCTCCGTGGCCGAGACCGTCGCCGCCGTGATGGTCGCGCACGTCGTCTACGAGGGCGTCGACCGCGACTTCCCTGCGACCCTCTCCGCCCGCTGCTCGACCGAGCTGCTGCGCGAGGTCGCCGGGGTGCGCGGCCTGGCCGTCACCGACGACCTGGAGATGTCCCCCATCCGCCTCACCTGGGGCGTCGCCGACGCGGCGGTGCGCGCGATGGCCGCGGGCAACGACCTCATCACGATCTCCCACTCCCCGACGCAGGCCGAGCTCGCGCGGCAGGCGATGGCCCGGCGCGCCACCGTCGACGACGCCTTCCGGGCGCGCCTGACGCAGGCCGCCGAGCGGGTGCGCGCGCTGCGTCTGCGCATCGTCCCACCGGTGGCCGCGCCGGCCGCGGAGCCCCTCGCGGCCCTGCTCGCGGAGGTGCGCGCCCGCTCTCCCCGCCGCGCTGCGACATACCGCGACCCCACCCGGTAGGCGCCCCGACAGGTTTTCGGTTAGAGGGTGCCGATCGTGAACGCACCCAAGAAGCACCTCCCCCTCCACGCCCTGGCCCTGGTGTTCGTCATGCTGGGCTGCGGCGCCTCGGTGTCCCGCATCGACTCCGACGTGCCCGGCACCGCCGACGCCGGGGTGCTCGTCGATGCGCCCGTCGCCGTGCTCGACGTGCCCGTCGCGGTCGATGTGCCCCCGCGCCCCGACGTGCGCGTCCCGGTCGATGTGCTCCCGCGCCCGGACGTGCCCGTCGCGGTCGATGTGCCCGTCGCGGTCGATGTGCCCGGGCGCCCGGACGTGAGCGTCCCCCCCGTCGACGCCGGCCCGGGCCCGGGCTGCGCCCTCGTCGGCACCGAGTGGGACCTCGACGTCGGCGGCAAGACCGCCGTCTTCGCCTTCACGATGACCCGCCGCTGGGTCATCACCGCCGACGGCAGCGTGGTCGTCAGCGGCGACTACACCGTCGAGGGTGACCGCGTGGTCCTCTCCGGCGAGATGAGCGGCGGCGGCGCCTGCTCCCCCACCGACCGCGGGGTCTTCACCCTCCAGTTCAGCCCCGACTGCCGCCAGCTCCGCCTCGCCCTGGTGAGCGACGACTGCGCCGACCGCGGCGACAGCATCGACCGCTTCGGCTTTGTCCGCCGCTGAGCGCCATCAAATCATCCACCGATGCAGGTGGGGGTACTTCCGTGTAGGTGCAGGTGGTGCTAGATGGCGGCCGAGCTTCACGGCTCTTCAACCATCTGTTTCTGGAGGTTCACCTTCGATGCTGCGCTCTTCTCTCGCGGGTCTCCTGCTTCTCTCGGCCTTCTCGGTCGGCTGTATCGGCGGCGGTGACCTGGTCGCCGACGAGACCGACGTCGCCGCCGACGAGCTCAGCCTCCGCGGCTGGGAGCCCCTCATCGGCGCCTGGGTGGGCAGCACCGGTCCCTTCGAGGGCCTGGTGATCACTGCCACCACCGTCGGCCAGGGCCGCGCCTTCTTCGCCGACGTCGACACCGGCATCCGCTGCATCACCACCCCGTGCCCCTCGCAGGCGCACCTCGAGGGTCGCGTGACGGCGGGCACCCGCAACCTCACCCTCCGGCACCCCGACCGGCCCTCCCCCGAGGCGGCGCCCTTCTACGGCACCTACGCCTACACCATCAACGGCTCGACCCTCACCCTCGCGCAGCGCGGCCGCATCGTGGCCCGCCTCCGCAAGGCGACCTCGTACTGCTCCGACGCCGACCAGTGCGCCGAGCAGCGGCTCATCACCCCGCGCTGCCTCGGGCGCTTCGAGTGCGAGTCCAACACCTGCCGCTACCGCTGCGGCCAGCCCCCGCGCCCCACCTGCGCCAGCACCACCTGCGCGCCGGGCACCATCTGCGTCGACGGCGACGAGGGCGCCCGCTGCATCACCGCCTGCGCCACGGTGCGCTGCTCCGCCGGCCACGTCTGCGTGGCCGACGCCCGCGGCGCCCGCTGCGAGCCCAGCACCTGCGCCAACACCCCCACCGAGTGCCCCGCCGGTGAGATGTGCGTCGACGGCGACACGGGCCCGCGCTGCATCACCCGCTGCGCCGCGGTCCGCTGCGCGTCGGGCACCACCTGCGTCGCCGACGCGGCGGGCGTGCGCTGCGAGCCCAACGGCGTGCGCTGCGGCACCACCACCTGCGGCGCCGGCCTCGTGTGCTGCAACCCCCTGCGCAACATCTGCGTGCGCCCGGGGATGTTCTGCATCCAGTGAGCGACGGCCCCTAACGGGCCGTGCGGTCTCACGGTCTGACTCCTCCCCCCCCTTCATCAGGCCCTCGAACCAGCACCCGATCGTGATGATCGGTGCGTCGGAACCCGCGACGGCGGGACCGGCCACCCCGTTGCGACCAGACTCGGGACAGGTCATATGGGTCATATGAGGAAGGCGACGTTCACCCAGGCCAAGGCTCACCTCTCCGAGTACGTCGACGCTGCGGAGCACAACGGGGCGCGCGTCCTGATTCTTCGCCACGGAAAGGCTGCGGCCGCGATCGTTCCAGTGAGCGTGGCCGATCCGCGGCGGACCCAGAAGCGCCCTCGTTCGGCGGAGGAGATCGAGTCTCTCTACGCAGCGTTGGGGCCGGGCGATGGCGAGAGCGCCGTGGATGATCTCCTCACCGGGCGACGATGATCTTCGTGCTCGACGCGTCCGTGGCGATCGCTGCGGCGCGCCCGGCGGAGGTCGCACACCTTCGCGCGCGCTCCGTGGTCGATCGCGTTCTCCGAGGGGAGGACTCCATCGTCGTCCCGTCGCTCTTCGGCATCGAGGTCGTCGCGGGGCTCGCTCGTCGAGGTCATGACGCGACCGCTGCGGAGGCCTTCGTCGACGCGCTCCTCTCCCCGCCGAGCGAGGAGATCACCATCGGCCCGGTGCGCGCGGCAATGATCCGTAGAACCGCCGCGGCGTCGAGGTTGCGGGCCGCCGACGCCTGCTACGTGTGGGCGGCGCAGCGGCGCGGCCTCGCCCTGTGCACCCTTGATGGAGAGATCCTCCTGCGCTCCGTCGGCATCCGCGTCTACGCGCCGTAAGGGCCTCCGGGAGACGGAGCCCGCCCGGGGATGTTCTGCATCCAGTGACGGCGCGTCTTTGATCCCGTCCCGTCGGTGCTGATATCCCTCCGCTCGCGCCCCACGCGCGGAGGAGCACCGATGTACCGCAACGCCCAGCAACGCTTCGCCACCACCCTCGACGAGATCCGCGAGGCGGGCCTCTTCAAGACCGAGCGCGTGATCGTCAGCCCGCAGGGCGCCCACATCGGGGTGATCCCGCCGGGCGAGGCCGCGCCGCGCGAGGTGCTGAACTTCTGCGCCAACAACTACCTCGGCCTGAGCGCCCACCCCGAGGTCATCGCCGCGGCCCACGCGGCCATCGACTCGCACGGCTTCGGGCTCTCCTCGGTGCGCTTCATCTGCGGCACGCAGGACCTCCACAAGACCCTCGAGCGCCGCCTCGCGGACTTCCTCGGCACCGAGGACGCGATCCTGTACGGCTCGGCCTTCGACGCCAACGGCGGGCTCTTCGAGACGCTCCTCGGCGAGGAGGACGCGGTCATCTCCGACGCGCTCAACCACGCCTCCATCATCGACGGCATCCGGCTGAGCAAGGCCGAGCGCCACCGTTACCCCAACGGCGACATGGCCGCGCTCGAGCTCATCCTCAAGGCCACCCAGGGCAGCCGCACCCGGCTCATCGCCACCGACGGCGCCTTCTCCATGGACGGCTACCTCGCGAAGCTCGACGCCATCTGCGACCTCGCCGACCAGTACGACGCGCTGGTGATGATCGACGAGTGCCACGCCACGGGCTTCATCGGCCCGACCGGCCGCGGCACCCCGGAGCACTTCGGCGTGATGGGCCGCGTGGACATCATCACCGGCACCCTCGGCAAGGCCCTCGGCGGCGCCTCCGGCGGCTTTACCGCGTCGCGTAAGGAGGTGGTCGAGCTGCTGCGCCAGCGCTCGCGGCCGTACCTCTTCTCCAACACCGTGGCGCCCTCCATCGTGGGGGCCTCCATCGCGGTGCTCGACCTGCTCACCCGGAGCACCGCGCTGCGCGACAAGGTGATGGGCAACGCCCTGTACTTCCGCGAGGGGATGACCCGCGCGGGCTTCACGCTCAAGCCCGGCTTCCACCCCATCGTGCCGGTGATGCTGGGCGACGCGCGGCTCGCGCAGGACTTCGCCGCGGCCCTCCTGGCCGAAGGCATCTACGTGATCGGGTTCTTCTTCCCGGTGGTGCCCAAGGGGGAGGCGCGCATCCGGGTGCAGCTCTCGGCCGTGCACGAGCGCGCCGACCTCGACCACGCCATCGCGGCCTTCACCACCATCGGCAGGCGCCTCGGGGTCATCGCTGGCTGAGCCACGAGCGCCCACGCCGGTCTGGGCTTCGATGGAAATGACGAGCGCGTGACACCCGGCGGGTCACCGTCGCTCGTACGGAGGTAGCGGGTGATCATCACGACGGGCGAGTGTCGGTTGTATACGCTCCGCGAGGGGGCCCTCGCGGCGGTGGGGCACGACCTCGCCCTGCGCGCGTCGCGCTGGAGCGTCGACGTGCAGCGCGAGGCGCGGACGGTCACCGCGCGGGTGCAGGCGGCCTCCGTCGAGGTGCTCTGCGCGAGGCGCGACGGGGCCGACGACCCGGGCGCGCTGTCACCCGGCGACCGCGCGAAGATCGACCGCTCGGCGAGGGTGGAGGTGCTTCAGGTCGAGCGCTTCCCGGAGGTGGTGTTCGAGGGGCGCTGGGCGGGCGACGATCCCTCGACGGTGGAGGGATCGCTGACCCTGTGCGGGGTCACTCGGCCGCTGACGGTGCGGGTGACCCGGGCCGCGGGGCGGGTCGTGTGCACGGCGTCGGTGCACCAGCCGACCTGGGGCATCAAGCCCTTTCGCGCGATGCTGGGCGCCCTGCGGGTGCAGGCCGACGTGACGGTGGAGTGGTCGCTGGAGGGGCTGTAGCGGGCGGCGCCGGGCGGGTTCAGTACCCGAGGCCGCCGGGATCGACCGCGGGCGCAGTCGAGGGAACCGTGGTGGTGGTGTTGCGCGGCCGACGGCGGCCGGTGCGGGGCGTCGGGGCGGGCTCGGCGACCGCCGCGGGATGGGCCGCGGGCGCCGCGACCGGATCGGCGTGACGGCGCGGCCGGTGCCGGCGGTCGTCGTCGTCGTCGTGGTTGGCCGCGGCGGCCGTCGCGGCAGCGGGCGCCGGGACGTTGGCCGCAGGGGCCGGATCGACCGCAGGGGTCGGAGGGGTCGGGGCGGGCGGCGTCGGGGCGGCCACGAGGGCAGCGCCCGTGGGCGCCGCGGGCGTGGGGTCGACCGCGGGCGCGGGGTCGACCGCGGGCGTCGGGGCGACGACCGGCGGCGCGGGCGGAACCGCGGGGGGCGGGGTCGGGCGGGCGGCCACCCGGGGGGTGACCACCGGGGGCGTCGGGGCCGGGTCGCCGGACATCATCGAGCTGGCCACCGCGGCGCCGCCGCCGAGCACCACCAGGGCGCCCAGGACGCCGAAGATCATGCGGTTGTTGCGGGGCTTCGGGGCGGGGACCTCGCTGGTGGGAGGCGCCGCCCAGGCCATGTTGGTGTTGACCCCGGGGCGCTGGCCGCTCGAGGTGCCGACGTCGGGCGGCGGGAAGTTGATCCCGCTGTTGCTGCCGGGGAAGGGCTGCATGCCGGAGGTCGAGCCTGGCGCGGGCTGCTGCCCGTGCTGGCTGATGTAGTTGCCCGGCATGGACTCGCGCTGCTCGTTGCCGCCGGTCGGCACCGGGAAGGCCTCCATGGCCTGCGTGGCCGGGAGCGCGGGCGCGCTCGGGGCCATGGGCCGGGTGGGGGGCGCGCCGATGGGCGGTGCGCCGATGGGCAGGGCCCCGCCGGTGGTGGCCCGGAAGGGCGCGCCCATCGGGGCCATCGTGGCCTGGCGCATCTTGCTGGCGGGCACGTCGCCGGTGACCGCGGGCGCGGTGCCCTGGCGGTTTTGCCCGGCGCCCACGGCGGGGCGCGGGCCCGAGTTGGTGCCCGGGCCGCTGCCGGCCTTGAGCGCCGGGGCCACCTGGGTGGCGCCCTCTTCCTCGTCGTCGACGAAGGTGGGGAGCACCTTGCCCTTCTTGCCGCCCTCGAGCTCGGCGATGACATCGCGCACCGCGGCGAGCATGTCGAAGGCGTCGGTGTAGCGCTCGGCGATGTTGTAGAGCAGCGCCCGGTCGATGACCTCGGCCACCTTCTGGTTGACCTCGGGGAACACCGCGGAGAGCTTGCGCGCCTGCTGCGTGGCGACGAGGACGATCATCTCCTGCGTCGACTCGCCCGCGTGCGGCGTGGTGCCCGAGATGAGCGCGAACATCGTGGCGCCGACGGCGTACACGTCCGTCTGCGGGCCGACGGAGTTCATCTTCCCGAGGGCCTGCTCGGGGGACATGTACGCGGGCGAGCCCACCACCATGCCGGTGCGGGTGGCCGTGACGTTGGAGCTGTCGCTGACGCGGGCGATGCCGAAGTCGAGCACCCGCACCTGGCCGTCGGGCTGGACGAAGAGGTTCTCGGGCTTGATGTCGCGGTGGATGATGCCGTGCTGGTGCGCGTTGCCGAGGCACTCGAGCACCGGCGAGAGCATCTTCAGGGTCTCGAGCTCGTTGAAGCGCTTCTTCGTGCGGCGGTACTGCGAGAGGGTCTGCCCCGGGAGCAGCTCCATCACCAGGAAGACCGAGCCGTCGGTCTCGTCGGTGTCGTCGTCGTAGACCTTCACCGCCGCGGGGTGGTTGATCTTGTTGGCGACGTAGCCCTCCTGCACCAGGCGCTGGGCGAAGTTGGTCTCGAACATCAGGTTCGGGTGCAGCATCTTGATGGCTACCTTCGAGCCATTGCGATGCGTGCACTCGTAGACCGCCGCCATGCCGCCGACCCCGAGCAGCTTGTCGAGCGTCCACTTGTTGCGGAGCGTTCGGCCGATGCGGGTTCGAGCGTGGGTTACTAAGGGATCTTCAGCCATCTCTGGTCACTCCGTTGCGCGGATGAGACACCGTAAGCGGCAACGACCTTAGCACGCACGTTCTCGACGCCGACAACACGAGCGCACGGAATTCGTGGGCCTACACCGACGCACGATGACGCCGCGTGGAGCCTCCATCGCAGGCATGGATTCCACGCTCGGCGCCTCGTCGGTGCGGGGGAGGGAAGAGGTGGCGATCAGCCGTCGGCGGGGATGAGCGAGAAGGGGTACGTGACCGTGATGACGCCGGTCTCCGCGGGGACGGGGAAGCTCCAGCGCTGGACGGCGCTCGCGATGCACGCGGACACCGAGGGCATGCCGAGGTTGTCGCTCGCGGGCGCGGCGGTCATCACGGCGCCGTTGGACCCGATGATGAAGCGCACCGCGACGCGGCCCGTGAGCCCGGGGTTGATCGCGAGCCCCTGCTGGTAGCAGTGGTTGACCTGCCCGATGTTGCGCAGCACCACGCGGCGGATCACGTCGGCCGGGATGCCCTCCACCGTCGGGGGCCTCGGGTTCACGACCGGCGGGTGCGTCCGGCGGCCGTTGCCGTGGAGGGTGCCGCGGGTCTGGCCGTAGCGGCAGTCTTCCCCCTCGGCGCAGCCCGCGCTGCGGCCCAGGGTGTTGAAGCGCCCGGCGCCGATGGCCTGCTCGTGCTGGCCGCCGCCGCCCCATCCGGGCCCTGAGCCGTCGAGGCCCGCGAAGCCGCCGGAGTCGCCCTCGAGGTCGCCGGTGAGGTTGCCATGGTGCGAGGCGTCGGCGTCGCCCGCCTCGGTCATCTGGCCGAAGGGAGAGCGGATGCCGCTCGACCCGTCGGCGGCCATCGCCACCGCGCCGCCGAGCGCCGCGAACACGCCGCGGTTGGCCACCTGCTGCTGGGCGGTCTGGTTGGTGAGGTGCGGCCGCTCGCCCGTGCGGCGGATCACGTAGCGCCGGTTGGCGGGCGCCGTGTTGGGTCGGCCCATCGCGCCGGCCGGGCCCGCGTGCGCCGCGCCGTCCTGGGCGCCGTGCTCGGCCGCGGCGGCGCCCTCGCGCTCGGTCGGGGCCTCGGTCTGCTCGGTGTGCCGCGCGAGGAAGTCGCGCAGCTCGGCGAGGCGGTCGTCGCGGTCGCCGTCGGCGAGCAGGCCGGCGTCCTCGCGGGACGCGAAGCGCATCACGCCGAGGAGGGCCGCCACCGCCATCGCCGCGCCGAGGGAGGCGCCCCGCAGCGCGCGGTCGCGGCCCGTCGCCACGACGGCGCGGCGCCCCGCGCGCACGGCCTTGGCCACCACCGTGAGCCCGTTGATCTCCATGCGGTACTTGCCCCCCGGGACCATCGCGACCTCGAAGGCGCCCTCCAGCACCGGGGAGGGGCGCGCGAGGCCCTGCGCCGTGAGCTCGGCGAGGGAGCGCTTCTCGCCGTCGATCTCCACCTCGCCGGTGGCGCCCGCGGCGAAGACGAAGCGTGCGCTCGCGCCGTCGCGCGTCACCACCGGGAGCTCGTCCGCGCCGAGCATCTCCGCGTCGACGACGAAGCGCCCGCCGTCCTGGCGCACGGCCTCGTTCTGCTGGTGGCGCCGCACGCCGAGGCCGACGCCCACCACCGTGGCGAGGGCGCCCAGCGAGGCCACGCCGAGGCTCGCGGCGACGGCGCCGCCGAGCATCGCCGCGCTGCCAATGCCGAGCGCGGGGAGCATGCGCGCCGCGGGCGACGGGAGCGACGGCGCGACGCTGCTCAGGGCGAAGCCGCGGTCGTCTTCGAGGTGCGCGACGTGGAGGGCCGAGCGGTTCCAGAGGACGGTGACCTCGATGGCGGCGCGCGCGTGGTCCTCGACCTCCGTGGGGTTGATCTCGGCGCGCTTCACGAGCTGGTAGAGCACCTCGTGCTCGGGGTTGGCGACGGTGGTGGCGGGGGTCACGGGGCTCAGCGTCGTCATGGGGGTCACCTCTCGGCGCAGCGTCCGCTCCCATGCGTCCGCTGCGTACGGGGTGTGTGACAGCGGCCTGCGCGGCGGGTTCCCGAAGCCTTGGGAAGAAAATGAAAACCGTCGCGAGGAGGAGCGCGGCGGCGGCGGGGGCGGGCGTCAGCGCACGAGGGTGATCGTCGGGCCCGCGGTGAGCGTGAGGTCGCCGGGCGTCTCGAAGATCTCGCCGTCGAGCATGTAGCGGGCGACGCCGCCCTCGAAGCGGATGACGGCGCGGTCGGTCACGCGGTCGAGCGCGTGGCCGGGGCGCATCGGGCGAGCGAGGCGGATGCGCGGGAGCTCGCGCGCGAGGGCCACCACCGGGGCGTAGATGCCCAGCAGGTGGAAGCTCTCCGGGCGCTCGTCGCAGCGCAGGAAGGGGCGGAACCCCAGGCCGATCTGGTCGACCGTGCCGGCGGCGATGGTGAGGTAGTCCTGCAGCGGCCAGTGGGCGCCGTCGGCGAAGTCCACCGAGGCGCGGCAGGGCGAAGCGATGCGCCGCACGAGGGGTCCGCCCACGAGCGCCGAGGCCACGCCGCGCGCGAGCACCCCCGCGGCGCTGAGGGGCGTCGGGGTGCCGTTGGCGTAGTAGGCGTGCAGGAACCCTTCGACCACCCCGGTGCCGAAGAGGAAGCCGAAGCGGTCGCCGATCTGGATGGTGGAGCGCTCGGAGGTGCGGAGCCCGTTGCCCGAGCGGACGCGGGGCGCGAGCGAGGCGAGCAGCGAGGTGGGGTTGCCGCGCGGGGTGCCGCAGCCGTTGGCGACGGTGTTCATGGTGCCGCCGCGGAGCAGGGCCACCGGGGGCAGTGGTTCGGGGGCGTAGACCCGCGCGAAGGTCGACAGGGTGACGCTCGCGCTGCCGTCGCCGCCGACCACCGCGAGCAGGGTGACGCCGTGCGCGCGGAGGCGCTCGGCCGCGGCGGAGAGCTCGTCGGGCGAGCGGGTGGAGACGAGCAGGTCGTCGTCGGTGAGCTTCGCGCGCAGGCGGTCGGCGAGGCCGGGGTCGCGCCGGGTGCGTCCGGCGTTGGCGTTGAGCACGACGCCGATGCGGGGTCTGGGGCTGGTCATTGGGTGTCTTGCGGGGGGACACGCTTGATAGCGCATGTGGGCGGCGCCGTCGTGATAGACCGATGATCACCCCCCTGACAGAGAGACCCCCGAAGGAGCTACGCGATGCCACCCCTGGTCGCCAACGGTGCCCTCCTCCAGTGCAGCTTCGGCGCGGCCCCGTCGGCCATGGTGGTCACCCCGGAGAAGGGGGCGACGGGCTCCAACCTGCCCATCGCCAACATCATGGACTTCGCCCCCATGAAGAACGTCATGCCCTTCGGGATGTGCAGCTCCCTCGCGAACCCCACGGTCGCGGCGGCCACCGCGGCGGCGCTGGGCGTGCTCACCCCGATGCCGTGCGTCCCGGTCGTCGTGGCCCCGTGGGCGCCGGGCTCTCCCTCCGCGATGATCAAGAACTTCCCGGCCCTCGACGCCAACTCGAAGTGCATGTGCACCTGGGCCGGGGTCATCCAGGTGAGCGCGCCGGGGCAGTTCAAGGCCCAGGGCAAATAGCTCAGGCGCCCTTGAAGGCGGCCAGCGTGCGCGCCCTCGCCGCGGCGTGGTCGACCATCGCCTCGGGGTAGCCCAGCCGCCGCCGCTCCAACGGGCCCATCTTCTCCATCGCCAGCAGGGCCTTCGTGTCGAGCGAGCGCAGCTCGGGCACCCAACGCCGCACGAACTCCCCGTCCGGGTCATACCGACTGGCCTGTGTATACGGGTTGAAGATGCGGAAGTACGGCTGGGCGTCGGTGCCCGTCGACGACGACCACTGCCAGCCGCCGTTGTTGGCCGCGAGGTCGCCGTCCACCAGGTGCTGCATGAAGAAGCGCTCGCCCTCGCGCCAGTCGATGAGCAGGTCCTTGGTGAGGAACATCGCCGTCAGCATGCGCAGGCGGTTGTGCATCCAGCCCGTGGCGCGGAGCTGCCGCATCGCGGCGTCGACCAGCGGGAAGCCCGTCTCGCCGGCGCACCAGCGGGTGAGCTCGTCCGGGGCGCTGCGCCAGGGCACCGCGTCGGTCTCCTTGCGAAACGCCCGCCCCATGCTCACCCGGGGGAAGGCCACCATCACGTGGGTGTAGAAGTCCCGCCAGCAGAGCTCGGAGATCCACGTGTCGGGGCCCTCGCGCCCGCCGTGGAGGAGGCCCTGGTTGGCGGACATCGCGGCGGCGAGGCAGCGCCGCGGGGAGATCACGCCCGCGGCGAGGTAGGGGGAGAGCTGGCTGGTTCCGCGGATGGCCGGGAGGTCGCGCCCGCTGCGGTAGTGCTGGAGCGCGACCCCGGTGAAGGACTCCAGGCGCTGCGCGGCGGCGTCCTCCCCGGCGGGCCACTCCTCGGGGTCGACCGGTGACGCGAAGCCCTCCACCGAGGAGGGCACGGCGCTGCGCTCGACGCCCGCGACGGGTCGCTGCGCCCCAGGGCCCGGACGCGGCGTCGGGAGCGACGCGCCGAGCACGGTGATCCATTGCTTCTTGAAGGGAGTGAACACCGTATAGGCCGTGTCGGACTGGGTGCGCACGGTGCCCGGCGGGAGCAGCACGCGGTCGTCGTGCAGGTGCAGCGGGAGGCCGAGGGCGGCGCGCACGGCGACGTCGCGGCGCGACTCGTTCACCTCGTACTCGCGGTTGGCGTGCACCTCGGTGCAGCCGTGGCGGCGGGCGAGGTCGCGCACGAGCGCGGGGATGTCCGCGGGGGCGTCGGCGGTGGCGATGACGAGGGGGACGTGGAGCGCGTGCAGGGCGTCGGAGAGGCGCGCGAGGTTGCGCAGCCAGAAGTCGACCTTCACCGGGGCGTCGTCGTGGGCGCGCCACTCGCCCGGGGAGATCAGGTAGAGCGCGACGAGGCCGTCGTGGGCGCGCGCGGCGGCGGCGAGGAGGGCGGTGTTGTCGTCGACGCGGAGGTCGCGGCGAAACCAGACGAGGGGGCGTTGCATGGGTGGCGTTGGATGACTCCGCGCCGCGCGGCGTGGCGGCGCTCGCGCGGAGGTTGACGTCCCGCGGCACGGCGCGCAGGTTTCGCGCGATGAAACTCGAATTCCGCAGGGCGCACTCGACGACCGTGGAGGCCCTGCGGGCGCGAATCGACGCGCAGGTGGCGGTCTACGCCGCACGCTTTCCCCACCTCGACGTGGCATCGCACTACCGTTGGACGTCGCCGACGAGCGCCGAGGGCAGCTACCGCGGGGCCGACGGGCACCTCTCCTTCGACGCGTCGCACGTCGCGGTGGCGCTCCATCTGCCCTTCTTCGCGCGGCCCTTCAAGTCGAAGATCGAGGCCTTCCTCGAGCGCGAGTTCGAGACCATCACGGCGACGGCGTGAGCGAGCGCACGTAGTAGGCGAGCGCCCAGAGCGAGCGGTCGGGGAGGGCGCCCTGCCAGGTGGGCATCGGGGTTCCGCCGAGGCCGAAGGCGATGGCGCGGTGGAGGTCGTCGACGGAGCGACCCGCGCGCATCGGGTGCCTGCGGAAGTCGGGTGAGAGCACCCAGGTGCCGTAGGCGGCCTCGAGGTGGGCGACGGGCGCGCGGGGCTCCGGGCGCGCGGGCGCGTCGGCGGTGTACGCGGGGTGGCAGGTCGCGCAGAGGGCCTCGCGGTGATAGATGCGCTCGCCCTCGCGCACGGCACCAGCGGGGTCGTCGCGCCAGGGGTCGGGCGCGGTGGCGACCTCGCTCGCGGAGGGCGCGGTCTCGCGACGCCAGCGGGGGGAGAAGGTCTTGAGGTACTGCACCACGGCGTCGAGCTCGCGCTCGCCGAGGCTCCAGGCGGGCATGGCGGTTCCGGCGAGGCCATGGCGGATGGTGCGGGCGAGGTCCTCGTCGCGCGGGAGCGAGCCCGCGGGCACGGCGGCGAACTTGAACGCGCCGCGGGTGAAGTTCCGGGGCGGTGGAGAGAGCCCGATGCCCGATGGGCCGCGGCCGTCGCCCGCCTCGCCGTGGCACCCCGCGCAGTGGCGCTGGTAGGTGACGAAGCCCGCGCGGAGGGTGTCGAGGGCGATCACCCGATCGGGCAGGGCGAGGGCGGCGGTCGGGGGCGATGAAGGGTCGGTGGAGGTCCAATGGAGACGGAGGGGTTGTCCGGTGGAGATCCACCCCGCGGCGACGGCGGCGACGAACATCGCGGCGCTCACGACGGGGGCGAGCTTCATGGGGTAGGGCCTCTCACCGCGCTGCCGCGCGCCCTCACCCCCGCGGGGCGCCCATGGTTGGTCTCATCGTGCCCAGGGCGCTTGCAGGCTGGGGTTCCGCGCGTTGGCGCGTCACCCCAGGCAATAACAGGAGGGCCGCCCCGGACGGTGTCCGGGGCTCCGGTCGGGGGTCGCTTGATGCTCGCTGGAGGGGCCGCGTCCGCGTACCGGGGGAGAACCCTCCGCTCGCTCGACAACCGATCCGGCGACCTGCCCACAGAGACGGCCGTGACCTGCCCACAGAGACGGCCGTTCGGAGCCCCGGACACCGTCCGGGGCGGCCCTCCTGTTATTGCCTGGGGTGACGCGCCAACGCGCGGAACCCCAGCGCCCGCAAGCTGCCTAAGCACGATGAGGGCAACGACGAGCGAGGGGCCTCTCATCGCCGCCCCCGCCACCATGCAACGAGCCACGCGAGTTGCGCGGTGAACAGCAGCGCGGCGGCCACGGTGGCGACCCGCTGCCAGGCGAGCAGCGGGTGGAGATATCGGTAGAGGTCGGGGTCGTAGAGCCGCCGCGGCGCCCCGCCGAGGCCGAGGCGCAGCATCGGGATGAAGACCCCGAGGGCGCCCAGCGCGGTGGCCCAGGCGTGCAGGCGGGCGACGGGGATGGACGGAGCGCGCAGCCCGAGACGCCCGAGGGCCTCGTGGAGCATCGCGAAGAGGCCGAGCAGGATGGTCGCGGCCATCACGAGGTGGAAGTGGCCCACCACGAAGGCCGAGTCGTGGAGGAAGCGGTCGGTGGTGACCAGCGCGAGGGGGATGCCCGTGAGCCCGCCGAGGACGAAGAGCACCACCGCGGCGAGGCTGTACGAGGCTGGCGCGTCGGGGCCCAGCGAGGCGCCGTGGAGGGTGGCGATCCACGAGGCGACGAAGGCGGCGGAGGGCAGGGAGATGAGCAGGGTGAGGGTCATGAAGCCCTGCGCGAGCAATGGGGAGAGGCCCGCGGTGAGCAGGTGGTGTCCGTAGACGAGCCCGCTGAGCAGGGTGACCGCGGCCATGGCGGCGACGACGGCGCGGCGCAGGGCAGGCGGGCGGTCGGCGGCGCGGGCGAGGGCGTCGGAGACGGCGCCCCACACCGGGAGGATGAGGATGTAGACCTCGGGGTGACCGAAGATCCAGAAGAGGTGCTGGTAGACGAGCGCGTCGCCGCCGGGCTGGGACGGCGCGGTGAAGAGCGCCGTGCCGAGGTGGCGGTCGCTGAAGAGCAGCGCGAGCGCGCCGAGGAGGATGGGCAGGAAGAGCGCGTTGAGCGTGGCGGCGAAGAGGTGCCCCCAGGCGGAGAGCGGGAGTCGCGACCAGGCGAGCTTCGGGGCGCCCACGATGGTGGCGAGGACGTCGAAGGACCCCAGCAGGGTGGCCAGCGCGGAGCAGGCGACGGCGAGGAGCCAGAGGGTGGCGCCGGCGCCGGGGCTGCGGGCGGTGCTGAGCGGGGGGGCGGCGGTCCAGCCGAAGGCGGGGGCGCCGAAGCGGGCGTGGAGGCCGGCGAGCAGCAGCGCGAGGCCGAGGGCGAAGAGGCCGAGGGCGGCGCGGTGCAGCGCGGGGTGCGCGGGGCGCTCGCGACCGACGAGGGGAGGGAGGCGGATGAGGGCGAGGGCGGAGAGCGCCGGGGTGACCGCGAAGAAGATCATCACGGTGCCGTGGAGGGTGAAGAGCGCGGGGTAGCTGGCGGCCGGGACGGCGCCGCGGTGATCGGGGAAGAGCAGCGGGCCGAGGAGGGGGATGGGTCGGCCGGGGAAGCTGAGCTGCCAGCGCAGCAGGAGCGAGAGGAGGCCGCCGAGCGCGGCGCCGAGGCCCGCGAGGGAGAGCGTGCGGAGCGCGGTGCGGCGGTCGTCGGGGTGCATCCGGGGGGCCCTTGCTATGGTCCCCACGCCCAGGCCCCGGGGGGTGGGGCCTCGCCCGCGGCGGCGCGGCGGCGCTGGTCATCGGACAGGCCGTTCATCCAATGGGTGTATTGTTCATTGGACAACACGGTGACCTCGGCGCGCATCTGGTAGTGGGCGGCGCCGCAGAGCACGGAGCAGGCGAGCTCGGTGCGGCCCTCGCGGGCGGGGCGAAGCCACGTGCGCGCGGTGCGCCCGGGGTAGGCGTCGGCGCGCGATCGCAGCAGCGGCAGGAAGAGCCCGTGGGCCACGTCGAGGCTGCGCACCTCGAGGGCGACCGCGCGTCCTACCGGGAGCCGCAGGTCGTTGAGGGTGGTGACGTCGTCGGCGGTGCCGAAGACCTCGTCGGGTCCTGCGTAGCGGAAGCGCCACGCCCACTGCTGCGCGAGCACCTCCACGCGCAGGGCGTCCGGGGGCGGCGGCCCGAGCGCGGCGCGGTGCGAGCGGGCGGCGAGGGTGAGGTCGATGACCGCGAAGACCAGCACCGCCACGCCCAGGGCGACGGCGACCGCGGGCGGGGCGGCGGCCTCGGGCGCGGCCGTGCGGGCGCGCTGGCGGGCGCGGTGCACCACCCAGGCGAGGGCGAGCAGGAAGGCCGCGGCGAGGGCGGCGGTGAGCCCGATGGAGACGCGGAGCAGGGCGTCGATGCGGTGGCCGTCGGCGGAGAGGTCGGGCGGCATCGTGGGCGGCCCCTCAGCGGCCGACGAGCGCGCGGGCCTCGCGGGTGAGGTCGGCGAGGCCCTCGTCGTCGGCGCGGTAGATGCCGCGCATGCGCCCGTCGCCGTCGACCAGCATCAGGTTGGCGCTGTGGAGGATGTTGAAGTTGGGGGCGCGGCCCTCGGCGGTGGAGGGGAGCTGCCCGAGGCCCACGCGGAAGCCCTCGGCGGCGATGCGCTGTAGCGCCGTGGCCTCGCCGGTGACGAAGTGCCAGCGCCGCGGGTCGAAGCCATACCGATGGCCGTATTCGGTGAGGCGCGCGGGGGTGTCGACGACGGGGTCGACGGAGATGGAGACGAGGTGCAGGCGGTCGCCGAGGGCGGCGGTGCTCGACTGCACGCGGGCGAGGTGGCGTGACAGCACCGGGCAGACGGTGGGGCACGAGGTGAACATGAAGTTGGCGACGTAGGCGCGGCCGCGGAGCTGGTCGCTGCCGAAGGGGCGCGCGGCCTGGTCGGTGAGCCGCCACGCGGGGAGCGTCGCGAGCACCGGCAGCGGGGCCGGGCGGTGGCGAAGGTAGAAGACGATGGGGATCGCGAGGACGACGGCGATCCAGAGGGTGGCGGCGAGGGGGCGACGGGCTCAGCGGCACCTTGAGAGGGGCGTCGCTCATCGGGGTCAACCGCGGAGGCCGAGCGCGCCGAAGAGACCCGTGAGGTAGACGAGGGAGAGGAGAAACTCCCGGCGCGCCCAGGTGGGCCCCGGGTCGCGGCGCAGGCCGACGAGGCTCCACCCGAGGAAGGCCACGCCGAGGAGGGAGGCGATGACGGCGAAGGCGGTGCCTGCGACGCGCAGCGGAACCAACAGCAGGGGCATCGGGACGAGCAGGGCGGTGTAGAGGGCGGCCTGGGCGCGGGCGTTGCGGTCGCCCATCACCTGCGGGACGGTCTTCATGCCGGCGCGGTCGTAGTCGGCCTTGAGCATCAGCGCGATGGCCAGGAAGTGCGGCAGCTGCCACAAGAACAGGATCGCGAAGAGCACCAGCCCGGGCGCGTCGAGGCGGTTGGTGATGGCGGTCCAGCCCATGAGCGGGGGGAGCGCGCCGGGGAGGGCGCCGACCCCGAGGGCCCAGGCGCTGCGGGTCTTCATCGGGGTGTAGACCAGCACGTAGCTCACGAGGGCGAGGAGCCCGAGCGCGGCGGTGAGCGTGTTGGTGCCGAGGGCCAGGATGGGGAGCGAGACGGCGGCGAAGGCGAGGCCCATGGTGAGGGCGAGCTTCGGGTCGACGCGGCCGGCCGGGAGGGGGCGGTTGCGGGTGCGGTGCATGAGCGCGTCGAGGTCGCGCTCGAGGTAGCAGTTGAGCGAGTGGGCCCCGGCGACGGCGAGGGTGGTGCCGAGCAGGGCGTAGAGGGTGACGGGCCAGGTGAGCGAGGCGCCCGCGAGCCACGCGCCGCCCGCGGTGGTGAACAGCACCAGCGAGGCGAGGCGCGGCTTGATGAGGGCGACGAGGTCGCGAGGGGCCACTGGGGGAAACGAGTCTGTCATGGACAGTGGGCCGTCGGACGACGCAGCGACCGGTGGTGACACGAGGGTCATGGCTGCTTGTGGGCGGGTCTATGCCCGCCGACCCCTGGAGTGTCAAGGGACGCGCCGCCCGCCGCGGGCGCAGCGTCTCAGAGCCCGCAGGCGGCCTGCAACCCGAGGCGGCACGCGGTGGCGAAGAGCTGCCGGGCGCGGGTGGGGTCCGCCGCGCCGCCGGTGCCGTGGCGCAGCATCGAGCCGAGGTTGAGGCAGGCCATGGCGTTGCCGGCCTCGCAGCCGCGCTGGTAGAGCGTCCGGGCGCGGGCCGGGTCGTGCGGCCGCCCGGGGGCCTCGTTGTGGATCCACCCGGCGTTGTTGCACGCGAGCGCGTTGCCGCCGGTGCAGGCCCGCTCGGCGAGGGTGAGCGCGCGGGCGAGGTCGCGGGCGACGCCGCGGCCCTCCTGGAGCATCGCCCCGAGGCTCGCGCACGCGCTCTCGTTGCCGCCCTCGCAGCCGCGCTGGAAGAGGCCCGCGGCGCGCGGCAGGTCGGCGTCCACGCCGATGCCCTGCTCGTAGAGGGCCGCGAGGTTCTTGCAGCCGAGGGCGTTGCCCGCGTCGCAGGCGCGCTGGTAGAGCCCGCGCGCGGCGGCGGGGTCGAGCGCGACGCCGCCGCCGTTCTGGTGGAGCCAGCCGAGGTTGACGCAGCCGCGCGCGTCGCCCGCGTCGCAGCCGAGGCGGTACCACGCCGCCGCCCGCGCGAGGTCGACCGGGACCCCTTCGCCCGCCTCGTCCATCCACCCAGCGCGGGCGCAGCTCGGCGGGTCGCCGTGGCTGCAGGCCCGCTCGAAGTAGCGCTTCGCCGCGGGGAGGTCGCGCGCCCCGCCCTCCCCGTCGGCGCGCAGCCGCCCGAGGTTGGCGCACGCGACGCCCTCGTCGCCCTGGCACGAGCGCTCGTAGAGGGCGACGGCGCCCGGCAGGTCGCGGGCGACGCCCCGGCCGCCCTCCATCAGCCAGCCCAGGTTGGTGCACCCGCGCAGGGCTCCGCCGTCGCAGGCGCGGCGGTAGAGCGTCGCGGCGCGGGCGAGGTCGGCGGTCACCCCGAGGCCCGACTCGTAGACCCACCCGAGGTGCGTGCAGCCCGCGAAGGCCCGGGCGTCGCAGGCGCGGCGGTAGAGATCGGCCGCGCGCGCGAGGTCGCGGGCCACCCCGTCGCCCTGCTCATGGCGCTGGCCGAGGGCGTCGCAGGCGCTGCCGTCGCCGCGGTCGCAGCGCGCGAGGAGCGCCGCGGGCCCGGCGGCGGCGGCGGGCGGGGCGGCGG
>JAUSAZ010000184.1 GCA_030652255.1 Myxococcales bacterium | reverse complement strand
GTGCAAGCCGCGTGATCGCACCGCTTCCCGGACACCACGTCCATGGAAGCGGTGCTGCTCATCGACTCCGGAAGCCCCGTCAGGGGCGCCTGCCCTCGCTTGCCCGGCGGCGCAGTCGCGGGACGCGACCAGCCCCGGTCCCAGGCGTCGACGAGACTCTAGAAAAAGCCATGAAATCCCGACGGAGATGAGACCAGAGGACAGCCGTGAGGGAGGGCGGTGCACTCGCCCACGCTGTCAGCGCGGAACTCCGGCGACGCTTCCGGGGGAGTCCGACGCGGCCTTCCGGACGACGCCTGTCAGCGTGGGCGGGTGCACCGCCCTCCCTCACGGTCGGGGTCTGGCTCGGGTCGCTGACGACGCAGCGCTCGAACCGGGGAGGCGCTGCTGACGACGCCGCGGGTCCCTACTCCGAATCCCGGTCGCGGTACGTCGCCCAGCGAACCGAGGGGATGGGGTCGCCCCGGAAAACCGTCACGCTCGTCGCCACCACCACCACGCCCGCAGTCGATGTCTCGACGATGACCCTGACCTGAGCGCTCTGTCCCCTCCGGAGGGATCAGCATGCTGATGGCGTGGGGGTCGCGCTCCTCCGCTCCGCTCCGGGCGAGGCCGGGGTGCTGATGGCCTGGGCGGGTGCTGCTGACGATCCCCGCTGTACGCTCCCACCCCTTCGCCGGGCGGTGCCGGCCATCACCCCCCGAAGAGGCGCCGCGCGTTGCCCGCGAGCACGGCGCCGCGCTGCGCCTCGGGCACCACGTCCATCAGCCGTCGCAGCTCGCGGTCCCAGGCGTAGGGCAGGTTGGGGAAGTCGGTGCCGTACAGCAGCCGCGCCGCGCGCCCCGGAAACAATCCCGGCGGCACCTCCCCCGGGAAGTAGCCCGCGATGGCCATGGTGGTGTCCAGCCAGAGGTTCTCGTAGCGGTCGAGCAGGTCGAGGTACCCGTCGAACTCGTCGGCCCCGAGGTGCGGCACCACCATCGTCAGCCGCGGGTACTTCTGGAGCACGCGCTCGACCTGCTGCACCGCGCAGAGGGCGCGCGTGTCGACCCCATAGGCCGCCGACGAGGGCTCGCGCCCCGAGTGGATCACCACCGGCACCCCCGCGTCCTGGCAGTGCGCGTACACCACGTCGATGCGCGGGTCGTCGGCGCCCATGCGCTGCACGTGGCAGTGCAGCTTGATGCCCCGCAGCCCCAGCGGCCCGAGGGCCTCCCGCAGCACCTCCTCCGCGCCGGGCTCGCCCGGAAGCACCGTTCCCAGCGGGATGACCACGTCCCGGTGCGCCGCCGCCAGCTCGGCCACGTAGCGGTTGAGCATCGCGGAGAGCCCCGGCTTGTGGGCGTAGTGCAGCGCGCAGAAGCGCGACACGCCCCGCTCGCGCAGGAAGGCGATCACCTCCTCGGAGTGCAGCCGGTACCGCACGGGCCAGGCGTGCGCGTCGAACCACCGCCAGATGGCGTCGAACATCCCCGGCGGAAAGAGGTGCACGTGCGCGTCGATGACCTCCACCCCATCGGGCACCCGCTGCCCCTCGGCGTCGTCGAGGCCGCCGCGCGGGATGAAGGGCGCGTGGGCGCAGCCTCCGGGCTCGTGCTCGTCGGTCACGGCGGCCTACCCTCAGGTGATGCGCTGGAGGCAATGGCGCAGGCGCTCGTCGACGGCGGGGTTGAGCCCGCCGCGCAGGCCGCCGCGGAGGTTGGCCTCGGGGAAGAGCAGCGGGCGGCCGAAGTCGTCGACGGCGTGGGTGAGCTCCATCACCCCGAGGTGGTTGGCGCGGGCGTAGTGCATCACCTCCAGCAGCACGCGCAGCTCGGCGTAGCCGTCGTAGCCGGCCTCCTGGAAGCGCTCGAGGAAGTACCGGGTGCGCCGCTCGATGTCCCGCACCAGCAGGAAGACCTCCCCCGCCGCCACGAAGGACCCCGCCGTGGCCGGGCCCGAGAAGCCCTCGCGGATCTCCCCCACGGCGGCCCCGAGCTCGCGCGTGCGGGCCGCGAGGATGGACGCCGAGCGGGTGTACGGCCGCAGCGGGCACTCGCTGGCGCTGCGCCAGTAGGAGAGCCCGAGGTTGCCCAGGAGGTAGGTCGGGTGGTGGTGCGCGGCGACGATGCCGAAGGCGAAGTTGACCGAGGCGCTCCACGGGAGGCCGTCGCCCGCGCGCAGCGACGCCACGGCGGAGCGCATGGTGGGCACCCAGGCCGCGAGGCGATCGCGCAGGGCCTCGTGTTCGCCCGCGAGGTCGAGCAGCACGCTCACCGGCCGGCGCTCGACGAGGGCGGGCATCCACGCGCTCAGGTACGCGCGCTCCTCGAAGGGGTGCAGCGTGACCGCGTACGGGGTCACGTGGTGGGGTCGGGGTCGGCCGGGGCCGGGTTGGAGAGCGCGCGCACGACCTTCTCGACGGTGTCGCGGGCGCGGCCCTCGACCATCGCCTCCAGGATGCGCCGCGCGCCCGGGTTGCGGCTGAGCACGTCTTCGATGTCGGCATGGTCGAAGCGCACCACGCTGAGGTCGGTGAGGGCCGTGACGGTGGCCGTGCGGGGGAGGCCCTTCAAGAGCGCCACCTCGCCGAAGAAGGCCCCGTGCTGGAGGGTCGCGAGCACCACCGGGGCGCCGTCGGGCGTGGTGGTGGTGACCTCCGCGACCCCCTGGTCGATGAGGTAGAAGTCCGAGCTGGGGTCGCCCTCGGTGAGCACCACCTTGGCCGCGGGGAAGACCATCACCACCCCGCGGTCGGCCAGGTCGCGCCGCGACTCGGGCTCCAGCGATCGGAACAGGAACGACCCGGTCACCACCGCCTCCACGCCGTTGCGCAGCGAGTCGAGCGTGTCCGAGCCGGTCGTCGCGCCTTCGTCCGTCGTCTGGTGGTCGGTCATCGTTGGGGACCGCGATGCTGCCACGACTCGCCGCGCCGACGCCACCGGTGGTATAGAGCGCGGCAAAGGTCCCGTTGGTCACCTCACCGCTCAACACCCCGACGCCCCCGAAGCCCCCGGAGGCCCCCGCGGCGCCCGCGGCGCCCGCCATCCCCGGGGTGATGTCCGCGGGCACCCGCCTCGGTCGCTACGAGATCGTCTCCGACCTCGGCGCCGGCGGCATGGCCACCGTCTACCTGGGCCGCGCCCTCTCCGTGGCGGGCTTCCAGCGCCTCGTGGCCATCAAGCTACTGCACCCGCACCTGCTGAGGGACGAGACCTTCGTGCAGATGTTCCTCGACGAGGGGCGGCTCGCGGCGCGCATCCACCACCCCAACGTCGTCGGCACCCTCGACCTCGAGCGCTCCCCCGAGGGGCTCTACATCGTCTCGGAGTACATCGAGGGCGACCAGCTCCTCGGGCTCTACAAAGCCGCCCGCGCCACCGAGCAGCGCATCCCCCGGCCCATCGCCCTGCGCATCGCCCTCGACGTGCTCGCCGGCCTCCAGGCCGCCCACGACCTCACCGACGACCTCGGCACCGCGCTGCGCATCGTCCACCGCGACGTCTCGCCGCACAACATCCTCGTCGGCTCCGACGGCATCACCCGCCTCACCGACTTCGGCATCGCCAAGGCCGAGGAGCGCATCGCCGACACCCGCGACGGCATCGTGAAGGGCAAGCTGTCCTACATGGCCCCGGAGCAGCCCAACGACTCGCCCATCGACCGGCGGGCCGACCTGTTCTCCCTCGGCACCGTGCTCTGGGAGTGCCTCACGGGCCGCCGTCTCTTCCCCGGCAAGACCGACGCCGAGGTGCTGCAAGCCCTGCTCAACCGTCCCATCGCGCGGCTGCGGGCGGTCGACCCGGAGCTCCCCGAGGCCCTCGACGGCGTGCTGGCCCGCGCGCTCGACCGCGACCCCGCGCGCCGCTGGCAGAGCGCCCGGGAGTTCTCCGACGCCCTCGAAGGCGCCGTCGGCGCCTCGGAGATCGCCTCGTACCGCGTCGTCGCCGACCACGTGAAGCAGGTCGCCGCGCCGAAGATCATCGCCGAGCACGAGCGCCGCCGGGCCACCACCCGCGACCTGCCCGTCTACCGCCCCAGCGTGGAGTCCCTGCGGGCCATCAGCGCCATCCCCTCGCCGGGCCGCGCGTCGTCGCCCCCGGAGCCCCCGACGCCGCTCCCCTCGGTGGCCAGCGCCGACGAGGCGCCCACGCAGATGCAGTCCGCGATGATGCCCCCGACGATGCCCACCGCGCGCGGCATCGTCGCCCCGCCGCCGCTGCCAGGCCCCAACGCGAAGCTGGTCACCGCCGGCCCCGAGGCGACCACCGTCCGCCCGCCCGCCGACCACCGCGCCTCCGGCGCCCGGCTGCTCCCGCCGCTCCCGCCGCTCCCGCACGCCACCCCGGCGACCGCTGCGAGCCCGGTGTCCGCGAGCCCGCTGCCCCCCGCGCCCGAGGCCCCCGCCGGGGGCGTCGTCGACGAGGCCCTTCCCCCGACGCTCATCTCCTCGCCGCAGCTCAACGACGCCGCCGCCGCGGCCCGCGCCGCCGACGTCGCCCCCGCCCCGGAGCCGGTGTTCGCGCTCATGCCGCGGGCCATGTCGGTCGCCCCGCCCCCGCCGGTCGCGCCGCGGCAGGCGCAGCGCTCGCCGCGCGGATTCGGCTGGCTGGTGGCCCTCGTGGTGCTGCTCGGGGCCTCCCTCGGCGTGGTCATCTGGAAGGTCGGCGTCTCAGGCGAGACCGCGGAGTACGCCCGCCCCGTCGCGTCGCAGCCCTCCGCGCCGGTGATCACCCCGCCGCCGATGGAGCCCACCTCGCCGCCAGAACCCCCGGCCGTCGCGATGGAGTCCGCTCCGCCGCCGGCCCCCGTCGAGCCCGCCGTCGTAGCGCCGCCGCCCGTCGTCGAGCCCGCCGTCGTGGCGCCGCCGCCCGTCGTGGCGCTTCCGCCTACCGCCCGTGCGCCCGTCGCCCGCGCGCCGATCGCCCGCGCGCCGGTCGCCCGCGCGCCCGTCGCCCGCGCGCCCGTCGTCCGCGCGCCCGTCGTCCGCGCGCCCGTGGTCATCGGTCGCCCGGCCGTCGCCGCGCCCGCCCCTCCGCCGCCGCCGGTCGCGCCTGCCGCACCGTCGGTCCCCCAGCTCCCCACCTCGATCTGAGCCAGCGCACCGATGCCCTCCGCCCGCCGTCCGTCCCCGTCGCGCGCCGCGGTGCTCGGCGCGATGCTTACCCTGTCGGGTATTCCCGCGGCCGCCCGCGCGCAGACGCCGCCCCCCGCGGACACCTCCCCCGCCGCCGTCGCCGCGCAGGCCCGCTTCGACCGCGGCCGCGCCCTCTTCCTGCAAGACCGCTTCGCCGAGGCCCTCCCGGAGTTTCGCGCCTCGCTGGAGCTGTTTCGCAGCCCCAACACCCGCCTCTACGCCGGGCTCTGCCTCCAGCGCCTCGGGCGCCTCGCCGAGGCCCACGCCGAGCTCTCCCGCACGCTCTCCGAGGCCGATGAGCTCGTCGCCACCGACCCCCGCTACGAGAGCGCCCGCGACCTCGCCCGCCGCGGCGTCGCCGAGCTCGACCCCCGCGTGGCGCAGCTCTCCGTGCGCGTGGTCGACCCGCCGCCCGGGGTGACGGTGCGCGTCGGCGACGCCGCCCTCGACGCCGCAGACCTGGGCGTCGCGCGCCCCTACGACCCCGCGGAGGTGACCGTTCGCGCCGAGGCCCCGGGCTTCCTGCCGGCGCAGCAGATGGTGCGGCTGACCGCGGGGGGGAGGGCGTCCATCGAGCTCGCGCTGCGGCCCGCGCCCCCGGCGACGAGCGCGGCCGTGACCTTCCCCGTCGGGACCGCGCCGACCACCCGCGGCGGCGGCGTCCGGGTGGCGGGCTTCGTCATCGGCGGCCTCGGCATCGCGTCGCTGGTCACCTTCGGGGTGCTGGGCTCGATGGCCTCGTCGGACTTCGACGAGCTCTCCCGGGTGTGCCCGCGGCCCGCGTGCACCGCGGAGCGGGTGCGGCAGATCAACGACGGCGAGCAGCTCACCACCATGGCCAACGTGACCCTCGGCGTGGGCGCGGCGGCCCTGGTGGCGGGCGTGGTGATGATCGCGGTGGGAGGGCGGCGCACGGTGAGCGAGCGAGCGACCCAGGCCTACGTCGACCCGACGCTCGGAACGGTGGGGGTGCGCGGTGCGTTCTGAGCGCGTGCGGTGGGCTGCGCTGATGACCGCGCTGACCCTGGGCGGCTGCGCCTACGAGTGGGACTCGCTGCGCCCGGGGCCCGACGCCGGTGGCGCCACCGACGTGGGGACGCCGAGGGACACCGCGGCCGACACCGGGATGATGACCGACGCGGGCGCGGACGCGCGCGTCGACGGCGGCACCACGGACACCGGCACCACGGACACGGGCACCACGGACACCGGCGCGGTCGACGCGCCGATCGCGATGGACGTGATCGATGTGCCCGTGGTGATCGACAGCGGACCCCCGGACACGGGGCCGCGGGACACCGGGCCCATGGACACGGGACCGCGGGACACCGGACCCCTGGACACCGGGCCGCGGGACACCGGGCCCATGGACACCGGGCCGCGGGACACCGGCCCCGTGGACACCGGGCCGAGGGACACCGGCCCCGTGGACACCGGGCCGAGGGACACCGGGCCGCCGCCGTGTGTGGGGCCGCAGTGCCCCTGCGCGCCGACGACCCCGGCGGGGTGGTGCGCCATCGGCGCGGCGTGCATGGGCGGCACCTGCGTGGTGGGCCCCACGGCGGGCGCGCTGGTGATCACGGAGATCATGAACGACACCATGGCGGTCGGTGACCTCGGTGGGGAGTGGTTCGAGGTCTACAACCGCGTCGAGACGCCGGTCGACCTGCGGGGGCTGCGGGTGCGGGGCAACGGGACGGAGATGTTCGAGGTCACCGGGGCGAACCCCGTGGTGGTCGCGGGGCGCGGGTACGCCGTGCTGGGCGCGAGCGGCGACACGGCGATGAACGGAGGCGTGGTGATGACCTACGTCTACGGCAGCGGCGCGATGAACCTCTCCAACACCAGCGACGTGATCACCCTGGTCGCGCTCGACGGGTCGACCATCGACGCCGTCGCGTACCCCGCGAGCGGCTGGCCCGAGACCTCGGGGCGCTCGAAGTCGCTGCGCCCGGCCATCCTCGACGCGTCCATGAACGACGTCGCGGCGGCCTGGTGCCCCGGGGGTCCGTCCTTCGGCGCGGGCGACTTCGGCACGCCCGGCGCGGCCAACGTCTGCCAGTAGGGGGGCGTCTCCCCTCAGCGGATGGCCACCGACTCCAGGTGGAGGTGCGTCGGCTGCATCACCCGCAAGCGCACCCACCGGGCGGCCACCGGTTCGAAGCGCAGCTCCCAGCGCCGGAAGGTCTGCGTGCGTCGGCCGACCTCGCGCCACGCGGCGTTGTCCTCGGAGACCTCCACCACCATCGGCACCGCGCGGTCGTCGCAGCAGTCGCCGCGGTTGACCACGGTCACCTCGCGCACGTCGACGACGCGGTCGAGGTCGAAGCTCACCCACGGCGACTGCTCCACCGCCGTGTGGAAGAACACCGGGATCTTGAAGTCCGGCGGCGCGAAGCCCCGCCCGGTGGCCTCGTAGCCCACCGCCGCGCTGCTCGTGGTCCATCGTGCGTCGGGCGCCCGGTCGGGGTGCGTCGCGTACCAGACCGCGCGCGGCGCCGCAGCCAGCGCGGCCAGCGCCACCAGCAGCCCGCCCACCCGCGTGAAGCGCTGCGCCCGCAGCGGATCGAGGTCGCCGCGCGCCCGCGTCAGCTCGTCGAGCATCGCCCCGACGGAGGCCCGCGCCGCCTCCAGCTCGCGGCGCTCGTCGGTCGCGGGCGCGTCGTCGGGGGCCGACGTGCCCAGCGCGCGGTGCGCCTCGCGGGCCGCGTCGCGGTAGAGGGTGAGCGCCACGCCCACCGCCTCGTCGGGGGTGTCGCCGGGGGCGTCGGTCCACGGCTCGCGCTCGGCGAGGTGGCGCTCGGCGAGGCCCGCGAGGGTGCGCGCCCGATCGGCGCTCTCCCGCGCGGTGGCGTCCATCGGCCGCGCGTCGGCGATCGCCCGGCGCATCGCCTCGGAGCGCCACAGCCACTCCACGAAGCGCCCCCACCCCGCGGCGGTCGCGTCGCGCTCGATCGAAGGTCCGTCCCCCGTCTTCGTCATTGAATCTCCGGCGCCCGATACCCTATTTCACGCCGCGATGCAGCGATCATCCGCGCCGACGCCCGCGCCCGGTCTACCCCCGAACGACCCGTCGGGGTGGATGCCGTGGCACGTCGCGCTGGCGCTCGCCATCACGGCCTGCGGGCTCGCGCTGCGCTTCGTCCACGCGCGGAGCTTCCTCTCCGCGGGCCACGCGTCGGACTACGAGGCCGCCATGCAGGCCGTGCGCTGGGTCGACACCCAGCACCGGCTCTTCGACGCGGGCGACGACCTCCACGTCGGCTACCACGCGCCGCTCTGGTACGTCATCGCGGCGGTGATCTTCCATGTGAGCCACGCGGTGCGCCCCATCGCGTACCTCTCCGTCGGCGCCTGGCTCGCGCGGCAGTGGGTGCTCGCGAAGATCGTCCGCGCCGCCCTCCCGCGCCGCCCGGTCGCCGGCCTGCTCTCGCTCGCGCTCTCCGCCGCGCTGCCCATCGGCGTGCTCGTCGACGGCAAGATCTACAACGAGGGCCTGCACGCCGCGCTCTTCGCGGTCGCGCTGTGGTTCCTCTTCAAGATCGAGCGCCAGGGGGCGGTCGACCCGCGCGCCGTGCGCCGCCGCGACGCGCTGGCCTTCGGCGCCTTCGCCGGGCTCGCGCTGCTCACCAAGACCACCGCCCTCGTGCTGGTGCTCTGCTTCGCGGCGCTGCTCGGCGCGTGGGCGTGGCGCGCGGGCCTCGGCCGCCTGCGATCGGTCGCCCGCTCGCTCGTCGAGGTCGGGCTCGCGGGCGCCGGGGGATGGCTCGGCGTCGCCGGCTGGTGGTGCGTCCGCAACTACCGCAAGTTCGGCCACCCCTTCCCCCACCAGTACATGCTGCGGCAGGTGGCGGTGCTGCACGACCACCCCATCGTGGCCGAGCCCCTCGCGTACCGGCGCCCCATCGGCTGGGCGCTGCCCACGCAGTTCGAGTGGCTCGGCTGGCCCTACGGCCCCTGGAGCCGCCCGAATTTCTGGGCCAACCTCGTCGGCGGAACCTGGTCCGACATCCTCCACCGCGGCCTCTGCCGCTCGCGCCTGCCGGGGCCCACGGTGACCGCCTGGCGCGACGCCACCCGGGTCAACTTCGCCTGCCTCGGCGCCTCGCGCTGGTGCATCTGGATCGGCTGCGCCCTCACCGCCCTCACCGTCTTCGGGGCCGTCGCGCTCGCCCGGCAGTACGCCCGCACCCGCGGCCGCAACGGCTCGCTGGTGGTGCCCGCGAGCGCGGCGGCCACGGTGCTCCTGCTCATGGCCTTCGGCGCGGCCTACCCCTTCGACCACCACCCGGTGATCAAGGCCAACTACGCCCTCTGCGCCTCGACGCCGCTCTGCGCGTGCTTCGCCTTCGCCGTGTCCTCCGTGGGGCGCGCGCCGCTCGGGCGCCTCGTCGAGGGGGCCGTCGCGCTGGGCGTCGCGGCCGTGGGCGCGCTCGTCGCCCTCCAGGTGCTGGTTTTCTGAAGCGCGGCAATCGTCCGGGGAGGGGTGCCGGGCGGGTGGAGCCCGGGCGCGGAGTGGAGTAAGCGTACGCCCCTCTCATGAGCAACGTACGTGTCGGCACCGCGGGCTTCGCCGTCCAGCGGGAGCGTTATCAATCCAAGCTCCGCTTCGTGGAGTTCACCCTGCGCCAGCCGGTGCCCTCGCCCAAGGTGCTCGCGGGCTGGCAGCGCTCGTCGCCCGAGGGCTTCACCTTCGCCGCCGTCGCCCCCGACTCGCTCTACGGCGAGCGCGACTGGCCCATGCGCGACCCCGGCAAGCTCCAGTCCGAGCTCGACCGCTTCGGCAACCAGGTCAACGCCCTCGGCGCCCGCGTCGTGGTGCTGCGCACCCCCCTCGCCGTGTCGCCCGGCAGCGTGGCCCTCAAGCGCTTCCTCCCGGTGCTCGAGCGGGCGCGCAGCTTCGGCGCCGTGCTGGTGTGGGAGCCCGCCGGGCTCTGGGAGCGCGAGGAGGCCCTCGCCGTGGCCAGCGACTTCAACGCCGTCGTCGCGGGCGACCCCCTCCAGAACCCCCCGGAGGAGAACATCGTCTACGCCCGCATGCGCGGCCTCGGGTCCGACCAGCGCTACACCATGGGCCGCCTCGAGGCCCTCGCCGAGCGCATCGCCGGGGCCGACGAGGCCTTCGTGGTCTTCGACTCGGGCTCCGCGTGGCGCGAGGCCTGCGGCTTCGCCAAGCTGTCGGGCGAGCTGCTCGCCTCCAGCGGCGACGACGAGGACGACGACGACCTCGACGACGACGAGGAGGGCGACGACGACGAGGGCGACGAGGACGACGACGACCTCGACGAGGACGGCTGAGCCGACGATGCGCAACGCGGTCATCGCTCGCGACACCGTCGCCCAGGCGGCGGCGCAGTCCATCCTCGCGGAGGAGGGCACCGCCGTCGACATGGCCCTCGCGGGTCTGCTCGCGGGCGCCGCGCGCGCCTCGTCGGCGTCGCTGCTCGGCGCCGCGGGCGTGCTGCTCGCCGGGCCCGGCATGGGGCTGCACTTCGTCGACGGCCGCGCCCGCGCACCGGGCATCGGCACCGTGCGCCCGAAGTCCGTCGAGTCGCCCGGCGACGCCACCCGCGCGGCGGTCCCGGGATTACTGGAGTGCGTATTGGCGGCGCACGCGCGCTTCGGCTCGCTGCCGCTCTCGGTGATCACCAAGGCAGCCATCGCGGCCATCCGCGAGTCGGGCCCCGACGCCGCGACGAAGCAGCGCCTCGCGGTGCTGGAGCAGTTCCATCGCACGGGCATCGCGGTGCTCGATCGCGTGGGGGTGCTGCGGGCCATCCTGGAGTCCGTCGGCCCGGTGGCCGCGGGCACCTTCACCGTCGACGACCTCGCGCCCCGCGCGGCGCCGGTGGTCTCGCCCATCCCGTGCACCGACGGGTCGCACGAGGTCGCCGTTCCGCCGCGCTACCGCGCCCGGCCGAGCGCCCACGCCCCGGAGGCGCTGCCCGCCATCGGGGTCGAGAGCCTCGTGGTGGCCGACATGCACGGGGTCATCGTGACGGTCGCGTGGCTGGTGGCGCCGCCCGCCATCGCGCTCCCGGAGGTGCCGGGCCTCGCGCTCGCGGCGCTGCTGCCGGTGCCCCGCAAGGGCGTCCCCCGCTGGCGGCCGGGCACGCCGCTGCCGTCGCCCCTGCCGCTGGCCATCTGCCGCGCGGCGGGCCGGGCCTGGGCGGGCCTCGGGGTGTCGGGCCACGGCGACGTGGTCACCCTGCGCGACGAGGCCATCACCGCGCGCCTCGCCAACGTCGGCATCGCGTGCGCCCTCGGCGACGGGAGCTCGGCGGTGAGCCGCGACGCCGTGGCGCTGTGGATGATCCGCGACGCGGCGGGCGACAACGTCGAGGCCTCCATGACCTCCCTCGGCGCGATGCTCTCCCCGTAGGTTTTCGCGCGCGGGGGAAGTATCGTCCCGCGCGTGAACCGACCGTCGCTGCTTCCCTTCGCGTGCGCCCTCGGCGCGGGACTCATCGCTCCGATGGCGGGCGCGCAGCCGCTGCCGCCGAGCGCCCCGTCGCCGTCGCCCGCGGTGGCCGCGGCGCGCGAGATCACCGGCGACACCCCCACGGGCTTCTCCTTCGGGTCGTACGGCCGCGTCGGGGTGGCGAGCGACCTGCGCGGGCGCACCGGGCGGCCGAGCGCCATCGTGGCCTTCGGCCCGCGCCTCGACCTGCCGCCCTACGCGGAGATCCAGTTCAACTACGACGCGCGCTTCGGCCGCGCGCGCTGGCGGGCGGTGACCACCCTCGCCATGAACGAGAACCTCTTCCACTTCACGGGGCGCTTCGACGGCACCTTCGCGGTGCGCAACCTGTACCTCGAAGAGACGGGGGTCGGGAGCGACAACCTGTCGCTCTGGGTGGGCTCGCGGATGTACCGCGGCGACGACGTCTACCTGCTCAACTTCTGGCCGATGGACAACCTCAACATGGTCGGCGGCGGCGCGCGCTACAACGCCGGCAACCACGTGGTGCTCCAGGCCGCGGTCGGGATGAACCGCCTCGAGGACCCCTACCAGCTCCAGACCATCAGCGTGGCGCCGCGCGACGGCTTCGGGCCGCAGACGGCCTTCCTGCTCGACCGGCCGCGGGTGCTCGGGGCCGCGAAGGCGACCTGGTACTCCGTGGGGCGCACCGCGCGCGAGGGGCTGAAGCTCTCGGTGTACGGCGAGTTTCACGCGATGTCGTCGGGCGTGCGGCAGCTCAACGAAGCGGGCGCGCGGGTCGAGCTCCCGGGCGACGGCGGCTGGGTGCTGGGCGCGCAGGCGGGGCTCTACCGGGGGTCGTCGTTCGTCAACGTGTTCGTGCGCTACGCCCAGGGGCTCGGGGCCTACGGCGACCTCGACGTGCCGGTCACCCTCGCGAGCGCCCGCACCTCGGCCCGCGCGCAGGACCTCCGCGTGGCCCTCTCGGGCAACTGGGAGCGCGGGGCCTTCGCGCTGATGGTGGGCGGGTACTTCCGGTACTTCCGCGACGCCGACGCGGGGGTGTTCTCCCGCGACGCCCTGGTGGAGGGCGCCATCGCGGCGCGGCCCATCGTGTGGTTCGGCAACTACGTGGGCCTGGCGGGCGAGGTCAGCTACCAGCGCATCGTCTACAACGCCATCGACCCGGCGACGGGCAACGGGGCGCTCGCGGGCTCGGTGCTGCGCTTCGCGGCGATGCCCTTCGTGACGCCGGGCGGCCGCGGGAGCTACACCCGCCCGCACCTGCAGATCATCTACGCCGCGAGCCTGCGCGACGGCGGGGCGCAGCGGCTCTACGCGCCCGACGACCCCTTCGGCTTCAACAGCGTGGAGCACTTCCTCGGGGTGGGCACCGAGTGGTGGTTCAACAGCAGCTACCTGTGAGCGCGGGCGCCCCGCCGGGGTGGTGCCGGGTCGCATGACCGCGCCGCGCTACCGCATCCCCGCCGCGCCCCACCGGGTGGAGACCGAGGTGCTCAAGAGCCGCTTCATCGCGAGCATCGAGCGCGTCACGAGCGCCGACGAGGCGCGCGGCTTCGTCGAGCGGGTGCGCGCGGGCTTCGCCGACGCGACGCACAACTGCTGGGCCTACGTGGTGGGCCCGCCGGGCTCGACCGCGTGCATCGGGATGAGCGACGACGGCGAGCCCCACGGCACGGCCGGGCGCCCGATGCTCAACGTGCTGCAGCACGCCCCCGTCGGCGACCTCGCCGTGGTGGTCACCCGCTATTTCGGCGGAACCCTCCTGGGCAAGGGCGGCCTCGTACGGGCGTACGCCGGCGCGGTGCAGCAGTGCCTCGCGGAGCTTCCCACCGTCGAGCACGTCGAGCGCGTCACCCTCTCGGTGGAGATCGAGTACGCGGGCATCGACCCCTTCCGGCGGATGCTCGGCGCCCACGAGGCCGAGGTGATCGCCGAGGAGTTCTCGGTGACCGCGGGCTACCGGGTGCGCCTGCCAGTGACGCGGGTGGAGGGCTTCCGCGCGGCGCTGCTCGACGCCACCTCGGGCGACGCGCTCATCGAGCTGCTCCCGTAGCCGTCGCCTCGCCCGGGCCCGGTCGCGCGTGTACGGTTCAGCCTCCCTGATGCGCGCCGCCGCCCGGCCCCTGTCCGTCCTCGTCGCCGCCCTCGCCACCCTCGTCGGCACCGCGCTCGCCCAGCAGCCCACGGCCCCCGTCCCTGCGCCTGCGACCGCGCCCGTCGACCGCGCGCGCTTCGTCCAGGTCGACGGGCGGCGCTTCGTGCTCGGGGGGCGCGGGTTCCGCTTCGTGGGCGCCAACGCGTCGGTGATGCACGGCGTCCCGCACCGCGAGGCCCTCGACGCCACCCTCGACGCCGTCGCGGCCGACGGCCTGCGGGTCGTGCGCGTGTGGGCCCTCGGCGAGCAGCCCGAGGGCTCCCAGCCCTGGACCCGCGACTTCGCCTTCCGCGTCGGCCGGGGGTTCTGGGTGGAGGAGAGCTTCGCGCACCTCGACCGGGTGCTCGACGCCGCCCGGGCCCGCGGGCTGCGGGTCATCGTGGTGCTCGCCAACCGCTGGGGCGACTACGGCGGCGTGCCCCGCTACCTCGCGTGGGCGGGCGTCCCCCTGCCGAGCCCCGTCGGCGCGCTGCCCGAGCACCTGCTCCGGGCCTTCTTCGGCGAGCCCGCAGCGCGGGCGCTCTACCGCGAGCACGTGCAGCACGTCGTCACGCGGATCAACGCGCGCACGGGCCTCGCCTACCGCGACGACCCGACCATCATGGCCTGGGAGCTCATCAACGAGTCCGAGGCCACGCGCCGCGGCCGCGAGGGCCTGGTCGACTGGACGCGCTCGATGGCCCGCTACGTCCGCTCGCTCGACCCGGTGCACCTCGTGGCGGCGGGGCACATCGGGTACTCCCGGGCCGACCAGCGCGACACCTGGCTCGCCGTGCAGCGCCTCCCGGAGATCGACTACGCCGACGCGCACGCCTACCCCACGCAGCTGCGCACGGTGCGCACCCTCGCGTCCCTCGACGACTTCGTCGACGACCACGCGCAGCTGGCCCACCACGTCGTCGGCAAGCCCTTCGTGTGGGGCGAGTTCGGCTTCACCGCCCGGCGCCCGACGCTCCTCGGGCTGCCCCGCGCGCGGTGGTTCGAGCGCTTCCTCGCGCGCTCCGAGGCCGACGGCGTCGACGGCGCCCTCGCGTGGATCTACACCCCCTCGTCGGCGCACCCCAACGAGCACGGGCTCTACGTCGACGCCGCGGCGGCCCCGCGCACCCGCGACCTGCGCGCCATCCTCGCCCGCCACGCCGCCCGCTGGAGCGCGGGCGAGGCGCCTCCCTCCAACCCCCGGCTGGGCGCGGCGCAGGGGGCGGCGCCGCTGTGGTCGACGCGCTGGCAGGCGCTCGGCCCCGGGCAGGTGGGCGTCGTGGCGACGGTGCGGGGGACCTCCGCGCGGTGGTCCATCGCGCCGGAGTCGTACGCGGCCATCGAGGCGGAGAGCATCGGCCGCTGGGACGGCTTCTCCGTGATGCACGTCTACGGCAGCGGCGCGGCGCGCTTCACGTACCGCCTCCGGGTGGGCCCGGCGGCCCGTCGGGCGGCGCTCGGCGCGGCGCGGGTGCGGGTGCGGCTGCGTGCGAGCTCGGAGCTGCCAGGGCGCGGCGAGGGAAGCACCGCGGACGACGTGACGACCCTGCGCATCACCCTCGACGGGTTGACGGTGGGGGAGGTCACGGCGCCGCTCGACGACGGCGCGGGGCGATGGATCGAGGTCGCCAGCGAAGACCCCGCGGTGCTCGCGGCCCTGCGGAGCGTGGGGTTGCACTCGCTGCGCCTGGAGGTGCCGGAGGGCCCGCGGGCCAACGGGCTGTGCGTGTACGGGCAGGCGACCGGCGTGGAGCCGGTGCCGGAGGGGTCGGGGGAGCTGCCGGGGAGGGTGGTGATCGCGCTGGAGCGGTGACGTCGCCCGGTCGACGTGTGCGGGGCCCTCCTCCCCCCTCCCTCCGACTGGTCACCCCACCGGCGCGCCCGCGAGGCGCAGCGCCCCGGGGTGCACCCGGAACGTCGCCGTCGCGCGCCCCGGCGACTCCCCGTCGAGGTCGAGGTACGCCGTGTTGGCGAGCGCCTCGACGGTCACCTCGGACACCCGCGCGGTGATCACCCCGGGCAACGCCCCGAGCGTGCCGCGGTAGAGGCTCGGCGTGCGCATCACCGAGCGCGCGAGCCCCGCGTGGGGGATCACCACCAGGTCGAGCGCGCCGTCGTCGAGGCGGGCGTCGGGGCAGAAGAGCATCCCGCCGCCCGCGTAGCGTCCGTTGCCGACCACCAGCGTCGCGAGCGCGTGCTCGCCCAGGTCGCGCCCGTCGGCGATCACCCGCACCCGCGCCGGCTCGTACTGCGCGAGCGCGCGCAGCGTCCCGGCGAGGAAGGCCGCGCGCCCGCCCAGGCGCTTGCTCGACGCGTTGACCAGCCGGTCGACCAGGCCGCTCACCCCGCACGACGCCAGGTTGACGAACCACCGCGCCCCGGCGCCGCCGTCGTCGCGCACGAAGGCCGCGTGGCCCACGTCCATCGGGCGCGCCGGTCGCTCGCGGATCGCCCGCAGCGCGTCGGCGAGCGTCTCCACGCCGAGCGTGCGCCGCAGGTCGCCGCCGGTGCCCGCGGGCAGCACGCCGTAGGTGACGCCCGCCCGGTCGGGGTGCTCCATCAGCCCGTTGACCACCTCGTGGTGGGTGCCGTCGCCGCCGAGGGAGAGCACCCGCCCCGCACCCTCGCTCACGGCCTCGCGGGCCAGCGCCGTCGCGTGGCCCGCGCGCTCCGTCTCCACGTAGCGGCACGGCCCGAGGGCGTCGGCGATCGTCGCGCGCAGCGCCTCGCGCTCGCGGCCCACGCGCCCGGCCGCCGCGGCGGGGTTGGCGATCACCACGGTATCGGCCATCGCTCAGCCCTCGCCGCGCGGGGTGCGCAGCCGCTCGTAGCCCTCCACCTCGGTGCCGAACCATCGGTCGCAGTGGGGGAAGAAGCCCGCGTAGTTGCCGTGGATCTTCGCGTGGTGCGCGTCGTGGTGCAGTGCCCCGTCGCTCCCCGGGAAGAGCCGCGACGGCGACCACGGGAGGTCATACCCGCAGTGGCCCTCGGCGGCCTCCCACTGGCGCAGGGCGATCCAGGTCCACACCGTGACGACGTGCGCGCCGAGCAGCGCCGGGCCCGCGAGCATCAGCAGCCCGGTGGCCACGAACTCCAGCGGGTGCATGTAGTGCCCGGTGATGGCCCACGGCGTCAGGATGCGATGGTGGATGCCGTGCACGCGCTTGAAGAGCCAGCGCGTGTGCAGCGCGCGGTGCATCCAGTAGAAGAGGAAGTCGTCGAGCGCCGCGAAGGCGAACACCTGCGCCGCCACCACCCACGGCGCCGGGAGCGCGCCGAGGTGCACCCGGCCCGGTCGGATCCACGGCCAGAGGGTGAGCACCACCGCGGCGAGGGCGGCGTTGTTCATCAGCCAGCGGCCGATGGAGGGCAGCAGCAGGGTCTGCGCGCGCGGCCGTCGCGTCTGGATGCGGTATCGGCGGAGCGAGGGCGGGTCGCGCCACGCGAGCCACGTGAGCGGCGCCGCGAAGAGCAGAAAGCTCCCGACGCTCACGAGCTGACCGCCGACGGCGAGGGCGCGGAAGAGGGGGTCGTTCCACAGGCCGGTCCATGGAGTGGGCATCGCCCGCGGGAGTATAGGCGCGCGGGGCGCCGGGCTCGCATCGGCTATCCTCCGCGTCGGCGCCACGCCGTCCCCGTCCCATGCCGAGCCCACTCCACCTCTACCCCATGGTCTTCGCGTGCTTCCTCGGCGGGCACCTGCTCATCCTCGGCGCCGTCACCGTCCTCCACCGGGCCTTCACCGGCGCGGCCCCGCGGCTTCGCGCCGACGCCCGCGGGCTGCGCTACCTGCTGGAGTTCGTGGGCGCCGAGGCCCTGATGCTCACCGCCGCGCTACAGCTCGGCGTGGTGCGCCTCGCGCCCTTCTCGGCGCCGCGCACGCTCGCCACCCTCGCGCTCGGCTTCGTCTGGTGGGAGTTCTGGTTCTACTTCGGGCACCGGCTGCTCCACACCCGCTGGCTCTATCCCCTCCACCGCCCGCACCACGCCACGCCGGGGGTGCACCCCTCGCTGGCCTTCGGCGCCCTGGAGACCGTCGCCCTCTCCAGCGGCTTCTACCTCCCCCTCGCGCTGGCCTCGCACCGCTTCCACGCCGTCTCCGTCGAGACCCTCGCGCTGGTGTTCTCCCTCGCCTACGCGCTCAACGTCGTCTCGCACCTCGACGCCGCCCGCCTCGCGCCCCGCCTCGCGGCCACGCCCTGGCGCCACCTCCTGGGCTCGCCGCGCCGCCACGCGCAGCACCACGCCGGCCGCCGCGGCAACTACGGCCTCAACTCCCCGTGGCCCGACCGCCTCTTCGGCACCGCCCTCGACGCGCCTGGTTCTGTTCCGCGCTGACGGCGCGCGTGGTCGCTCCGCACTCCCTCACGGTCGGGGTGCGGTGGCTGGGGTCGTGGGCCCCCTATCCCGCGCTGCCGCGTTGCCCTTTCCCCCACCGGATGGTGCTCATCGTTGCCCTCTTCGTGCGTAGAGCGCTTGCTGGCTGGGGTGACGAGCCATCGCGCGGAACCCCAGCCATCCGCACACCTTCGCGCGCCCGGCTGCCGCGGGTTGAAGAGGTTGTCTCAGAATCCATCGCGCAACGCGCTCGAAGCGATATTTCGATGCCAGAGGCAGGGGTATCGAGAAGGTTTTTGCCTTCGGAACAGGCAAAATCAGTTGACACTGGCAATTCTGAGACAACCTCTGAAACCCACGGCAGCCAAGGGAAAGCCCGCGGCGGGCTGGTCACTGTGCCTGGACATCGGACAGGCCGCTTGCGGCCTTCACCTT
>JAUSAZ010000178.1 GCA_030652255.1 Myxococcales bacterium | reverse complement strand
GGACCGCTACGCCTGCGTCGGGGGAGAGGAACCGCAAGGGTCGCAAGGGTCGCAAGGGGTTCAGGTTCTGGCGGCGCTCCCTGCTTTGGTCTCGCGCGAGGGGCATTGGGAGCGATGCCGGTCTCCGACACGAGGTGAGTGCTTCGAGCGCCTGACACCCTCAGCCCCTCGCTTCTCCCTTGCGACCCTTGCGACCCTTGCGGTTCTTCTCCCCCGATGCAGCCATAGCGGTCCCCCCAACGAGCACGGAGACACCTCGCGGGTGCTCCCCTCGGAGGGCGAGGCCGACGACCGCAGGCGTGGGAGGGCGCTCCTCTCAAACCGTCAGAACTCCTGCGACGAGGTACCAGGTCTCACCCCGCGTCGTACGCGGCGCGGTATCGGTTGACCGTGCGCGCCTCGAAGCGCTCGCGGTCGACCCCCAGCGCCTCGCGGATCGCCCCCGTCCGCAGCGAAGCCCGCTCGCGCGCCGCCACCTGGTCGGCGTAGCGCTCCACGCCCCCCGGCGCCGCCCGGTGGAAGCCCGCGATCGCCCGGAGGAAGCCCTGCACCGTCGGCGCCGCGAGGTGGCTCGCCACCAGCGCCGCGAGCACCGCGCCGCGCCCGCCGTGCTCCCCGCCGGGCGCGTCGTCGTCGAGCACGGGGTGCCGCGCGACGGTCTCGCCCCACGCGTCGAAGAAGGGCCCGATGCCCAGCAGCAGGTCGCGGTGCACCCGCAGCGAGCGCGCCGCTCGCAACGCCAGGAAGCGCGGGTTCTCCGCGGCCATGGCGCGCTTGTAGATGCGCCCCGCGAGGGCGAAGCGCGGGTCGCCGTCGGTCTCGTGGCCCAGCTTCGCGTAGCGCCGCCGCACCGCCAGCGCGGAGGGGGACTTCAGCGGCCAGGTCTCCACCACCCGCGAGAGGTCGCCCAGGTTGTGCGCGATGGTGGCCACCACCTCCAGCGCCTTGAGCTCGCGCCCCTTGGCGCGCTGCACCGCCGCGAAGGCCTCGGCGTGGCGCTCGAGCGCGGCGTCGAGGAAGGCGGCCTGCGCGTCGGCCGTCGCGCCGTCATCGAGGGCCAGGGCGCGGCCGAGGGCCCCGGCGCGCACCCCCATCCACTCGCCGTCGTGCCCCGAGATGGACCCGACACCCTCGATGGTCACCACGCGGGCGGAGACCTCGGACGGGTCCCACGCCGCCGTCTCGTCGAGCACCGCGGCGGCCACCCGGAGCTCGTCGACGGTCTCGCAGCGCTGCCACGCGTGGAAGCGGATGTGGCTGTCGACGTCCGTCGGAACGAAGGTCGCCACCGTGGCGTGGTGCGCCGCCAGAAGCAGCCGGAGGTACGCCCCGTCGCCGTCGTGGCCGTGCGGGATCTCCGTCGCCGACACCAGCGCCCGGCGCCACGAGTGCGCGGGTCCGTCGACCGGTCCGTCGAGGGCCCAGGCGGCCGTGTTGCGCACCTGGGTCGAGATCAGCGAAGGCTTCACGCCGCGGAACTTCATCGCCGCTCAGGATGCGCGAGGGCCCCGCCGGATGTCGATGCGGTAGAGCGGTCCCTCGGGCTCCATCGCGGTCGCGGGGCGCTCGCGCCGCAGGTCGCGCACGAGGTGATGGTCGGGGCTCTTCGGGCAGGCCGGGTCGGTGCGCGCGGCGTCGCCGGTGAGGGCGAAGGCCTGGCAGCGGCAGCCGCCGAAGTCCACGTCCCGGCGCTCGCAGCCCGCGCAGGTGGGGGACATCCACCCGGTGCCGCGGTAGCGCTGGAAGTCCGCGCCCTCGCGCCAGATGTCCCCGAGCGCCCGCTCGCGCACGCTGTCGAATACCATGCCAGGTAACCCGTGGGCCCCGGGGCAGGGGAGCGCCACCCCGGTCGGGATCACCGTCACGAAGCGCCGCCCCCAGCCGTCCATGCAGGGCCGCGGCGCGTCCTCGTACCAGTCGGGGATCACCCAGATGACGTCCATGGTCCCGCGCAGCCGCGCCCGCTCGGCGAGGGCCACGGCCTGGGCCCGCGCGAGGGTCTCGCGGTCGGGCATCAGCGCGTCGCGGTGGGCGAGGGCGCTGCCGTGCCACTGGGTGTTGGCGAGCTCCAGCCGCTCGGCCCCGACGGACTCCGCCAGCGCGATGATCTCCCCCACCCGCGCGAGGTTGCGCCGGTGCAGCACGGCGTTGACCGACAGCGCCATCCCGAGGGCCTTCACCTCCCGCGCGGCCTCCAGCTTGTGGGCGTGGGTGGACGTGCCCGCCAGGGCGTCGGCGTGCGCGGCGTCGCTGTCCTGCACGCTCACCTGCACGTGGTCGAGGCCCGCGTCGGCGAGGGCGGCCAGGCGCTCTCGGGTCACCCGCCACGCCGAGGTGATGAGGTTGGTGTAGAGCCCCGCGTCGCGGGCCGCGCGCACCAGGGACTCCAGGTCGTCGCGCAGCAGGGGCTCGCCCCCGGAGAAGTGCACGTGCAGCGCGCCGAGCTCCGCGGCCTCGCGCAGCACCCGCGCCCACGCGGCGGTGTCGAGCTCGTCGCCGTAGTCGCGCCAGTCGGTGGGGTTGGAGCAGTACGCGCAGCGCAGCGGGCAGCGGTAGGTGAGCTCGGCCAGCAGGGCGACCGGGGGGTCGATCACGGCGCCTCCAGGGTGACGTACCCGCGCGCCACGAGGCGCCCGACGAAGTCCCGCACGTCGTCGCCGATGACCTCCCGCGGCGCCTCGGGGTGGGCCTCGGCGAGCGCGTCGATCACGGCGGCGACGGAGCGTCGGCCGTCGAGCAGCGCGGCCACCTCGGCGCCCTCGGCGGTGAGCGCGAGCACCCCCTCGGGGACCACCACCACGTGCTGCGCGCGCGCCGCGTCCCAGCGCAGCCGGGCGCGGCGGGCGAGGGTGGGGCGGCGCGCGTCGTCGCTCACGGCGCGACGCAGTGCCAGTAGATGGCGTCGAGCTGCGCCCAGAGCAGGTCGCACTTGAAGTCGAGCGCGGCGATGGCGGCGTCCTGCATCGGGCGGGTGGTGCAGTGCGCGAGCACGATCTCGACGGCGTGGTCGCTGTCCTTGGTGGCGCGCGTGGGCCGACCGCGGAAGTAGGTGAGCCCCTCGGCGGCGACCCAGGGGTAGTGCGTCTCGAAGGCCACGATGCGCACCGACATCAGCGTCGGGGAGAACAGCTCCGTCAGCGACGAGGCCACGCCCTCCACCCACGGCCGCTCGCGCACGAAGTGGACGTAGGCGTCGACGGCGAAGCGCACCCCCGGGAGCAGCCCGGCGCCCGACCACGCCTCGTCGCGCGTGCCGCCGCAGGCCTCGACGAGGCGCAGCCAGGCCTCGATGCCGCCCTCGTCATCGGGCCCGGCGCCGTCCTGGTCGACGAGGCGCTGGCGCCACCGCCGCCGGTCGCGGGGCGAGGGCATGCGGGCCATGACGGAGCAGTCCTTCACCGGGATGCTGCGCTGGTAATAGAAGCGGTTGAGGGCCCAGACCTTGAGCTGCGCGGGGGTGAGGCCCCCCTCGTTCATCAAGACGTGGAAGCGGTGCTTGTCGTGGTACTTGCGCGCGCCGACGTCGCGGAGCGCAGCGAGGAAATCGTCGGGGGAGAGCGGGTCGGTCATGGCGCCGGGCATCGTAGCGCACCTCTCCCGCGGAGCGCCCTCCCCCGCTTGCAGTCACCGGTCTCGCCGATCGAGGGGAGCACCCGCCCACGTCTGCAGTGACCGGCCTCGCCGATCGAGGGGAGCACCCGCTCACGTCTGCAGTGACCGGCCTCGCCGATCGAGGGGAGCGCCCGCCCACGCTTGCGAGCACCGGCCTCGCCGATCGAGGGGAGCGCCCGCCCACGTTGTCCCAGCGCGCCCAATCCGAGGCGACAGCCACGGGGCTCCAGACATCGGGCGAGGCCGGTGCTCGCAAGCGTGGGCGGGCGCTCCCCTCGATCGGCGAGGCCGGTGCTCGCAAGCGTGGGCGGGTGCTCCCCTCGATCGGCGAGGCCGGTGCTCGCAAGCGTCGGCGGGCGCTCCCCTCGATCGGCGAGGCCGGTGACTGTGGACGTGGGCGGGTGCTCAACCCGTCAGCACTCCTGCGACCTACCGCCTAGTGTCGACGCCGCCCCGGCCGATGCCGGCTCGCCTCCGCGTCGTCGTCGCCGCCTCGGGCGATCGCCTCGAGCGCCTCCTTCGTGGGCTCGTCGGCCAGCGAGCCCGCGGCGATGCGCACCCTCGTCGCGTTGCGCGCCGGGTCCACCGCCATCAGCGCCAGCGCCGCCCCCTCCCGCTGCTCCGCGGAGGCCGTCCCGGCGCGCAGCACGGCCTCCAGGTCCCCTTCGCTCACCGGCTCGTCGCGGTAGCTGGCGCTGCCCACCAGCGCCGCCATCGCCTCGCGCCACTGGGCCTCGGTGCGCCCCTGCCGCGCCGTCGCCGCCTCGTGCCGCGGGTCGGCCGTCGCCGCCTGCGAGCGCGCCTCCTCGATGCGCGACCGCATTGCCTCGGCGCGCGACCTCGCCCCGCCGGTGGCGCCCCCGAGGGGCACCGACTCGCCGCTCGCGAGGGTCGCGCGGAGCAGGCGCCCGTCGACCGCCACCTTCGTCACCGCCGACCACGGGATGAAGCGCGCCTTGACGAGCGTCTCCACCCGCAGGCCGTCGAGGCCGATGGTCACCGCCGGGCCGCGCCACGCCGCCGCGAGCACCCAGGCGAGCGCCGCGCCCAGCACCATCAGCGCGAGCCGCACCCTCACGTCGGCGAGGGAGAGCAGCGCAGGGATGACGCCCACGAAGAACCACGCGGCGCGGAAGGCCGGCGAGTCCATCGGCGAGGTGCGCAGGGTGACGGCGCGGCGCGAGGCGTCGACCCCGAGCGCGCGCAGCAGCCCGGCCGAGTCGACCGAGGTGCCCGGGGCGGCGGTGAGCATCTCGCCGCCGATCACCTGCTCGTGATCGAGGTGCAGCTCGAAGCCGCCGCGGGCGGCGTCGTGGCGTATCCCCTCGGTGACGCTGCGGGCGTCGAAGCGCACGGTGCCGCGGTCGGTGGCGAGCTCGATGCGGTCGCCTTCGAGGCGGAGCGCCCCGTGGAACCACTGCGGCTTCCCGCTGCGCCAGCCGAAGAGGAGCAGCGCCGGCCCGAGCACGAACATCATCAGCGGCCCGACGAAGCTCATCAGGTCGCGGATCGCGCCGTCGTAGAGCCCGAGCAGGCGCAGCAGGAAGACCACCGTCAGCGGGACGGTCATGGACAGGTAGCCCGCCGCGCCCAGGCGGCGGGAGAGCCACCGCGACGAGTGATGGAATCGACCCCAGAGGGAGAGCGAGGGCGAGGGGGCCACGGTCACGCGCTCATCGTCGCACGATCCGGTATGGTGGGCGCATGGGCTGGGCAGACGGACACATCGCGCGGCTGACGACGGGTGAGACGGTGCAGTTCCGTCCGCGCGGCAACAGCATGGTGGGCAAGATCTCGAGCGGCGACCTCTGCACGGTAGAGCCGCTGGGAGAGACCGTGCTCGCGACGGGCGACATCGTGCTGTGCCGCGTGAACGGCAACCAGTACCTGCACCTGGTGAAGGCGATCCAGGGAGAGCGGTTGCAGATCGGCAACAACCGCGGCGGCATCAACGGCTGGGTGACCCGGCGGCAGGTCTTCGGGCGGCTCATCGGCGTCGCCCCGTGAGGATGTCCATGCCCCTCCGCTACGAAGCCTACGCAGCGCAGCGCGCCCGCTGGCCCGCCTCCGGGCGGCACATCCTCGCGCAGCACGACGACGACACGGTCATCGTCTACCAGGCGTACCGGCCCTCCATCGGTGCTGCGGCGGTCGCCGACGGGCGCCTCGGCGGCGGCGGGTTCGGCATGGGGCGCATGAGCTGGATCAAGCCCAACTTCCTCTGGATGATGTTCCGCAGCGGGTGGGGGACGAAGCCCGACCAGGAGGTCACGCTCGCGCTGCGCATCACCCGCGCGGGCTTCGAGGACATCCTCGCGGCGGCCGTCCCGTCGGGCTTCGACCCGGGGCACTTCGAGTCGCGCGAGGCCTGGGAGGCCGCGGTGCGCCGCTCCGACGTGCGGCTCCAGTGGGACCCCGACCACGTCCCGACGGGTGAGCCCTGCGAGCGGCGCGCGATCCAGCTCGGGCTGCGCGGCGCGGCCCTGCGACGCCTCGTCGAGGAGTGCACCGTCGGCGTCGAAGACCTCTCCGCCTTCGTCGCCGAGCAGCGCGAGCTCCGCCACGACCGCGCCCGCCTGATCACCCCTCGCGAGACCGTGTACTCCCCAGCGCCCGCCGTGGCCGCGCGCCTCGGCCTCGCCGCGTGCGACCCTCCGACCCCGTGACCACCGCGCCCGTCGCCGCGCACTGAAGTACGCGGCGACGGGCGCGGTACCCCAAGGAGACCCCTTGCTCCGAATCCCTGAAACACCGCGCTGCGCTTGCCTCGCTCGCGCCGTGCGCCTCATCCTCGCGTATGGCGACCGCTCATACAGAGACCACGCCGTCAGCCCCTCCGCGGCGCGCGACCATCGCCGAGTGGCTCGCGATCCCCGAGGAGCAGCGCGCCGAGCTCATCGATGGTCGCATCGTCTACCAGGGGATGCCGGGCCCCACCCACGGGCGCGTGCAGACCCAGGTCAGCGGCGCGCTCGCTCCGCGCTTCGACCGCCGTCGTGGGGACGACGAGCGCCCCGGCGGGTGGTGGCTCTCCGCGGAGGTCGACATGGAGCTCGGCGGCATCGGCTGCCGCCCCGATCTCCTGGGCTGGCGACGTGAGCACCATCCCCGCCTGCCCACACCTGACGGTCGCGGCCTCGTGGTGGATGTCCCCGACTGGATCTGCGAGGTGCTCTCCCCGTCGACCGCGACCGTCGACACCGGACGCAAGCGCGAGGCGTATCACCGCGCGGGCGTCGCCTGGTACTGGCTGGCCGACCCGGAGCGCCGCTCGCTGACGGTGCTCCACCGCGCAGATGAGGGCTACGTGATCGTCGGCGTCTTCACCCCCGGCGGGCGAGCGCGGGCTGCACCCTTCGACGCGGTCGAAGTCGACCTCGATGACCTCTTCGTGGCGGACGAAGACGGCGGCTGAGTCCCTCCGCTGGCGTGCACCGCTTCGTTGACACCCCACGGCCGCTGCGACGACATCCTCGCAGGAGACCCACCGCCATGCTCGACACGCCCGAGATCACGCACACCGCCGCGCAGCCCACCGCCGTCATCCGGCTCACCATCCCCCGCGCGGAGATCCAGCAGGTCATGGGTCCCGCCATCGGGGAGGTCATCGCCGCGGTCGCGGCGCAGGGCATCGGGCCCGCCGGGCCGGTCTTCTCGCACCACCTCCGCATGACCCCCGAGGTCTTCGACTTCGAGGTCGGCGTCCCCGTCACCGCGCCGGTCGCCCCCGTCGGGCGCGTGCTCGCTGCGGAGTTGCCCGCCGCGAAGGTGGCGCGCGCGACCTACCGCGGCCCCTACGAGGGTCTCGGCGACGCCTGGGGGGAGCTCATCGGGTGGATGGCGGCCAACGGCCACGAGCCCGCCGAGAGCCTCTGGGAGTGCTACGTCGCGGGCCCCGAGTCGGGCACCGACGCGTCGACGTGGCGCACCGAGCTCAACCGGCCGCTCTCATGAAGGTCTTCGTCACAGGCGGGTCGGGTTTCGTAGGCGGTCACGTCATCGAGGCGCTCGCGCCAGCGCACGAGGTGCGGGCCATGGCGCGCTCGGCCCCCTCGGCGGAGGCGGTCTCCCGCTACGGGGCGACGGCGGTGCGCGCCGACCTCGACGCCGTGGGCCCCGAGCACCTCGCGGGCTGCGACGCGGTCGTGCACTGCGCGGCCTACGTGGAGGAGTGGGGGACGCGCGAGCAGTTCTGGAAGGGCAACGTCGAGGGCACCACGCGCATGCTCGACGCGGCCCGGCGCGCGGGCGTCCGCCGCTTCGTGCACATCGGCACCGAGGCGGCCCTCTTCGACGGCCACGACCTCGTCGACATCGACGAGCGGCACCCCTACCCCGCGGTGCAGAAGTACCTCTACAGCGAGACCAAGGCCGAGGCCGAGCGGCGGGTGTTCGCGGCCAACGCCGAGGGCTTCGCCACGCTCTCGGTGCGGCCGCGCTTCGTGTGGGGGCCGCGCGACACCTCGGTGCTCCCGGCGGTGCTGCGCATGGCGCGCGAGGGCGCGTGGGTCTGGCTCGACGGGGGGAGGGCGCGCACGTCGACGACGCACGTGCTCAACCTGGCGCGGGCGGTGGAGCTCGCGCTCACGGCGGGGGAGGGCGGAGAGGCGTACTTCGTCGCCGACGAGGGGACGCGGACGCTGAGGGAGTTCCTGACGGCGATGGCGCGCACGCAGGGGGTCGAGCTGCCCGAGCGGAGCATGCCGGGCGCCGTGGCGCGGCCGATGGCGAGCGCCCTGGAGGCGGCGTGGCGCGCGCTCGAGATCAAGCGGCCGCCGCCGATGACGGCCTTCGCGATCGCGATGATGTCCCGGGAGGTCACGGTGAACACCGCGAAGGCCCGGCGCGCGCTGGGCTACGCTCCTGTCATCGACGTGGCTGCGGGCATCGCCGCGCTGGGGTGACGCGAGGGCGGGGCGTTGGCTCGTTGTCAGTCGTCGGCGAAGACGGCGTCGAGGGATGGCGCGTCGAGGGCGAGGTCGGCCCAGCGCTCGATGCGGGCGGGGTCGGTCGTGGAGAGCAGGCGCGCTTCGAGATCGGCGCCTACGTCGAAGCCGCGTCGACGGAGCACGCGCAGCAGCAGGCGGGCCTCGCCGCGGGCCTCACCGCGGGCCTCACCGCGGGCCTCACCGCGGGCCTCGCCCTCCAGCGCTCCCTCGGCGCGGAGTTCCTCCTTCCATCGCTCCCAGGCAGGGTTCTTGGGGAGTTGGTTGATGTCGATCATCGCGGCGCTCCTCAGTTGCTCCATCACCGACGGGTGCAGCACGGCCATGATGCCTTCCCGTGTCACCCGTCGCAATCGCTCGTCCGCCACCGCGTCGCTGCGAGCGAGCGCGCGTCGCGCCAGGTCGACGGCGCGACGCCCCTTGCGCCCCTGCGTGACCCACGCGGCGAACACCGCCATCTCGGGCGGGCCCTTCGCCAGGATCGTCTCCGCCTCCGCGGGACCGAGGAGCAGCACCGTCGGCTCGACGCCCCAGCGGGTGCCGCCCCTGCGATGCGAGGCGACGCGACGGGCCCAGCGCGCCACCGAGGCCGACGCCGTGATGACGATGAGCTCGCCGTCGGGACCGTAGCGGTCGCCCATGATCGCCATCGCCAGCGGCCACCGCCGCGCCTTCTCCGCGTCGCGCTGCCGCTGCACCTCGATGAGGACCCAGCGACGGACCTCGTGGGACGCCGGGCTGCGCAGCACCAGATCGGGCGCCATGTCCACCGTCAGCGCCTTGCGAAGTGCCGAGTCCTCCACCTCCAGCTGCGAAGGGCAGGGCGCGTGACCCGTCAGGTCGAGCAGCGTGCGGAGCTGCGACGGGTCATCTCGCAGCCACAGGAGCACCGCCTCGTGGACCGTCGTGGGTGGCATTGCCGAAGCGACTTCGCAGCGCGCATGCCACGCGTTTTCATCGAGAAACGAAGCGCGGACGGGGTGGCGGCGGGTGGCGGCGGTGGTGGCGGCGGGTGGCGGCGGGTGGCGGCGGGGCGCTACGGCTTCCAGCCCCGGGTGCGGCGGATGGGGCCCGTGACGCGGTGTGAGACCGGGACGGTCTGCAGGTAGCGCCAGATCGCGCGCAGGTCGTCGTCGCTCATGCGGGCGAAGTTCTCCCAGGCCATGTGGGAGTCGGCGAAGCGGCGGCCGGCGCGCATCCGGGCGATGAAGCCGTCCTCGTTGAAGGTCGAGAGCACGCCGCCGCGGGTGAGGTTGGGCGGCGCGTACTCCAGCGAGGGGTCGTCGTCCGTGGGCTCCGGGTCGCCGCCGCTGAAGCGGGGCTCGACGGTGCGAAACGACGCATCCGTCGGGCTGTGGCAGCCCACGCAGACGGCGACCTCGGTGAGGTACGCCCCGTAGGCCGCGGTGGGCCCGGGCTCGACGGCGGCGAGCGGAGCGTCCTGGTGCGTGGGCCCCAGCGCGAAGGCAATGAGGGCGTGGCCCAGCACGTTGGGCGACTCCGGCGGGAGGGGGTTGGTCACCGGCGCGAGGGTGCGGAGGTACGAGACGATCGCGGTGAGGTCCGCGTCGGAGAAGCGCCCCACGGAGAGGGCCATGAAGGGCAGCAGGTGCCCGTCGCGGCCGACGCCGTGACGGACGGCGCGGGCGATCTCGCCGTCGGTCCAGGCGCCGAGGCCCGTCGCGCGGTCGGCGGTCAGGTTGGCCGAGCGGAAGTGGCCGAAGGGGAGGTCCCACTGCACGCCGCCCTGGGGCACCAGGGCCCCGCCCGGGCGCATCGCGCGGAAGGCCGCGAGGCTGGCCGCGTGGCAGCCCGAGCAGTGCGCCGGGCCCTGCACCAGGAACTCCCCGCGCGCGATGACCGCTGGGTCGGCGCTCGCGCGGATGGCGGGCATCGCCACCTCGAAGCGCCGTCGCCCGCGCACCTCGACGAACACCACCAGCGCCACGATCAGCACCGCCAGGGTCGCCAGGACCCACTTCGCCACCCGCCAGAGTCGACCCATCGCAGACCCTCCGCGGGCGATGGGAGCCCAGGGCGACTTCTATCGTCAAGCCCTTCGCGCGGCCCTCCACCTGTCGGCGGTGTGATGTGTCAGCGCGGGACGTCCCGGGGCGTCGCCGTGCACTCGGGCGAGTTGCGGTCGACCCAGGGCCAGAGCGTGCGGTGGGTGAGCGTGACCGCCGTGTGCCGGGGGATGACGTAGGCGACCGCGCGCGTGGCCCGCCCGACGACCCTCGTGGGCGCGTCTCCGGCGACCATCCACGCGCCGTGGTTGGTGAGCGCCGCCCGGGCGAGGTCGGGGGCGAGCAGCGGGGGCGCCAGCAGCACGAGGAGGCTCCACGGCAGCATCCAGGAGACGCGCGGTCGGCGCAGGAGGGGGTCGGTGGCGCGCCAGCGGCGTCGGGCGTGGCGCTCCCACCAGAGGGGGAGGGCGACGACGAGCACCAGCGCGACGGCGCCGGCGACCATGCGCGCGAAGACCTGCGAGGTGCGCAGCACGAAGTCCGCGCCGGTCAGCTGCATCACGACCGCGCCGACGAGGGCCACCGCGCAGGCCGCGAGCAGCACCTGGACGACGAGCAGCGGGACCGACCGGACCGCGGGGCTTCGGGCGACGGAGGACTCGCGCCGGAGTTCATGGGGGGTTCGCAGCGTTTGTTCCATGACCTGAACTGTGGCCACCGCGAGGGAGCCGGGGCAACGCGGGGCGCCCGCCGCGCCGGGGATCGCGTACCGTCCCTCCCGTGACGACCTCCTGGCGATCGGGCATCGACCGGCGCGCCCTGCTGGCCATCTCGCTGGCGGCGCTGCTCCCCGCGGCGACCGCGCTCCTCACCGTCCGCCAGGCGGGTCGATCGCAGGCGGTCGCGCCGGCGACGGGCGTCGAGGCGGCGGCCCGCGAGGCCCGCGAGCTCACGGCCACGGTGCTGTCGCTGCGCCTCGCGGCGGCGCCCGCGCTGACGGGCGCCACGGTGGCCGCGGCGGCGTCGGGGCTGCGCGCGGTGCGGAGCGTCGAGCTGCTGGCCGATGGGGGGGCGGTCGTCGCGCGCGCGGCGTCGGCGGCGGTCGCGCCCGGCCGCTGCCCGCCGCGGGTGCTCTCCCGGCCGGTGCGCCCGGGGCTCACGGCGGTGGTCACCGTCGACGACGAGGGGTGCTCGCCGCACCCGCGCGCGCCATCGCCCGACCCCTTCGCCGCGGCGCTCGGGCCCACGCTGCTGGCGGCGGCGCTCGGGGTGCTGGCCGCGCTGGCGGTGCTGCGGGCGCGGGCAGGCGGGTCGACGGCGGCGCTCATCACGGCGGCGGCGAGGGTGGGGCAGGGGGACCTCGCGGTGCGCGTGCCGGCGGGCGAGCGCGACGAGCTCGACGTGCTGCGGGTGGCCTTCAACGAGATGGTGGCGGAGCTGTCCCTGTCGCGGGCGAGGGTGGACTACCTCCAGCGCATCGCCGGGTGGCAGGAGCTCGCGCGCCGCCTCGCGCACGAGATCAAGAACCCCCTCACGCCCATCCAGCTCGCGGTGCAGGAGGCGACGCGGCGCTACACGGGCGACGACCCGAAGTACCGGCAGACCCTCGAGACGACGCGAGAGATCGTCGAGGAGGAGGTGGCCACGCTGCGTCGCCTCGTCGGGGCCTTCTCGGAGTTCGCGCGGCTGCCCGACGTGAAGCCCGCGCCGGCCGACCTCGCGGAGTTCGTGCGCGACATGGCGAGCTCGCGGGCGCTGCTCGACGAGCTCGACCCCGGGGTGACCGTGCGCTTCGAGCCCGGCACGGTCGAGGTGCCGGTGCGCATCGACCAGATCATGTTCCGCCGCGCGGTGGAGAACCTCCTGCGCAACGCCGTCGAGGCGATGGCCGCCCGGGGGGGCACGGTCTGGGTGCGCGTCGAGGAGCACGCCCCGGAGGCCGCGGAGGCCGCGGCGCAGGCCTGGCTGGTGGTCGAGGACGACGGCCCGGGCATCCCCGCGGGGCAGCGCGAGAAGGTCTTCGACCCGTATTTCACCACCAAGGCCACGGGCACCGGCCTCGGGCTCGCGATCGTGCGCAAGATCGCCCTCGACCACGACGGCGACGTGGGCCTCGACGAGCGGCCGGGCGGCGGCGCGCGCTTCGTCCTGACGCTTCCGCGGCCGCAGGCGGGGCGGCGCCCGCGGCGCTCCTTCGTGACCTTCTCCAAGGCCGGCGCCGCGGCCCCGGTGGCGGTGCCCGCGGGCGGCGGCTGAGCCGGGCGTAACGCCTTCCCTGCGAGCGGGGGCGCGTGCGAGAGTCCGCCGCTGCGATGCGCAGACGACGGCTTCAGGCGGTGTGGATGGCGGCGGTGCTGGGCGGCGCGAGCAGCGCGTGGGCGACGCACCCGGACTACGAGGGCGAGCGCGGCATCGAGGCGCACGTCGCGCTCGGGTACGGGCTCTTCGCGTCGGCGAGCGACCGGGTGTTCCTGTCGCCGGGGGAGGTGGCCGGCGGGGCGCTCGACGCGTTCTCCGGGGGCTTCAACGCCCGCGTCGGGGCGGGCTACCGGATGCTGCCCTACCTGAGCGCGGGGCTCACGGTGGGGGTGCAGTTCCTCGGGGCGGCGGAGCAGTACAGCCCGAGCGAGGTGCGCCTCGGGGCGTCGGACTCCTTCGTGGGCTACACGGTGGGCGTCTACGCGCGGCTCTACCTGGGCTCGCTTCTCAACGGCTCGCGCAACGAGCCGCGGGTCTTCTTCCAGAGCGCCACCGACCGCCGCCGCCTCGACCCCTTCGTCTCGCTGGGCCTGGAGTTCGTGCAGGGCATCCAGCGCAGCCGCTCGTACACCGAGCCGCAAAACCTCGCGTCCTGGACCACCTCGTACATCGGCATCCCCGTGGTGCTCGGCGCGGAGTACCGCGTGGCCACCCGTCTCGCGCTCGGCGTCAACCTGGGCCTCACGCCGCTCGTCGGCGGCAGCACCAGCAAGCTCACCCAGTCCCGCGACGTGCGCCCCGGCATCGACGAGATCACCCGCACCTCGACCGAGTACACCCCCGACTCGTCGGTGAACTTCAACCTCTGGTTCGGCCTCACGGCCCGCTACACCCTCACCTTCTGACCGCGCCCGATCCCCTCCCGCGCGCAGTTCACCCCCCCACCCCATTGCAGAGAGGTCCGCGAGCGGTCATGGCAGTCACCCTGGATGGATTCGCGCTGGTGCTCGGCGCCTCGAGCGGCATCGGCGCGGCGACCGCGCGGGCCCTCGCGCGCGCCGGCATGGACATCGTCGGCGTGCACCTCGACCGCCGCAGCACGCAGCCGCTGGCCGACGCGGTGCGCGCGGACATCGAGGCCGCGGGGCGCACGGCGTGGTTCTTCAACGTCAACGCGGCCGACGACGCGAAGCGCCGCGCGGTGCTCGCCGACGTCGCCGCTCGCCTCGCCGAGCGGGGGAAGGGGGAGGGCGTCCGGGTGCTGATGCACTCGCTGGCCTTCGGCTCGCTGCGCCCGCTCGTGGGGGGCGAAGGCGACGAGACCCTCACCCGCGCGCAGATCGAGATGACCCTCGACGTGATGGCCACCTCCCTCGTCTACTGGACGCAGGACCTCCTCGCGATGGGCTCGCTGCGCCCTCACGGCCGGGTGTTCGCGATGACCAGCGGCGGCAGCACGCAGGCGCTTCCCTCCTACGGCGCCGTCGGCGCGGCGAAGGCGGCGCTGGAGTCCTACGTGCGTCAGCTCGCGGTGGAGGGCGCGGCGCGCGGCTTCACGGCCAACGCCGTCTGCGCGGGGGTCACGCGCACCCCGGCGCTGGAGCGCATCCCCGGGCACGAGCAGCTCATCGAGCGCGCGCTGGCGAAGCACCCGCAGGGGCGGCTCACGACGCCCGAGGACGTCGCGCGCTGCATCGTGGCCCTGGCCACCCCGGAGACCGACTGGATGAACGGCAACGTGGTGCGCGTCGACGGCGGCGAAGGCGCGGCGGGGTAGGCGCCCCCCGGAGAGCGCCGACATCGCGAGCTCCCGCATCGAGAGCACCCATCCACGTCGACGATCACCGGCCTCGCCCTCCGAGGGGAGCGCCCGCCCACCTCGTCGGCCTCCGCCGGCCCCGTCCCTCGGATCACCCCCCGCAGTGCTGCGTCACGAGGTGCGCCGTGTACGTCGAGCCCGCGCGCGGCGTCGCCCGCACCGCCCGGGCGCCGTTGCAGGTGCGCCCGCCGCACTCGTAGCTGCCGTCGTAGTGCACCGGCATCGGCGCCTCGGCGTCATATTCGCCGCCGGGTATCTCCATCGCCCACATGCAGTCCTGCCCCGGCTCGACGAGGATGCAGAGCGCCCGGCGCGTCTCGGCGAGCGCGTCGCCCTGCTCGGGCGGCGTCCATGTCGACATCCAGAGCTGCACCTGGCCGTTGAAGCGCATGGTGCAGGTGGTCCCGTCCGCCGCCGGCTCGCAGAAGCGCGGCGGCGCGCATCGCCCCGCGAGGCAGGGCGTGAACATGTACCGCCGCAGCGCGACGCCCGGCTCGACGGGCGGCGGCGGAGGCACGCAGCACCCGCAGCCCGCGCTGGTGTCGCAGACCTTTCCCTCGGCGCAGTCGCCGTCGGTGGCGCAGTGGCCTGGCGACCCGTCGGCGCCGCGGGCGCAGTGGAAGCGGGCGACCTGCGACCAGGCCGTCACCGCGGTGCGCGGGTCGTCGACGGAGGGGCGGGTGGCGACCGGGCGGGACTCGCGCGTGGTGCAGGCCGCGAGGCCCAACGAGAGGGCAAAGAGGGTGCGGAGCTTCATGGGCCGAAGCTACAAAAATCTCCAGGCTCACACGATCTGCGATCGACACCGTCCACCGCTGGCTCGATGACCAGTGGTCGAGGTGCACGTCGACCCCGACCGGCAGCGCGGGCGATCTCGACGGTGCCTACGGCGCCCTGCGACGCTCAGCCCTTCGGCGCGAGCGCGAGGTCGATGCGCCCGAGCGACGGGTCGGTCTTCACCACGGTCACGCGCACCGCGTCGCCCACCGCGTAGCGCCGCGTGGGCGAGCGCGCCGCGCCCCCGGAGGGCTCCACCGTGTACGGCCCGTCGGGCAGCACCTCGAAGGCGAGCGTGCCCTCGACCAGGGTCGTGTCGATCTGCGCGACCACCCCGAAGGGCCGGATCTTCACCACGCGCGCGCTGAAGTGCTCGCCGATGTGCCGGGTCATGTAGCCCGCGACGAGCATCCGGTGCCGGTCGGTCTCCGCCCGCGCCGCGAGCTTCGCCCGCAGGTTGATGTGCTGCGCCAGCGTCTCCAGCGCCGGGTCGCGCATCGACCACGTGCGCGAGCCGTGCAGGTACGCCTTCACGAGGCGGTGCACCGCGAGGTCGGCGTAGCGCCGGATGGGCGAGGTGAAGTGCAGGTAGAGGTTGGCCCCGAGCCCGAAGTGCGTCGACGGGTGCACCGTGTACCGCGCCGGGCCGAGCGACCGCAGCAGCACGCCGCGGATGGCGGGCTCGCTCGGCGAGGTGGCGATCTGGTGGTCGAAGGCCGCGAGGGCCAGCGGCGACAGCTTCGTGCCGAAGCCCGAGGCGTACCCGAAGCGCTCGGCCACCGCGCTGAGCTCGCGCACCGCGTCGGGCCCCGGAACGTCGTGCACCCGGTACACACCCGGAACGCCGCGCTCCGAGAGCCAGCGCGCCACGGCCTCGTTGGCCGCCACCATGCAGCGCTCGATGAGCACGTGCGCCGAGGTGGGCTGGTGCGCCTCGATGCCCGTCGCGAGGCCGGTGACCGCGTCGAGCACCACGAAGGTCTCGTCCCGCGCGACCTCCACGCCGCCGCGGCGGGTGCGCGCCATGTGCAGCCGCGCGGACACCGTGCGCCACCACGGGGCGGCCTCGTAGACGGGCTCCATCGCGGGGGAGACGTCGCCGTGGTCGAGGAAGTCCGCGACCTCGTCGTAGGTGAGCCGCGCCCACGAGCGGATGAGGCTCTCGTACACATCCACCGCGACGACCGCGCCCTCCGGGTCGATGCGCAGCTCTGCGGTGAGGCACATCTTGTCGACGTGCGGCAGCAGCGAGATCCACTCCGACGAGAGCCCGTCCGGGAGCATCGGGATCACCCGCCCCGCGAGGTACACGCTCGTCGCCCGCGCCCGGGCGTCCTGGTCGAGGGCGCCGCCCTCCGGCACGAAGGCGCTCACGTCCGCGATGGACACCAGCAGCCGCACCGCGCCGTCCTCGTCGGCGGGCAGCACGCTGATGGCGTCGTCGATGTCGCGCGTCGAGGCCGCGTCGATGGTGACCGTGGGCACCTCGCGCAGGTCGCGCCGGCCGTCGACGGTGTGCGGGATCTTGCGCGCCCGCTCGGCCTCGTCGCGGGCCGCGGGCGGCACCACCGTGGCGATGCCGTGCCGCGCGATGACCTGCGCGAGGGTCTGGGCGTCGGGGGTGTCGAGCACCTCGATGAGCGCGGCCTTCGCCCCGTCGACGCGGGCGAGCACGTGCGCCCCCGCGGCGGGCGCGGGCCCGGCGTGGGTGAGGGGCCAGTCGGTGTTGGCCACCTCGCGGTCGACCTTGAGGAAGGCCGCGCCGCGGTGCACGACCACGGTGCCGAAGAGCTCGGAGCGCGTCCGCTCGATGAGCTTGAGGTTGGTGGCGTTGGTGCGGCCGTCGTCGCCGACGGTGATCACGGCCTCGACGAGGTCGTCGGCGAGGAAGGCGTTGAGCTCCGGCGGGATGACGAAGGAGCTCACCGGCGGCGCGGTGTTCTCCTCGGTGAAGAAGCCGAAGCCGCGCGGGTGGACGGTGACGGTGCCGCGCGCGTGGCGGACGGTGGGATCGGTCATGGAGATGGTCTTTCGAGGGCGGTGGTCAGCTTGCCGTGGATGCCGCCGAAGGCCCCGTTGGAGAGCACGGCGACCGTGTCCCCGGGCTTCGCGATGGCGGCCACGCGCGCGACGATCTCGTCGACGCTCTGCGGGCCGACGGCGAAGGTCTCGGCGTGGCCCCCACGGGCGTTGATGTCGCTGACGATGGTGGGAATGTCGAGGCGGTCCTCGACGGGGATTTCCATGCGCCCGACGGGCGCGATGAGGGAGATGTCCGCGGCGGCAAAGGCGGCCGGGTATTCGTGCTGGTGGGTGCGCCGGCACGCGGTGGCGCTGCGCGGCTCGAAGATGGCGATGAGCTTGCCGTCGGGGTGGTGGGCCCGCATGGCGCGCAGGGTCTGGTCGACGGCCGTGGGGTGGTGGGCGAAGTCGTCGTAGATGCGGATCGCCCCCGCCGTGGCGACGAGCTCCTGCCGTCGCTTCACGCCCTTGAACTCCCGCAGCGCCTTGATCATCGCGGGGATGGGCACGGCCATGCCCTCGGCGAGGAGCGCGAGCGCCGCGACGACGTTGCGGAGGTTGTGCTCGCCCATCAGGGGCGAGAAGAAGCGCCCCGCGAAGGAGCCCCCGATGAAGAGCTCGAAGGGCTGGAGCCCGTTGCTCGGGGCGATGGGCGCCGCGAGCCAGGTCGGCGTGACCCCCTCGGGAAAGGTGTCCCCGCTCAGCCCGTAGAGCACCGTGCGCGCGCTGCTGCGCTTCGCGATGGCCACCACCTCGGGGTCGCGCGCGTGGGCCACGAGCACCCCTTCGGGCGCGATGCGCGAGGCGAAGCCCACGAAGGCGTCGCGGTACGAGTCCGCCGTGGGGTAGATGTCCACGTGGTCGTGCTCGAGCGAGGTGACGATGGCGCCCCACGGCCGGTACGCCCAGAACTTCGGGGTCTTCTCGAAGAAGGCCGAGTCGTACTCGTCGCCCTCCACCACGAAGGCCGCGCCGCGCCCGAGGCGGTAGCTGGCGTCGAAGTTGCGCGCGAGCCCGCCCACGAGAAACGACGGGTCGTGGCCGCAGGCCTCGAGCAGCCACGCGACGAGGGCCGTGGTGGTGGTCTTGCCGTGCGTCCCGGCGATCACCAGCGAGCGGCGCGTCGCGAGGAAGAGCTCGCCCAGGGCCTTCGGAAACGAGCGGTGGTTCATTCCCCCGTCGATGGCGGCGCGGGCCTCGGGGTTGTCCCGGCGGCACACGTTGCCGACCACCACGAGGTCGGGGCGCGGGTCGAGGTGCGCCGGGTCCCAGCCCGTCATGGTCTCGACGCCGTAGGCCTTGAGCGCGTCGCCCATCGGCGGATAGAAGGCCGTGTCGCTCCCGGTGACCCGGTGCCCGGCGGCCTTGAGCAGGCCCGCGAAGGCGCCCATCCCGGTGCCCGCGACACCAATCAGGTGCACATGCATGGGCGCCTCTCTCGCACGATCGCCCCGCGTCGTCGAGGCGCCTGAACCCCCGCGCGCGATCGTGATAGCGTCCGCGGCCTCTTCATGAAGCGCTTGTCCCACCGTGGTTCGCTGATGGCGTTGACCCTCGCCGCGGGCTTCGCCCCCGCCGTCGCGCGGGCGCAGACCCCGCCGGGGTTCCGGGTCGACGGCGGCCCCTGGCGACCCACCGCGCCGGTCGACGGCGACGCCCTCCCGTGGGCCGAGACCACCCTCGTCCCCGGCCACGGCCGCTGGAACATGGGCCTGCTCACCGAGTACGTCCGCTCGCCCCTCACGCTCGCCCTGCCCTCCGGCGCCCCCGCTGCCTTCCTCCGCGACCAGCTCTGGACCACCCTCTCGCTCCAGGTGGGCCTCGGGTCGCGGGTGGGCCTCGCGGTGCAGCTCCCGATGATGCTCTACCAGGCCTCGGGCACGGTCCCCCCGGGGGTGTCCGAGCCGGCCTCCACGGCCGTCGGCGACGCCCGGCTGCTGCTCCGCTGGTCCACCCGCGCCGAGCTCGACGCCACCGCCGGCCGCGGCGCCACCATGACCCCCGCCCAGGTCGCGCAGCAGACCCGTGAGCGCCGCGAGGGCCTCGGGCTCTCGCTCCAGCTCGCCGCCACCATCCCCTTGAGCGACGCGACCTCCTACGCCACCGCGGGCGCCCCCACGGCGCACGCCTACGCCGTCTTCGACTACCGCCTCGCGCGCCTCTTCGGGTCGGTCTCCCTCGGCTACCGCGCCCGCTTCTCCGACGGATGGCCCTCGCAGCCCGCCCTCTGCCTCGACCCCACCTCGGGCGCGTGCCTCTTCGACCGCCCCCTGCGCGACGAGGTCACCTTCGCCATCGCCGTGCGCGGCCCGCTCGAGGCCATGCTCGCGGGCATCTTCCTGCTGGCAAAGCCCGCCTGGGCGAGCGCCGCGGTGCTGTCGGGCTATTACGCCTCCACGTATGTGACCCTCGTGGGTTCGTACGACGGGCGCGACCCCTTCGGCGGCCCCACCGGCACGCCCCTGGAGCTCGGGACGGGCCTCCAGGGGGTGTTTGGCGAGTTCACGGTGTCGGCGGGCGCGGCCTTCGGGCTCACCCCGGCGCCGGGCGCCTCCGCGGTGCGCGGCGTGCTCTCGCTCCAGTGGGCCCCGCGCTTCCTCGACGATGACCGCGACGGGCTGCGCGACGACCCCTCCATCGACCACTGCATCGGGCTGCGGGAGGACTTCGACGGCTTCGAGGACGGCGACGGCTGCCCCGAGGACAACGACCACGACGCGGTCCCCGACGAGGAAGACCGCTGCCCGATGGTCGACGAAGACGAGGACGGCTTCGAGGACGACGACGGCTGCCCCGACCCAGACAACGACGGCGACGGCGTGCTCGACGCGGCCGACCGCTGCCCCGAGGAGCCCGTGGGCAACCAGCCCGACCGCGCGCGCCCCGGCTGCCCCGACGGCGACACCGACGGCGACGGGGTGGCCAACTCCGCCGACCAGTGCCCCGCCGAGGCCCGCGGCGCCCTCGAAGACGCCGCGCGCGCCGGGTGCCCCGCGCCCGACGGCGACCACGACGGCGTGCCCGACGCGCTCGACCGCTGCCCCGCCGAGCCCGCGGGCGCGGGCGCCCCGGCCACGCAGCGCGGCTGCCCGGAGACCGACCGTGACCACGACGGCGTGCCCGACGCGACCGACCGCTGCCCCGAGCAGCCCGAGACCCTCAACGGTCTCACCGACGCTGACGGCTGCCCGGAGGCCCCCGCGCGTCCGGGAGCTCCCCTGGTGGGCGCCCTCCCGAGGGTGCGCGTCGAGGGGGCCGACGCCGCGTCGCCCGGCCGGGTGGTGCTGCTCCAGCCGGTGGTCTTCGATGCGCGCGATCAGGTCACGCCCGCGAGCCGTGCGGTGCTGGCGCAGCTCGCGGTGGCCCTGCGCGCGGTGTCCCGGCCGGGCGTCGCCCCGGTGCGGGTGACCACGGCGACCAGCCGGCCGGGCGTGGTGGGCCCGGCGGCGGTCGACGCGGCGAGGGCAGGGCGGCGGCGGGACGCGGTGCTCGCGGCGCTGCGGGCGCTGGGGGTCACCGAAGCGCACGCGGTGGCGGGCGAGGTCGCGGCGGCCGACGCGCCGGGCGCGGCGAGGGGTGTGCTGGTGCTGCCTCCGGCCGAGCCCTGAGCGGGTGACGGCGGCCGGGAAATGTCCGCGGTCGCCGGGGACGGTGGTTGCGCCAAGGTCGGGCGTGCCGTAACGCTCTCAGGGGTGTCGTCGCGGCGTTCCTCGGGCGCTGGGCGCCAGAGGTTCAGGGTTGGGCGGTCAGACCGAAGGCACGGAGCATAGAGCGTGAGCACGACGGACCAAAAGGGACACGACAGCGATCCCCTCATCGGCCAGAACATCGCCGAAAACCGCTACAAGATCGTCAAGATCATCGGCGAGGGGGGGATGGGCAAGGTGTACCTCGGCGAGCAGAAGCTCGGCGACCGCGTGCGCCCCGTGGCCATCAAGACGCTCCAGCCCGACCTCGCCGGCGACCCCCAGATCATCGCGCGCTTCCACCGCGAGGCCGGCACCGTCTCGCTGCTCGACCACCCCAACACCATCAAGTTCTACGAGTCCGGAGAGCTCCCGGGCGGCAAGCTCTTCGTGGCCATGGAGTTCATCCAGGGCGAGAGCCTCGCGCACAGCATCGCCCGCGGGCCGCTCGCGCCGCAGCGCATCGAGCACATCCTGCAGCAGGTGTGCGGCTCCCTCGCCGAGGCCCACGAGCACGGCATCGTGCACCGCGACCTCAAGCCCGAGAACATCATCCTCACGCAGAAGGGCTCCAAGGGAGACTTCGTGAAGGTGCTGGATTTCGGCATCGCCAAGCGCGACGAGTCCTCCGACGCCCAGGACGCCAAGCTCACCCGGCAGGGCATGGTCCTCGGCACGCCGCCGTACATGTCCCCCGAGCAGTTCACGGGGCAGCCCCTGCGCGCGACGAGCGACGTCTACTCCCTCGCCATCGTGGCCTACGAGATGCTCACCGGGCAGCTCCCCTTCGTGGCGAGCACCCCGTGGGAGTGGGCCACCAAGCACCTCACGGCGCCGCCCGTCCCCTTCGAGATGCACGCCAACGGGGCGACCATCCTCCCGCGGCACAAGGCCGCCGTGATGCGCGCCCTCTCCAAGGAGTCCGCGCAGCGCCCGCAGGGCGTCATCGATTTCCTCAAGGAGTTCACGGGCGACACCGGCGCCGGCGCCGACTGGGCCGTGTCCACCAACCAGGGCCACTCCTCGGGCCCGCAGGGCAGCCAGATTCCTCCGACGGCGATGGTGCCGCAGCACCCCTCGCAGCCGGGTCAGCAGCCGCAGCAGCAGCACACCGGCGGGCCGATGGTGCCGCAGACGATGGCGGTCAACTACCCCACGCCGACGCCGTTCAACCCCGGGTCCAACCCCAACTTCATGCAGCCCTCCAACCAGGGCTACACCCCGGCGCCGTCCAACGCGGGCTTCAACCCCGTGCAGCCGCCGCCGTCCAACCCGGGCTTCGCGCCGGTCTCGGGCCAGGGCTACAACCCCAACCCCTACGGCTCGCAGCCCAACCCCTACGGCGGGCAGTCCGGCGGCTACAACGCCCACGCGGCGCCGCGCCCGAGCGGCGGCAACGGCAAGGTCATCGCGGGCGTGGTCGCGCTGCTGGTGATCGTCGGCGGCGTCGCCGCCTTCGCCCTCGGCGGCAGCAACAACAACAACAACAACAACAACAACAACAACAACAACAACAACCCGCCCAACAACAACCCCCCGGTGGCGACCAACCCCGTCACCAACCCCGTGGGCACGCAGGCCCCGGTGCTGCCGGTGCAGACCCCGCAGCCCACCAACGGCATCCAGCCCATCCCGACGCCGACCAACACCATCCAGCCGGTGCCCGAGCCCAACAACGGCATCCAGCCCATTCCCCCGCCGCCGGAGACGCCGCCGGAGACGCCGAGCATCCGCCCGACGCCGCCGCCGCAGGTCATCCGTCGCCCGACCAACTCCTGCGGCCGCGAGTCGCAGATCGACGACCTCATCATCAACGGCCGCTGCGCCCAGGCGCAGTCGCTCTTCCGCCAGCTCCGCTCGGCGGGCTGCCGCGTGAGCGCGTCCGATCACTTCGGCACCGCCTGCGCCCCTCCCTGAGATCCCCTGTCCGGGTGCAGCCTCTTGCGTCCCGGGGCGAACGGGATCATGGTGCAACCCGGTTCGTGACGAAGAGAGTCCTCGTGGGTCTCCATCGCATGAACCGGGTACCGCCAGCAGAGGCCCTGAGACCAATGAACGGTTCAAACACCCCCTGCGCACACGGATGCGCATTGCTGGTCGAGACCGAAGTCTCCCCCTCGGCGGAACCGGAGCCTCCATCGCGCACGGTGCGCGGTGCGTCGAGGCACTCCCGTCGCGCCGCAGCGACCGGGATCTTGAGGACATAGCTACCTAAATGGGCACCAGTCCATCGGCTCGGCTGTCGTGGTCTGAAATCTGTTCGAACGGGAGCTTCCGCGGGCGCTGGGTCGCCCTCGACGACTGCCGCTACGACGAGCGCTCCAACCAGCCCGCGGAGGGCACCGTCATCGACGCCGACGACGACCTCAGCGCGCTCTGCAACCGCATGAAGCAGGAAGATCGTCGCAAGTGCGCGATCCTGTTCTGCGAGGGGCTCTCCGGAATCCGCCGCTTCTTCAAGCACTGACCCCGCGTCCCCCCCCGATTGGGAGGCCGCAACCGGGGCTCAGTCCAGCGCCACGGCCTCGACGATCTGCTGCGGGTCGTCGGGCCCCAGTGGCTGGCCCGTGAAGGTGCCAAGGCGCCGCGCGAGGCGCAGGCCCCCGAGGGTGAGCAGCGCCCGCAGCTCGCCCGGGAAGATCTGCCGCTGGGTGAGCAGGGTCTCCTGCGCGGGCGACCCGTCCGAGGGCTCGAAGCGTATCGTGACGTGCTGCACCTGCTTGATGGGGTCGTAGCGGAAGCGCTCGGTGTAGCGCACCCGCGATCCGAGGGTGGGGTGCTTGATGGGGCGGCCCACGTAGGCCCGGTCGGGGTCGCGCGCGAGCTCCGCGGGCGACGGGACGCGCACGTCGAAGATGAAGCGCCCGCCCGGCGCGAGGTGCTCGCGCACGCAGCGGAAGCAGGCCGCGATCTCGTCGGGCTCGTAGAGGTGCAGCAGGGCGTTGAAGGGCGCCGTGATGAGGGGGAAGGTGCGCCCGAGGCTGAAGCGGCGCATGTCGCCGCGGCGGAGCGAGAGCCTCCCGCGGGGGACGCCCTTCTGCCGCGCCGTCTCCCGGGCCCGGGCGAGCATGGCGGCGTTGACGTCGAGGCCGAGCACCTCGGCGCCGTCGAGGGCCGTCGGGATGGCGACGCGACCGCTGCCCACGCCGAGCTCCAGCACCGGCGAGCCGCAGCGCCGCGCGGCGTCGCGGTAGAACGCCACGTCCTCGGCGCGCCGGGCATACGCGTGGTCGTAATACGCCGCGTCGTCGTAGTGCTCCCGCGAGCCGCGCTCCAGGGGGTCGCTGCCGTCCCGGCGGATCATCGCGCGCCCCCCGCGTCGGGGGCCGACCCGCTGGCGGTCGCGGTCCACTCGGCGACCTTCCAGGCGCCGTCGACGAGCACCAGCACGAGGCGCTGGCCGCGGCGGCTCTCGACCATGCGCGCGTCGTCGGGGGAGGGGCCCGTGGCGTGCGCCTCGCCCAGCACCAGGCGCCTCGCGCGGCCGTCGCTCGTCGGTGGGAGCTCCGTCACCGTCACCCGCTCCAGGCGGTAGCGCGACGCCTCGCGAAACACCCGCACCCGCCGGAAGAGCTCGGCGTGCTCGGGGGGAAGCTCCGCCCCCGCGCGCTGATCGCGCTGGCAGCGGGCCAGGGTGTCGCCCGTCGCGAGCGCCGCCGCGTCGGTGTAGTGCGCCCGCCAGAACGACCGCAGGAAGCGCTCCGCCACCGCGCCCGGCGACCCCGGCGCGTAGGCGTGGTCGTCGTCCACGGCGGGGGGCGGCTCGCCCGCGACGCGCGCCGCCGGGGCCTCCTCCCGCGCCCGCTCGGCCACCGCCGAGGGCGCCGGCGGGCGCGTCAGCACGAGGATCACCCCCATCGTCGCCAGCAGCGACAGCACGGCCACGGCCATCACCCGCGCGCGCTTCGGGCTCACGAGCGCCGCCCCGCGCGCATCGCCGACACCACCGCCGCGAAGCCCGTCGCCCCGTCGTCGTCGGTCACGTAGGCCGGCCATGCGGGCATGCGCCCGGCGAAGCGCCGCACCCCCGCCACGCCGACGGAGAGCGCCATCGCGCCGAAGGCCCCCGCGTCGTTGGGGCTGTCGCCGACGTACACCCAGCGCTCGTCGAGCGCGCCCGCGTCGAGCCCCAGCGCGCCGAGGGCCGCCCGCAGCCCGGCGACCTTGTCCGCAGGCCGGTAGCTCACGTGCAGGTGGATGCTGCTCGTCACGGCGTGCAGCCCCGCGTCGCGCGCCATCGCGACGGCGTCGCGCACCACCGCCGGGTCGACGGTGGCCCGCTCGGCGATGTCGAGCGCGAGGTCGGTCACCCGCACCGCCGCGTCCTCCACGGGGCGCAGCGTCGGGAAGCGATCGCGCATCGCCGCCACGCAGAGCCCCACCCGTCGCATGCCCTCGTCGCGAACCTCATCCGGATCGACGAACGCCACGCGCACCCCGTTGCCTTCCCGCAGCACGTACGCCCCGCCGTTTTCCGTCACGACCGCCTGCACCGGCAGCACCCGACCGAGCACCGCGCCCCAGCCGAGCGAGCGCCCGGTGGCCACCACGCAGGGCAGCCCCTGGGCGCGCACGTCCTCGAGGGCTGCGATCACCGCGGCGGTCAGCTCGCCGTGGGTCGTGAGGGTGTCGTCGAGGTCCGTGGCGAGCCCGAGCACCGCGCGCCAGCGGTCGCCCGGGAGCGAGCTCAGCGGTCGGCAGCGATCGGCGGCGGGGTCTTGCGAGGCATCAGGGGTCATCGGGGCGGCGGAAGCTACTTCGACCCGCCGCGCTCGCGCCACCACCGGTCAGGTGATGCGCAGCGTGAGGCACTTCAGGTAGCGCCCCTCGACGAAGGCCAGCGGCGTCGGGTGGTCGCTCGCCGCGCCGTCGAGGCGCAGGTGCACCGCGTCGCGCCCGGCGTCGCGCACGCCCGCCAGCACCGCGCGGGTGAACTCCTCGGGCGTCACGTGCCCCGAGCACGAGCACGTGACCAGCAGGCCGCCGGTGCCCACCCGCCGCGCGGCCTCGGAGTTGACCTTGCGGTAGTGCCGCAGGGCCCCTTCGACCTCGCGCGCGTTGCCCGCCAGCTTCGGCGGGTCGCACACCACCAGGTCGAAGCGCTCGTTCTTCTGGTCGAGGGCCACGGCCACCTTGAGGGCGTCGCCGCGCTCGAAGCGAACCACCCCGGCGACCCCGTTGGCCTCCGCCGCCGCCGTCGCCGCCGCGATGGCTCCGGCCGCGCTGTCGACGCCGAGCACCTCCACGGCGCCGCCCCGCGCCGCCGCCATGGAGAAGCCGCCCAGGTAGCAGAACAGGTCGAGCACCCGCTTGCCCGCGGAGAGGCGCCCCACGCGCTCGCGGTTCTCCCGCTGGTCGAAGAAGTAGCCCGTCTTCTGGCCCGCGCCGGTCTTCCCGGGGGCGGGCAGCGCCCAGCTGTTACCCCCCTCGGTAAAGCTCAGCGCCTCGGCGTCGTCGCCCGCCAGGATCCCTTCGCGGGGGGTGATCCCCTCCAGGGTCTGGTGCTTCGGCGACGACACCTCGAAGACCCGCGCGGCGCCGGTGACCTCGCGCAGCGCCGCCGCGATGGCCGCCTCGCGGCGCTTCATCCCCACGGTGAGCAGCTGCACCACCACCGCGTCGCCGAAGACGTCCGCGATGAGCCCCGCGAGGCCGTCGCCCTCGGCGTTGACCAGCCGGTACCCGCTGGTGCCCGGCGCGGGCAGCCCGAGCAGCGCGCGCCGCCACGCCGCCGCCTCGGCGATGCGCTTGTGCAGCCAGCGCTCGTCGAGCTCGGCGGACACGTCCCGGGTGAGCACCCGCACCGGGATGGCGCTCGAGGGCGACCAGTACCCCCGGCCCAGCGGGTTGCCCCGCGGGTCGCGCACGATGACGTCGTCGCCGGGCGCGGGCTCGCCCTCCACCCGACCCACGGCCTGCGCGTACACCCAGGGGTGCCCGAGCCAGACCGGTTGCACATGACCCGGGCGGAGATGAACGGTCGCGACCATCGGCGGTATATCCTCTGCGCGGCTCTACGCGATGCGACCCTCGGCGCGCAAGCCGCGCGAGGCCGCGCGCCCCGCCGTGGCGTACGATGCCGCCGGTGAGCGCCCGCCCCCCGCAGCCCAGGTCGGCCCCGGCCTTCAACGCGTGGCGCCGGCGCTTCCTGGCCCGGGTGCTCGGGGCCGTCGCGGCGATGCAATTGCCCGCCGTGATCGTGCTGGCCGCGGCGCTACACGAGGCCGCCCCCGCGTCGCTCGCCTGGTGCGCCCTCGGCTCGGTCGCCCTGCACCTCGCGGGGGCCTCGGTGCTCGTCCACCGGCTCCGCTGGTGGGTCGACGACGTGCGCATGCCCTGGTGGCGCCAGTGGCTGCTGGAGGTCCCCTACGCGGTGTACGCCACGGGGTGCTTCCTCGCGGCGCCGGTGGCGTACGTGGCGCTGGCGGGCTTCGGCGTCGCGGCGCTGGTGGGGCGGCCGGTCGCCTCGGTGCTCCCCTGGCTCGGGCCCGTGTACGCCGTCACGGGGCTCATGGCCCTCTGGGGCAGCACCGTCGGCCGGGCGTGGGCGAGGGTGACCCGGGTGGAGGTGCCCGTCGCGGGGCTGCCCGAGGCCTTCGACGGGTACCGCATCGCCCACGTCAGCGACGTGCACTGCGGGCCGTACGTGCCGGCGTGGATGTTCCTGGGGTGGGCCCGGCGGGTGCGCTCGCTCGACGCCGACCTCGTCGCCCTCACCGGCGACCTCATCACCGTGGGCGAAGGGTACCTCGACGACGTCACGGCCTTCGCCCGAGGGCTCGCCGCGCGCGACGGCGTCGTGGCCTGCATGGGCAACCACGACTACTTCCAGACCGTCGAGGGTGTGGTGCGGGCGCTCGCGGCGACGGAGGTGCGCCTCCTGCGCAACGCCGCGACGAGCGTCTCCCGCGGCGGCGCCACCCTGCACCTCGCGGGCGTCGACGACCGCTGGAGCCGCCGCGACGACGTCGACCTCGCCCTCCGGGGCATTGGCCCCGGCGAGCCCGTGGTGATGCTCGCCCACGACCCCGTCGGGTGGCCCGACATCGCCCTGCGCGGCGTGGCGCTCACCCTCAGCGGGCACACCCACGGGGGCCAGTTCGGCGTGCCGCTCGGGGCCCGGCTCAACCTCGGGCGCCTCGCGTCGCGCTACTCCGCGGGGCTCTTCCGCCAGGGGGAGAGCGCCCTCTTCGTGAGCCGGGGCGTCGGCACGACGGGGGTGCCCACCCGCGTCGGGATGGCCCCGGAGATCGCGCTGCTGGTGCTCCGCAGGGCTTGACGCGCAGGGGCCCTCGCGGGTGCGATGGCCGCCGACCACCATGCGTATGACCGCACGACTCTGGGTGTGGCTGCCGGGGCGCGAGGCCGCCCGGCGCCCGACGTTCTGGGAGTCCTTCACCGGCGCGTTCGGCGCGAAGCACGACCTGCGATCGGGCCAGCACGAGCACGGGATGCACGCCCTCGGGCTCATCGAGTCGGTGGGCACGCTGCTCGCGGGCGTCGGGGTGCGCGACGCCGTCACGGTGCTGCTCGACGAGCGGGTGGTGTGGCGCGACGACAGCGCCAACCCCGACGACGTGGGCTGGCTGCTACAGGCGATGCGCGGGAAGCCCGAGCGCTTCATGAAGCCCTTCCGCGAGGTGCGGGCGGTCTTCGAGCACCGCGAGCAGGGGGTGCACACGGTCATCGAGGCGACCTTCCAGGCGAGGTTCCAGCCGGGGACTGCCGCGGGGGTGATCGCCCTCGGCGGGCGCATCGAGGAGCTCCGGCCGCTGCCCGGGGAGACCTTCGCGCAGACCCGCGCGCGCGTCTCCGCCCTCGGGGCCGACCCGTACCGCGCGAAGCCGCACCAGCACGTCTTCCGGGGGGTGCTCGGGCGCATCCGCGACGGGCTGCCCTACGCCCTCCCCGGGGCGCGGGCCGAGGAGTACGCCACGGTGTCCCGGGTGGTGCAGCCCACGCCGCGCGCGGTGCAGTCCATGGCCCGCGACGCCGCCGCCATGCGAGGTGCGACGCTGCGCACCGACCGCACCTTCCGCGCGCCGCCCTACCCGTCGCCCTACTACGACCCCTGGGACGTCTATTACCGCGACCCGTACTCCGACTGGGTCGACCTCATCCTGCTCGACGCCGCGCTGCACGCCGCCGCGCACGGCCACCACCACCACCACGCGACCGACGGGGCCTGGGAGATGCCCGTCCACGTGCTGCGCACCGACGGCGCGCTGGTGGGGGAGTTCGACGACGTCGGGTCGATGCCCGACAAGTTCGCCGGGCTCGGCGCGCTCGCGGGCCACGACTTCGGCGTCCCCTCGGACAAGCCCATCGACCTCACGGAATACGGGTCGGTGTATGCGAGCGACCCCGCGTGGTCGTCCACCAGCGACTGGAACTCCGCCGACTGCTCGGACTGCGTCACCAAGACCGACTGCTCGGACTGCACCTCCAGCGACTGCACCAAGGACGGCGGCTGGTCGTCCGACTGCTCCAGCGACTGCATGTCGAAGAGCGACTGCAGCGACTGCTCCTCCTCGGACTGCTCGAAGAGCGACTGCTCCAGCGACTGTTCCAGCGATTGCTCCAGCGATTGCTCCAGCGATTGCTCTTCCTCGTCGGACTGAGGCCCGCGGAATGCCCCTCGACGACCACGCCCCGCCGACCGACCTCGCCGACCGTCCCGTCCGCCGCGCCGAGGGCCTGTACCTCGGCATCGTCCGGGGTCGCCGCTTCGTGCACAACCCGCGCGGCCGCGACGCCCTCGCGCTGCTCTCCCGCGACGCCGCGGCGCTGCTCGACCTCGCCGACGGGCGCACCCTCCGCGAGCTCGCCGCGGCCCTCCAGCGCCCCGTGGCCGCGCTCGCCCGGGAGCTCCCGCTGCTCGCCCGCAACGGCTTCGTGCAGGTGCCCGGGCTACCCCCCGCGCCTCGGGCGCCGGGGCCGCCCTCGCTCGACCTCTGGGTGCACGTGACCAACGCGTGCAACCTCGACTGCCCCTACTGCTACATCCAGAAGGACGGGCGCGCGCTCTCCGAGGACACCGCCCGCGCGCTCCAGTCGGCGCTGCTCGCCACGGTGCGCTCCGACGGGGTGCGCGCGGTGCACCTGCGCTTCGCGGGCGGCGAGCCGCTGCTCCGCTTCGACTTCATCCGCGGCTTCTTCGAGGAGACCCGCGCGCTGCTCGCCCGCGAGGGCGCCACGCTCTCCGCCGCGGTGCTCACCAACGGCACCCGCGTCCCCGACGGCGCCGCCCGGTGGATGCGCGAGCACGGCGTGTCCGTGAGCGTCTCCATCGACGGCGTCGGCGCGGTGCAGGACGCCATGCGGCCGAGCCTCGGCGGCGGAGGCTCCTGGGCCGAGCTCGAGCGCGGCCTCGACGCCTTTGCGGCAGCCGGGGTGCGCCCCTACGCGCTGGTCACCGTCGGCGCGGCCAACCTCGACGGGGTGCCCGCGCTCACCGACTGGCTGCTCGCCCGCGAGATGGGCTTCCGCTACTCGCTGGTGCGCGACCTCGACGGCGGCGCCGCCCTGCTCGACGCCCGCCTGCCCGGCTGGCGCCCCTCCGTCGGGCTGCTCCAGCTGCGCCGACGGGCCGCCCCGGCGGTCGACGCGCCGCCGATGCTGGAGGGCGACGCGCTCGCGCGGGTGCTGCGGGTCTTCGGCGAGTGTTACGACCGCATCGAGCGGGCGATGCCCGTGCGCCCGTCGTTTCGTCGCACGCATCGCTTCTGCGACCTCCAGTGGCGTCACCCCATCGGGCGCGCGTGCGCCGCGGGGGAGCGCTCGCTCGCGGTCTCCCACGACGGCCGGATCTCCGCCTGCCAGGCCGCGCTGCACCACGAGGGGACGGCCGCGCTCGCGGGCGACACGGCGCTCCTCGCCCTCGCCCCCGCGGTGATGGGGCCTTCGTTTCAGCAGCGCTCCCCCGGCGCGGAGTGCCAGGGCTGCCGCTTCCGTCACTCCTGCGCGGGGGGCTGCCCCCTGCTGCTGCACCGCCGGGACGGCCACGCCCACGGGCGGAGCCCCTACTGCGAGGTCTTCCGCTTCGTGCTGCCGCGCATCCTCCGCATCGCCGCGCTCGAGCTGGCCCTGGACGCCCCGCAGAACCCCGGGTGAGCGCCCGTCGAGGCACCTGTGTTAGCCTCGCCAGCGCCTGATTCGCGCATGAACGCCAAGCCCATCACAGCACCACCCGAAGGGCGTGGAGACCCCTTCGGCCTCCTCGGAGCGCGGCTTGATTCCCGCTACGAGGTGGGAGAGCTGGTGGCCCAGGGGGGCTTCGGGGTGGTGTACCGCGCGCAGCACCGCGAGCTGCGCAAGCCGGTCGCGATCAAGATCCTGAAGACCCCGGCCGACCTCACGCCGAAGCAGCAGGCGGACTTCCTCCGTCGCTTCGCCGAGGAGGCGCGCACCGTCGCGCAGCTCGACCACCCCCACGTGGTGCGGGTGCTCGACTTCGGCACGTCCATCATGCCGAGCGGCGCCAAGGCGCCGTGGATGGCCCTGGAGTGGCTGGAGGGCGTGACGCTGGAGTCGGACTTCAACGCGCGCATCGAGGGCGGCCTCGGAGGGCGCTCCCCAGCCGAGTGCATGGCCCTGATGTACCCGGTCATCGAGGCCGTCGGCATCGCCCACGAGGAGGGGATCGTCCACCGCGACATCAAGCCCGGCAACCTGATGATCGTGACCGGCCGGCGCGGCGCGACGCGGCTCAAGCTCCTGGATTTCGGCATCGCCAAGGTGATGGCCCCGGAGGAGAAGCGCGCCGCCGACCGGGCGCAGACGCTCACCCAGATGCAGGCCTTCTCGCCCGACTACGCGGCCCCCGAGCAGGTGAGCGGGATGCGCACCGGGCCGTGGACGGACGTGCACGCGCTCGCCCTGCTGCTGTGCGAGATGCTCACGGCGACGGTGCCCTTCGACGGCAACGACGCCATGGAGATGTGCGCCAACGTGCTGTCGCCGCGTCGCCCGACGCCGGGGCAGCGCGGCGTCGACGTGGGGCCCTGGGAGGCGGTGCTCGCCCGGGCGCTCGCGCTCAAGCCCTCGGATCGCTACAACAACGCGGGCGAGCTGCTCACCGCGCTCATGAGCGACCTGCCCGCGGGGGTCGACCCCAACGACGCCCAGCTCTGGATCTCCCAGACCGGCACCCACCGGCTCACGCCGACGCAGGGCCTCACGCCGCGCCCCTCGGCGCAGCCTCCCCAGCCCGGCGCCTACGACCCGTCGCCGAGCAACCCCACCGTGGCCGAGGGCTTCTCGCCGCTGCGCCCCGCGCCCGCCGGGCAGCTCGGCGCGACGCTCCGGCCGCCCACGGTGGGTGACCTCGCCCGCGCCCCGACGCTGCTCGCGTCGCCCTCCGCCGCCCCGCCTCGGGGGCCCGTGAAGCCGCCCCCGGAGACCGCCCGGGAGGTGCTGCCGGTCTTCGAGATCCCCGACGGTCCGACGGAGGCCCCGTTTACGCTCGCGGGCCCGCTCGCCGACGCGCCCACCGACCCGCCCCCGGCGCCGCCGCCCTACGATCCGCCCGCGTACGACCGCTCGCTGCCGACCGAGCCTGTGGCCGCGCGTCGCCCCTACGTCGCGCCCCTGCTGGTGCTCATCGGGCTCTTCTTCGGCGGCCTCGTCGCCGCCGCGACCGTGCTGCTGCTCCAGTCCCCGCGCGGCGTGCCCCGCCCCGCGTCGCAGGCCGACGCCGCCGCGGTGGCCTCGCGCCCCACGGCGACCCCGACCGTCGACGCCTCCGCCGCGAGCCCTCCGCCGCTCGCCGCCGTCGCCCTCCAGGACGCCGCGGTCGCCGATGCCGGGGTGGTCGCCGATGCGGGCGTGGTCGCCGATGCGGGCGTGGTCGCCGCGCCGGTGGAGCCCGCTGCCGTGGAGGAGAGCCCGTCGCGGCACCGCAGCCGTCACCGCCACCGCTCGCGGCCGCATCGCAGCCGCAGCCGCCACCGTCACCACGACGCGCCCGTCCCCGCGGAGTGATACCCCGCGCTACGCTGGGCGCCATGAGACCCCTACCGCTGGCCGCCGTGCTGGGCTTCGCGCTGCTCCCCGCCGAGGCGCTGCACGCGCAGACCGCGCCCTTCTACGACGCCGCGCGGGGCCTCGCGGCGCTGCGCCCCGCCGCCCGGCAAGGCCTCTCGGCGGCGGGCATCACCGCCCTCGACGCGCTGCCCGGCTACGACCTCACGCTCACGGTGCAGCCCGGCCCGCGCACCTTCACGCTGCGCGAGGAGGTGTACTTCACCAACACCGGGCGCGCGCCGCTGCGCGAGGTGGTGCTGCGGGTCTACGCCAACGCGGTGCGCCCGCCGACGCCGCGGCCGGGCGATCCGCCGTGGGCGCCGCCGGTGCGCTTCACCCGCGGGGCCTGCACGGGGGCGCGCTGCGCGGTGTCCGCCGAGTCGCCGTCGGTGATCGTGGTGCGTCCGTCGGCGCCGGTCGCGCCCGGCGGGAGGCTTCGCGTGACGCTCGAGCTCGAGGCGACGCTGCCGCAGATCGCGGCGGGGCGCACCAACCTGATGGCCCAGGGGATGGAGTCGCTCAGCGCGATGTCGGCGGGGGAGAGCGGCGGGGACTACGGGCTGCTCGCGGTGGGCGACGGCGTCGTGAGCATGGCCAACTTCTACCCCGTGCTCGCGCGCCGCGTCGGCGACCGCTGGGAGCGCACCGACTCCGGCGCCGTGGGCGACCTCGGCTCGGACGACCTCTCCAACGTCCACGCGCTCATCGACCTCCCGGCGGGCTACACCCTCGCCACGACGGGCGTGGCGCTGCGGCGCACCGAGGCGGCGGGCCGGCAGCGGGTGGAGGTCGGCGCGGCGGTGGTGCGGGACTTCGCCGTGATGGCGGGCGCGGCGCTGGAGGTCGCCACGCGGCGGGTGGGCGACGTCGAGGTGCGCTCGATCTTCCAGCGGCAGCACCGCGCGGCGGGGCAGCGGGTGCTCGACGTGACGGCGCACGCGATGGAGGTCTTCCAGCGGCGCTTCGGGCCGTACCCCTACGCCGACCTCGACGTGGTGGAGGCGCCGCTCGTGGGTGGCGCCGGGGGGGTGGAGTTTCCGGGGCTGGTCACCGTCGCGAGCATGTTCTACGGCGACCCGGCGGCGCCCTCGGGGCCGCCGACGAGGGTGGGCTCGGGCGGCGCGCTCGGGGGCCTCGGCGACCTCGGGGGGCTGCTCTCCGCGCTCGGCGGCGGCGGGGCGGGCGCTGGTCCTTCGGCGGTGCTGGGGCAGATGCTGCCGTCGATGCTGGAGTTCGTGACGGCCCACGAGGTGGCGCACCAGTGGTGGCACGGGCTGGTGGGCAGCGACTCGCGGGCGCACCCCTTCATCGACGAGTCGCTCGCGCAGTGGTCCGCGGCGCTCTACCTGGAGGAGCGCTACGGGGCCGAGCGCGCGCGCCGCGACGGCGACATGCAGATCAAGATGAACTACCAGTTCATGCGCACGCTGGGTCAGGCGGACGCGGCGGTCGACCGACCCGCCTCGGCCTTCGCGACGCCCATCGCCTACGCGGGTCTGGTCTATGGGAAGGGCCCCTACCTCTACAACGCGTGGCGTACGGCCGCGGGCGACGCGGTCTTCTGGCGGGCGATGCAGCGGTACGTGACGACGTGGCGCTGGCGCACGGCGCCCGCGACGGGCTTCCTCGACGCGCTCGTGGCCGAAGACCGCGCCCACGCGGCGCGCTACCGGTCGCTCGCGAGGCGCTGGCTGCACGAGGCCCACGGCGACGAAGACCTCGGGCAGATGGACCTCGGCGCCCTGGTGGGCAACATGCTCGGCGGCCCCGGGGGACAGGTGTCGCCCGAGGTGCAGGACGCCCTGCGGATGCTCGGCCCGCTGCTCCAGGGGATGGGGCGCCCGGGGGCCGGGGGTGGGTCGACGCCCGCGACGCCAGGGCTGCCGGGGCTGCCCGGCGGTGACGTGTCGCCGCAGCAGCTCCAGGAGCTGCTCAACGGGGTGATGCAGCAGCTCGAGACGCAGTAGCTTCGCGCGCGATGGAGACGACGGAGACGATCGTGGTGCGCGCGGCGCGGCGCGACGACATGGCCTCGGTGGTGGCGATCTACAACGACGCGGTGGCGCGCACGACGGCGACCTTCGACTACGAGCCGCGCTCGCTCGCGCAGCAGGAGGGCCTCTTCGACGAGAAGCAGCGCGACGGTTACGGCTTCGTCGTGGCCGAGGACGCGACCCATGGCGTGCTCGGCTTCGCGACCTACGGGCTGTTCCGCGGACGGCCCGGGTGGCGCTTCGCGTGCGAGCACTCGGTGTACGTGGGGTCCGCCGCGCGGCGCCGGGGCCTCGGCCGTCGGCTCATCGCGCCGCTGGTCGAGCACGCGCGCGAGCGGGGCTTCCACACGATGGTGGGGGTGGTCGACGCGGGCAACGCGGCGTCGATGGGGCTGCATCACGCGTGCGGCTTCGAGACCTTCGGGCTGCTGAAGGAGGCCGGGTTCAAGTTCGACCGCTGGCTCGACGTGGCCTTCGTCGGCCTGCGGCTCTGACCCGGCGCAGGTCAGGAAACGCTCGAGGTTACGGATAGGCGAGGGCGGTGCGGTCCCACTTCGCCAACGTCGAGCCGACGTCGTAGGTGCTCCGGGCGAAATCGAGGATCGCCTTCGCGGGGTCGGGCGAGCGGCGCACGGCGTCGTAGGGGAGCACGCACTCCTTGAGCGCGGCGCTGTAGGCGGCCGCGTCGGGGTGGAAGCGCTGGGCCGCGAAGCCCGCGGGCTCCGGGACCGTGTACGAGTAGAACGTCGCGTCAACGGAGGCGTTCCAGGGGTCGCCCGGCCAGAACCCGAGCGAGCTGACCTCCTCGTCGTATGCGATGCGCTCGACCCTACCCTCGCGCGCCGGCGCCCGGTGGCCGTTGAAGCGCGTGACGGCGAGGTCGAAGGCGCCCCAGAAGAAGTGCACCGGGCTGCACTTGCCCCGGAAGCCCGCGCGGAAGGTCTGGAACACCGGCTCGACGCGGCTCAGCACCTGGAAGAACCGGTGCGCGGCGTCGCGGTCGTACGTGGCGTGCTCGACGTCGTCGGCGAGGGGAGTGGTCACCGGGCACTCCTGCGGCGCGGTCCCGATGTGCACCTCGACCCCGATGGACGAGAGCGCGTCGAGGACGGCCGCGTAGAAGGCGGCGACCGGGCGCGCGACGAGCGGGATCACGCGGACGTGGCCCGCGGAGTCCTGCACGACGAGCCGGTGGTCGACGAAGTCGAAGTCGATGGAGAGCGTGCGGTCGCGGTAGGGCATCGGCAACGTCGTCAACCCGCGGGTCGTCACGTAGAGGGGGACGTTCCACCACTGGTTGGTCAGCGGCGTCAGCGCGAGGCGGACCTTTCCGACCACCTGCGTGTAGAGGTGCAGCGTCGCGTAGGTGTCGCGCCACGCGTGCAGGGAGAGCTCGGGCCAGTCGCTCATGGGATCGCTCCTCGTTGGCGTTGTAGGGAGGCCATGCCGTGCCCTGCCCCCCGTAGAAGCTCCCCGCTAGGACCGCCCCCCGGCGACCGCAAGCCGCCGGTGCCCGCCCCGGCGCTACGAGCGCCCCGGGCCCAGCAGCCCTCCACCGCCGCCACTGCCGCGCGACCCGTCGACGCCGCGGTGCAGGACGAGCTGCTTGCCCGCCTCGCGGCCCTGCGCGTGCGCCGAGGTGCGGGTGGCCGCCGCGCGGCTGATCGTGCGCACCCGCGGATACCTGCGCTGGTAATACTCGTCCAGCGCAGGGTCGCCCGCCCACACGAGGCCGGTCTCCTGCTGGCCCTTGCGCTCGGCGCGGAGCTTCTCGAGGAAGCCCATCATCACGCCAGTGCGGTAGGCGCGCCGGTCGCGGTCGCCGGTGAGCCGGTGGAGGCGCTTGTGCAGCGTCCAGCGCGCGTCGGCGGTGTGGTCGAGGAAGGAGTGCACGTACTCCGCCATGGAGACGTTCTCGGGGGTGCCGAGGACCTCCAGCACCGAGGCCGCGCGGCCCTCCCGCACGCGCCACACGTTGACCCAGATGCACTGCACGAAGAAGTGCTCGGACAGGATCGCCGCGAGGAAGCGCGACGCCTCCTCGACGCGCCCGGTGGGCTCGCCAAGGTGCTTGTGGATGTACCCCCGCGCGGCCTTCGCCCGCACCGCGTCGAGGTTGTACTTGAGCATCAGCTTCTGCGCGGTGTTCATCGCGGTCTGCGCCTCGTGCTCGTTGGGGCTGCCGGCGAGCGCGAGGAGCTTGGCGATCTTGTCGAGCGCCGACGCCGTGGCCGCGTCGGTCGAGCCGCGCGCCTCGGGCACCCCGGTGGCGCCGCCGTCGATGCCCCGGTCGGCGCACACCCGCTGGAACACCGGCCCGTGCGCGGTCTCGTCGCGCACCCCGATCACCTCGTCGACGAACTGGTGCGCCATCTCGTGCTTGAGCACCTCGGTCACCACGCCCCACGGGTGGTCGAGGAGGAAGCGCCGCGACACCTCGATCACCCGCTCGCCGCGCACCCAGCGCCCGAGGAAGCTCGCGGCGTCCGTGAGGCGCATCCCGGGCGGCCGCATGCGGTCCTGGAAGAGGGCGTAGTTGAGGTTGCGCCAGTCGTCGGTGAGGGCCCGCAGCGCGGCGGCGGCGAGGTCGGCGGAGAGTTCTTCGAGCTTCGGTTCCATCGCGGCGCAGCAAGAGAGCACACGCCCCCGGGCGCGGCCAGTTGGCGCCCCTGGCACGGCGCGGGTAGTGTCCGCGCCCCGATGACCACCGAAGCCGTTCTCCAGCCCGCCGAGTGGGCGCCGCACGACGCCGTCTGGCTCGCCTGGCCCAGCCACGAAGAACTCTGGAAGTTCGCGCTCCCAGAGGCCCGGCGCTCCTTCACCGCCCTCTGCCGCGCCATCGCCCGCGACGGCGGCGAGCGCCTGGAGATCCTCGCGCCCGACGGGGTCGAGGAGACCGTGGCCCGTGCCGCCCTCCACGGCCTCGACGCGCGCTACCACCAGATCCCCTTCGGGGACATCTGGGTGCGCGACACCGCGCCGGTCTTCATGCACGGCGCCGACGGCGCGGTGGTCGCCGCGCGCTTCGCCTTCAACGGCTGGGGAGGCAAATACGTGCTCCGGTATGACGACGCCGTGGGCGACGCCGTGGCGAAGGCCTCGGGCTTCCGCACCGTGCGCCACGACCTCGTGCTGGAGGGCGGCAGCATCGAGGTCGACGGCGAGGGCACGGTGCTCTCCTCGCGCCAGTGCCTGCTCAACCCCAACCGCAACCCCGACCTGGGCGAGGAGGCCATCACCCGCGCCGTCCTCGACGCCTACGGCGGCACCCGGATGCTCTGGGTCACCGACGGGCTCATCAACGACCACACCGACGGCCACATCGACACCATCGCGCGCTTCGTCGCCCCGGGCGTCATCGCCCTGATGGAGCCCTCCGGCGGCGACGACCCCAACCGGGACATCCTGCTGCGCCTGCGCGACGAGCTCACCGGGCAGCGCGACGCGCTCGGCCGCCCCATCGAGCTGGTGTTCGTCCCGTCGCCGGGGCGCGTCGAGGACGACGACGGCCGCGTGATGCCCGCCAGCCACCTCAACTTCTACATCGGCAACCGCACCGTGGTGGTGCCGACCTACGGCACCCCCTGGGACGACGCCGCGGCGCGCGCGGTCGAGCGCCTCTTCCCCGGCCGCCACGTCGAGCCCATCGACGCGCTCGCCATCCTCGAGGGCGGCGGCGCCTTCCACTGCATCACCCAGCAGCAGCCCACCCGCCGGAAGCACGCCGCGCCATGACCACCGCCGCCAACAGCACCACCACCGTCGCCGTCATCCAGTGCCCGCTCGGCGACGACCGCGAGACCAACGTCGCCCGCGTCGTCGAGCACGTCCGCGCCGCCGCCGCGCGCGGGGCCAACGTCATCCTTCCCCCGGAGCTCTTCGAGGGGCCGTACTTCTGCCGCGTCGAGGACGAGCGCGAGCTGCTGCGCGCGATGCCCTTCGAGGCCAACCCCACCGTCGCCCGCTTCGCCGAGCTCGCCCGCGAGCTCGGGGTGGTCATCCCGGTGTCCTTCTTCGAGCGCGCGGGACAGGCCTACTACAACAGCCTCGCGATGGTCGACGCCGACGGCTCGGTGATGGGCCTCTACCGCAAGAGCCACATCCCCGACGGCCCGGGCTACGAGGAGAAGTTCTACTTCCGCCCCGGCGACACCGGCTTCAAGGTCTGGAACACCCGCCACGGCAGCCTCGGCGTCGGCATCTGCTGGGACCAGTGGTACCCCGAGTGCGCCCGCGCGATGATGCTCCTCGGGGCCGAGCTGCTGCTCTACCCCACGGCCATCGGCAGCGAGCCCCACGACCCCACGCTCGACACCCGCGACCCGTGGCAGCGCGCGATGGTCGGCCACGCCGTGTCCAACGTCGTGCCCGTGTGCGGCGCCAACCGCATCGGCACCGAAGACGGCCAGGTGTTCTACGGCAGCTCCTTCTGCGCCGACCACCGCGGCGACATGGTGGCCGAGCTCTCTCGCACCGAGGAGGGGGCCGCGGTGGCCACCTTCGACCTCGCGCACTCTCGCCGGATGCGCGGCGCCTGGGGCTTCTTCCGCGACCGCCGCGCCGACCTCTACGACGTGCTGCTCACCGCCGACGGTCGCCGCCCGGTCAAGCCGTGACCTCCTTCGCCTTCGCCGCGCTGACCCCGCTTCGGCCCGGCGACGCCGTCGCGGTGGTCGCCCCCAGCGGCCCGCTCGACCCCGACGACCTCGACGCCGGCCTCGTCTGGTGCGGGGGCCGCTACCGGGTGCGCGTCGGCGCCTCGCTGCGCGCCCGCCACGGCTACCTCGCGGGCGACGACGACGCGCGGGCCGCGGACATCACCGCCGCGCTCGAAGACCCCACCGTCCGCGCCGTGCTCGCCGCCCGCGGCGGCTACGGCATCACCCGCCTCCTCGACCAGCACGCCCGCCGCTGGATCGAGCTCCTGCACCGCGACCCGAAGCCCCTCGTGGGCTTCAGCGACGTGACCGCCCTCCACGCCGTGTGGGCCCTCGCGGGCGTGCGCTCCATCCACGGCGCGATGCTCCTCGCGCTCGGCCGCCGCGGCGGCGACGACGAGCTCACCGCGGTGCTCGAGGGCGCTCCTCCCCCGCGCTGGACGGGCCTCGATCCCGTCGCCTGCGGCGATCACCCGCCGGTGCAGGGGCGCGCCCTCGGCGGCAACCTGGCGATCCTGGCGGCGCTCCTGGGCACCCCCTGCCGGATGCACGCCGAGGGGCGCGTGCTCTTCCTCGAAGACGTCGGCGAGGCGCCCTACCGGGTCGACCGGATGCTCACCTCCCTCCGCTCGTCGGGGGCGCTCTCGGGCGTCCGGGCCGTGGTGCTCGGGGAGTTCACCCGCTGCGTGCCGGGCGCCGACGGGGTCACCGTCGAGGACGTGCTGCGCGAGCGCCTCGGGTCGCTGGGCGTCCCGGTGCTGTCCGGCGCACCCTTCGGGCACGGTGCCCACCATCGGCCCTGGGTGCAGGGGGCCATGGTGACGGTGCGCCCCGGCGAGGTCACCTTCGAGGACGGCCTCGCGTGAAGCGCCTGGGCATCGACCTGGGCGCCCGCCGCATCGGCGTCGCGGTGCACGCCGAGGAGGGGGTGCCCGCGCGCCCGCTGGAGACCCTTGAACTCCCCGAGGCCAACCAGGCCGTCAACGCGGTCACGGCGGTGGTGAAGCGCGAGGCCGCCGACGAGGTGGTCGTCGGTCTCCCGCTCAACATGGACGGCACCGAGGGCATGAAGGCCCGCGCGGCTCGCACCTTCGCGGCGCTGCTGGGCCGCAAGACGAAGGTGCCGGTGATCCTCTGGGACGAGCGGCTCAGCACGGTGCAGGCGCAGCGCGCGCGCACGGCGTCGGGCCGCAAGGGGCGGGAGGGCATCGACGCCGAGGTGGCGGCGATCCTGCTCCAGGCCTACCTCGACTCCAAGGCGGGAGCGGTCGCGTGGCTGGACGACCCAGACCGGTAGCGAAGCCCGCGGCGAAGGCTCCCGCGAAGGGCCCCAGCAGGCCCCCGGGCAAGCCCATCCCTCGCGCCGCGCGCCGCGCCCGCGGCCGGGGCGCTCCCCCCCGCGGCCCCCTCTGGATCGCCCTCGGCGCCCTCGGCCTCGTCACGGCGCTGTGCGCGCTCGGGGTCTTCGTGTACCTCCGCACGCCCCACCGCGGCCGAGGCCGCGTGGTGCGCGTCGCCATCGCCGAGGGCGCCAGCGCGGCCGCCGTCACCCGCTCGCTCTGGACCGCCGGGGCCATCGACCACCCCTGGCTCTTCCACCTGCTCGCGGCCGTGTCGGGCGCGGCCGACGGCGCCCACCGCGGCACCATCGCCCTGCGCGACGACCTCTCGCCCTACGCCATCCTCCGCACGCTCCTGCGCGGCGCGGCCGGGGTGATACGCGTGACCATCCCGGAGGGCTACACCCGCTTCGACATCGCGCGCCGGCTGGAGTCCGCGGGGGTGTGCTCCGCCGCGGACTTCCTCGCCCGCACCGAGGACCCCGCCCTCCTGCGACGCTACGGCCTCCGCGACTCCCTCGAGGGCTACCTCTTCCCGGACACCTACGACCTCCCGCCCGACTCGCCCGCCGAGCGCGTGGTCGATCGCATGGTGACCGAGGCCGCCCGGCACCTGCGCACGCTCAAGGCGCAGCACCCCGACGGGGTCCTCCGCGCAGCCTCGCTCGCGGGCGGTGACACCGCGCCCGCGGCCCCCTCCGCGCACGCCTTCGACCGCGCCGACCAGGTCATCGTGACGCTGGCCTCGCTGGTCGAGCGCGAGACGGGCTCCCCCGGCGACCGCGCCCACATCGCCTCGGTGTTCTGGAACCGCCTGCGCCTCCCGGACTTCCGCCCGCGCCTCCTGCAGAGCGACCCCACGGTGGTGTACGGCTGCACCGTGATGGCCGCGCGGGGCACCCCCTTGCGCGCCTGCGAGCACGGCGACGGCGGGCAGCGCCGGGTCATCACCGGCACCATGCTCCTCGACCGCAGCAACCCCTTCAACACGTACACCCACGAGGGATTGCCGCCCGGGCCCATCGCCAACCCGGGCGCGCGCGCCCTCGCGGCGGCGCTGTCACCCACCCCCGATCAGGACCTGTATTTCGTGGCGATGGGAGACGGGCGATCGGCCTTCGCCCCGTCGCTGGAGGAGCACCGCCGCAACGTGCAGCGCTACCTCCACCGGGGCGACGCGGGCGCCGTCAGCCCTTGAAGCCGTACTCGGCCTGGAGCAGCTTCGCGATGGTCTGGAGCTGCATGTTCGACGTGCCCTCGTAGATCTTCCCGATCTTCGCGTCGCGGAAGAACTTCTCCAGGGGGTAGTCCTTGGTGAACCCGACGCCGCCGACGAACTCCACGCAGAGCGACGCCACCCGCTCGGCCACCTCGCTCGCGTGCAGCTTGGCCATCGCGGCCTCCTTGATGAACGGCTGCCCGGCGTCCTTCAGCCGCGCGGCGTTGTAGACCATCAACCGCGCGCTCTCGATCTCCACCGCGCACCGCGCGTACTGGAACTGCACCCCCTGGAAGTTGCCAATCACCTGCCCGAACTGCTTGCGCTCATGGATGTACTTCATGGCGTAGTCGAAGGCCCCCTGGGCGAGCCCGAGCATCTGCGCACCGATGCCGATGCGCCCCTCGTTGAGGGTCTCGATGGCGATCTTGTAGCCCTTGCCCACCTCGCCGAGCACGTTGCCGAGCGGCACCTCGCAGTCCTCCAGGATGAGCTCGCAGGTCGACGACGCCCGGATGCCGAGCTTGTCTTCCTTCTTCCCTACCGAGAACCCCGGGAAGTCCCGCTCCACCAGGAAGGCCGTGATGCCCTTGTATCCCTTCGAGGGGTCGACGTTGGCGAACACGATGAACAGCGACGACTCGTTGGCGTTGGTGATCCACAGCTTGCGGCCGTTGAGCACCCACTTGTCGCCCTTCTTCTCGGCGCGCGCGGCGAGGGCGAAGGCGTCGCTCCCGGAGCCCGCCTCGCTCAGCGCGTAGGAGCCCACCCACTCCCGCGCGAGCTTCGGCAGGTAGCGCTCCTTCTGCGCGTCGTCGGCCCAGCGGATGACCGCGTTGGCGACGAGGGTGTTCTGCACGTCGACGAGCACCGACACGCTGGGGTCGATCGTGGCGAAGCCCTCCACGGCGAGCGCGGCGTTGAAGAAGCTGGAGCCCGCGCCGCCGTACTGCTCGGGCACCTCGATGCCCATCACCCCGAGGTCGAAGAGGTCGGGGAGGAGTTCCTTGTCGAGGGCGCCGTGGTGGTCCATCGAGGCCACGCGGGGCGCGACGCGGTCGCGGGCGAAGCCGATGACGGCGTCGCGAAACATCTTCTCGTCGGGCGAAAGCTGGGTGAGCGAGGTCATGCGCGGACTGTAGGGCCAACCCCCGGCCGACCTCAATGTGTCCGATGTCCACGTCTCGGACAGCGCCCACGATGGTCACCGGGTGGTGACACAAATCGTCAGAGCAGGGTCGTGCGTGGGGCGCTCTCTACGGGCAACGCCATCGCAGCCGCGCAGCGGGGAGCGCACGGCACAGGCCATGCTCAGCAGCGGACAGGTACGATGGGTGCCTCCCCCTCCAACGCCTCGCGAAGGCTCGTGACGGGGGGAGCGCCAGCCAGCCGGTGCATTGGGGGCACAGGAGCGAAAATGCGAAATCAGAACTGTATGCGTCGGGAGGTCAACGTCATGCAGCGGGGCTTCACCCTCGTCGAGCTCATGATCGTGGTGGTGATCCTCGGCATCCTGTCGGCGGTCGCGATACCGGCCTTCAGCCGCTATGTGAAGCGCAGCAAGACCACCGAGGCGAGCGCGGGCATCGGGTCGATGTACCGACTCCAGCTCAGCTACTACGAGAACACCCACGAGCGATCGACCAGCACCACCTTCGCCACCTGCCCCGCGATGCCCACGGCGGCGCCCAGCGCCAGCAAGTACCCTGCGAACGTCGCGATGTGGATGAACAGCTCGGAGTGGAACACCCTCGGCTTCGTCATCGATCGCCCGCACTACTACCAGTACTCCACCGAGGGTACGAACTCGACGATGGTCGTGCGCGCCGTCGGCGACATCGACGGCGACAACGCCCTGTCGACCTTCTCGCGCTCGGCGGTGATGAACTCCGGAGAGATCCAGGGCGCGCAGATCAACATCGTCAACGAGCTGGAGTGACCGCGCAGTCCTCCGCCACGAGGGCGCACAGCCGCGCCACGCCCTCCGCGAATTGATCGGGCCTCGGCAGCAGGCTCAGCACCAGGTGCCCGTCGCCGGGCACGTCGAAGAAGTACCCCGGCTGCACCAGCACTCCCCGCTCCAGGAGGCCGAGCACCCACGCGTCGTCGTCGCGGGTCGCCGGCAGCCGCAGCACCGCCGACCATCCGCCCTCCACCGGGAGCAGCGTGACCGCGCTGTCGCCGCCCAGGGCCCGATCGAGCGCCGCGAGGTTGGCCGCCACGCGCTCCCGCACCGGTCGCTGGAGCGCCTCACTGCACCGCAGCCAGTGGGGCACGGCGCGCAGCACCGGGGCCCCGACGGAGAGGAAGCTGTCGGCGATGTGCTCCAGCCGTCGGAGGGCCTCGGCGCGCGCGGCCTCGGGGCCGTGGACGTGCACCCACCCGAGCTTCATCTGCGGCAGCGCGAGGGTCTTGCTGAGGCCGCTGAGGGTGAAGGTGAGCACCTCGTCGCAGGTGACGAAGCTGGGCGCCCGACGGTGATCGTCCCGGTGCGGATACTCCAGGAACACCTCGTCGACGATGAGCGCGAGGCCGTGGCGGCGGCAGCGCGCGACGAGCTCGGCGCGGAGGTCGCGGGTGATGTACGCGCCCGACGGGTTGTTGGGGTGCACCAGCGCGACGGCCCGGGTGCGCGGGGTGACGGCGGCGTCGAGGGCGTCGAGGTCGAGCTCCCATCGGCCGTGCCACGTCGAGCCGACGGGGCTGAGCGCGACGCCTCCCAGGCGCGCGAGGTCGTCGAGCAGGGGGTAGCTCGGGTGCGCGACGATCACCGCGTCGCCGGGGTCGCAGAGCAGCGTGAAGAGCCAGCCGTAGGCCTCGCTGGTGCTGGCCGCGAGGCGCAGGCGCGCCGGGTCGACGGCGTAGCCCAGCGAGGCGTAGTGCCCGGCCACCGCGGCGCGCGCGGGCAGCGGGCCCGCGGGGTCGGGGTCGTAGCCGACGACGCCGGGGTCGGCGAGCGCGGCGACGAGCTCCGGGGGGAGCGGCGGGAGGTCGACCGCGGTGGGGTTGGAGGCGGTGAGGTCGATCAGCCCGGGGAGCGCGCGGCGGGCGGCGATGGCGACGCTGAGCGGCGACGGGGCGGTGATCCACCCGGTGCGCTCAGAGAACATCCGCGGACCTCATCAGCGCCGCCGACTCCTCCGGCGAGAACACCGTGCAGGACATGCCGCCGGAGAGCTCGAAGCCCGCGTCGCCGCCCCGCCGCACCTGGATCTCCAGGAACCAATGCGCCCAGGGCTCCTCCCAGCGCGCCCGCGCGGGCTGCCGCAGGAGGATGTTGTAGTCCGCGTCGCCGGACACCCGCCGCACGCGCCGCAGCGTGTCGCCGAGCATCGCCGCCAGCGGCAGCAGCAGCGCGTCGGGCGTGGCGCCGAGGTGGGCGATCGGGGCGCGCGGGACGATCCACGCCTCGTGCGAGCGCGCGGAGGCCCACGGACAGAGCGCGACGAAGTGGGGGTCGAGCGCGACGACCCGCTCGCCGGCCTCGACCTCGGCCTCGACGAGCCACTGCACCAGCGACGAGCCGTGGCGGCGGTGGTGGCGCGCGGCCACCGCGTCGCGCCGGCGCACCCCCGGCGGAACCACCGGGCAGGTGAGCACCTGCGAGTGCGGGTGCCGCAGCGAGGCGCCCGATCGCGGGCCGCGGTTCTTGAAGAGCAGCACCGCGGCGGCGTCGGGGCGCTGGGCGAGCGCGCGGTGCCGCGAGCGGTGCAGGTCGAGCACCACCGCGAGGGCCGCGGCGTCGAGGTCGGACAGGTCGGCGTCGTGCTCCCTCGTCTCGACGATCACCTCGTGGGCGCCCACCGCGGCGCGCTCACGGAATACCTCGTGGCGTAAGCCCCGCCCCGCGGGCGCGGCGTCGGCCATCATCGGGAAGCGGTTGGTGACGGCGCGGGCCACCCAGCGCCCGTCCGGGCCGGGGCGCTCCTCGGTGGAGGGGTCGGTCTGCCGCTCGTGTCCCGGGCAGAAGGGGCAGTGGCTGGCGTCCCGCAGGGCGTCGAGCCGGCTGGTCATGTCCCGCGGGGTGTCGCGCCGGTGCGCGGCGAGCAGGCACCAGCGCGCGGTGAGCGCGTCCCAGCGGAGCGAAGGGTCGGGGGGGGAGGGGGTGGGCACCGTCGGCGCTCCCCCGCTACCGCATCACGCCGCCGTGGTGCAACGCGCTCGATGCCTCGGCGGAGGTCGGCGCTCGTAGCCGTCGCGCTCGCGCGGAGAGGTCTGTTATGGTCCGCGGCACGACCGGGCGTCTGGTCGTTCACCCCTTGGAGCGTCCGATGCCGAAGTTCCACAAGAAGCACAAGCACTACGCCAGCGTCGGTCGGCCGCGCGAGAGCCTCGTGCCCCCGGCCCCGGAGGCCGCCGAGGCGCTCCTCGAGGTGATGACCATCGCCGCCTGCGTCGACGGGAAGATGGAGGCCCAGGAGAGCCACCAGCTCTGCGAGCAGATCCGCGCGACGCCGGGCTTCACCCACCTCGACAACCACGCGCTCGCCCGCACGGTCGAGGGCTTCGTGCTGCGCATCGCCGCGGAGGGCATCCCCGCCCGCGTGCGCTCCATCGCCAAGGCCATCGGCGACGACATCGAGGCCCGCGAGGAGGCCTTCGCCCTCGCGACCCTCTTCGTCCTCTTCGACGGCGAGGTGGGCGACGAGGAGCAGGAGTTCCTCGAGGTGCTCCAGAAGGGCCTCCACCTCTCCGACGAGCGCGCGAGCCACATCTCATCGCTCCTCGCCGAAGCCGACTGACACCGCCGCTTCGCACCCATCGCCTTCGCGGTGCGTCGTCGGCTTCACTGCCGCGCTGCGGCATCCACGGCCTCACGCGCCGCGTCGTTGCGCTCTACGAAAGACGGTCGGAGAGTGGTGTTCTCGGCGCGGGACGATGAGAGTCGGCGCGCGTCGTAGGGCGCCCGGTAGGGGGCGCCCTCGGCCGAGAACGCGAAGTGCAGTGGGTGTTGCCATGAGCGAAGAGACGTCGATGACGGTGCTCCGGACGGCCCGGCTGGAGCTGGTGCCCATCACCCTGAGCCTGGTCGAGGCGGTGATGGCCGACCACTGCGCCGACGTCGAGGCCATCGCCGGGGCGAGGTTCCCTGGCAGGTGGCCGGGCCGCGCGCTCATCGAGCGGGCCTTCAGCGCGTCGGTCGAGCGCATCCGCGCCAACCCCTCGCTGCGGCTCTGGGGCGACCGGCTGATGATCGTCACGCACCCCACGGGTGAGCGCTTCATCGTGGGCAGCGTGGTGTTCCACGGCGCGCCCGACGACGACGGGGTGGTGGAGATCGCGTACGGGGTCGAGCCGAGCTCGCAGGGGCAGGGCTACGGCGCCGAGGCGACCTGCGCGATGGTCGAGTGGGCGCTCGATCAGCCGGGCGTGCGCGCGGTGACGGCGTCGACCTTCCCCTGGCACACCTCGTCGGTGAAGATCATCCGTCGCGCGGGCATGGAGCACTGCGGATGGCGCGAGCACGACCTCCTGGGCGACCTGGAGGTGTTCGAGCGTCGGCGCCCCGATCCTCCGCTCTTCGTCGGCGCCAGCACCCGGCTCGCGGTCACCCGGGCGGCAAACCACCGCGCGGGGTGACCCGAAGCGCGCTCATACTCATTTGATACCAAACTTGCGGCTCTGGCGGCCGCCCGTTGGTGGGACACGCCGCCCGTTTGACGCTGGGGTTCGCGCGTTGGCGCTCACCCCAGGCTATCGCACGAGGGCGCCCCCGCAGTCGCGGGGGCTTTCGAACAGGAACATCACTTCGAGTGTGCCCGCC